>JBAUMZ010000046.1:0-8919 GCA_049578985.1 Nitrososphaeraceae archaeon
TTTTCTACTTCGAGGTATTGGTTTACAGTAATGCGACCTGTTTTCTTATCACGTTCGCAAGGAAGTCCTATTATGATGTCATTAGGAGATATCCCGCCTGACCATATAATGGTTTTAGTAGGAATAATCTTGTCATCATTTAATCTTACACTATTCGCAGTGGCACCTACAACACGATTGTTCAACACAATCTCAACTCCACTCTGAAGCAGTTTTTGTTTAGCAAATTCTGCCAAGTCGTCGCTCATCTCTGGTAAGAGTCTCTTTGCAGACTGTATTACCAATACTCGTATGTCCCTAATCTCGATGTTATGATAATAGTCCTCCACAGATTCACGAATAAAATCATTTAATTCTCCAGCTGTTTCTACTCCCGCAAATCCTCCACCAACAATTACAAAGGTTAATAGACTATCCTTTCTTTCCTTATCTGGATTTGATCCTTCATAATTTTGTCTTAATAACAGCTCTGCTTGTTCGAGTTGGTTTATGATGTGATTTCTTATAACTATTGCATCGTTCCAACTCTTTATGGTCAATGCATTTTTCTCAACGTCTGTCAAACCAAAAAACTTAGTTTCACTACCTAATGATATGACCAGATAGTCATATACTATTGAATCCTTCTGCTTTTTTATGCCATATAATTCTGGCCGTGGAGTATTGGTGGTAGTGCCATTAGTGGCAGTGGTGGTAATGTTACTATCTACAGGGACTGAAGACTCTATAATCACTTGTCTGTTTTTTAAATCAATTGATTGTACTTTAGCAGCATAGAATTTGGCTCTGTTACAAAAAGCCCTAATGGGAGTTACTATATGCCTAGTCTCTATTGTACCGGACGCCACTTCGTGCAGCATTGGAGTAAATAAGAAGAAATTATCCTTGCTTACCATGGTAATATCAACACTAACTTCATTTTGGAACCTACTTTGCAGCCTTCTAAGTACTCCTACACCAGCGAATCCTCCTCCTAGTATAAGGACTTTTTTGGTAATGATTGGTTTAGTGCCATGGACAAGCTCCAAATGACGCTGAAGTGAGTCCACTCTTGAGAACGAAATATCGCATTTGGGACATCTATATCTAGCACCAAATTTTATTGATAGAATTGAAGAAAATAGTCCAAGAGTAATTCCAAAAACCAGATTAATTATAAGAGGGTTTACCAATGTTCTTAATTGAGCGCTTGCAATCTGATTTGATATTGGTGTTTCCCCATCTGGACTCGAGCTGTTACCATTACCAATTGTACGTGCAAATTCAGGGCCTAATACGAACTCTTGAACTGGAATAGAAAAGATAACAAATGCTAGAGATCCTACAAATAGTCCGTATTTCAAACCATTTGATGGCTTGCTTATGTTCAAGATATTGGTCTTGTAAAGAAATAGACCTGCTACTATACCAATACAAGTTGCAACCAAAACATGGAGCATAAATCCTGCTATTATAGCTGACAAAATAGGAGAATAGACACCAGCGATATGACCAAAGACTATCCAAGTTAGATAGTAAGATGATCCTTCCTCTATCGAGAACACTGTTATAGGAATAACAAATACTATGGCTCCCATAAAAGCCCCTGCAATAATGAAAAACACTTCACGTCTAAATGAAAAATCTATCTTAAATTCTGAAATGGGAGGGGTAGAATCATTTTTCCCATGCTTTCTTTGCATCTTTCTCATTTTCCTTAAATAGGACATATGAATATTAAAAAAGGATTATCGTCGATAAACCAGCGGCCTCTTCGATTTATGCAATTAATCTAAATAAAAATGAGGTGTAAGTAAACAGCGGCAGTTAGTAGCTAAAGTTAAGCTCATGGTTGGAGCCACTTTCGACCTGGAAATCATTTACCACCTGGTTTGTACCATCAGGATATGCGACCATTACTATGTATTGTCCAGCAGGTAAATTGTTAAGAAAATACTGGCCATTGATAGAAATGAGTGCATTTCCAGTATAGCCAGTTTCTTGATTTGCAGCAACAACTGAGGCGGCTATGGCAGGTAATCCTGTTGGGCCGGCAACATATCCATGTATTATGCCTGGAGGAAGGGCAACGCCAGTTGGAGATGCTGTTTGTGTTGAAGGTGAGGCATTATTTTGGTTAATATTTGGAATCAGACCTCCACTTATGATATAACCAGCGAGGGCAACTGCAGCAACAATTCCTACGGCTGTGAATATCGCGATTTTGTATCTTTTGTTTTTTCTTTCCATCATTTGGGTAGCTACAGATTGCTTCAGCTTGCTAGAGTCCCCCTCAATCTCTTGTACGTCATTCCTTGAACGAAATGACTTTTCGTTTTCTTTTTTATGGAGCTGTTCAGGATAAGTTTCTCGGCCTCCTAGCCCACCAATGTATTTTCCAGTTATCTCTAATGCTTCATCAAGTTCAGATATTTCCTTTAATTTCTCCATAGTAAGCTTCTGAGTTATTACACAATGAGTACCATTATCGTACATTGCAGGGTTCATGCCTGTCTTCTTTCTTACAATTGTTCTCACTTGTTCGGTATTTATTCCAGGTTTGGTAAAAACTTCAACCATAAATAATGGAGTTACTGATGGATTTTCCATCTGACGTAAGAGAAGGTCATTTATCAATGCTGGGTCAACTTTAGGGAAATACTCTCTGTATTTTTCTTGTAAATCTTTGAATCGATTACTTATTTCAATTAATTGAGACATCGCACGTATAATGTATAGTATCAATAAATAATATTCTTACTTCATCCAATTAGCTGAAATTTAGGCCAGTTTGTTTAAAATTCAATCCTTTTGTTTAAAGCGCTTGTTGGATCTTGCATATATTTTGTAATTACATATTACAAATCAAGTTCAAGTAACAATTAAGTCCAAACCAAACCACTGACCAAGAAGGAGTATGTATTTTGTTTTTATTTTTGTTCATACTTGACTTCAAATGAAATTCTTAATAATTGATGCCTTTGTAATTTCTTCTTGTGCTAAGCCCTGATGATGCATCAATAGTCTCTAAGATCTCTGGCGAGTTAGCTAGTGAGACCAGATGCTCTATACTGATCTATTTAGTCAATAAACCGGCCAAGCTTAGCTCTCTAGCAAGAGAACTTGATATTACTGTTCAAGAGGTCTTTAGGAATATGATTAGAATGATGGAGGCTGGTCTTATAAAAAGAGGAGGCGGAGACGATCCAGGCGGTAGTGGTGTCTTTCATTTAACAGAATTAGGAAGACTTGTAACAAAGCAGATTCCATATTATCTGGCGATAAAGAAGCACCAAGAGCTATTTGAAGGTCACACTCTTAAAGATATTCCTGATAAGTTTGTTCAGAGAATTGGTGCATTGCAGAATTGTGAAGTCGTGAAGACGGTGACAGTAGTTTTCGAAAAGCTAAAGAAATTAGAATCTGATGCAAAAGCGTCTCTAAAGATAATGGTCTCACAGGCATGGCCTGAAGAAGGAAAAATACTTGCAGAGCGTGCCATCAATGGTGTTGAAGTATGTGGTATGTTTGGACGTAACACAGTATTTCCTAGAGAAGTCATTGAAAATGTAATACCCATCATTAATGGTTTGGAAAAGTCAGGTAAAATCAAAATAAAAATGATTGACACTGTAAATATTGCAATCTACATATCAGATTCGCGATCTGCGGTAATGCTTCCATACGTTAAGGGTGAAGTTGATATGAGTGTCCTACTCATTGGAAACGACCCGCAATTTAATGAATGGTGTCTTGACTTATTCAACCACTTTTGGGAACAAGCTGGACCTGCTAATCTAGACAAGGCAAGAATAGTTTAGAAGCTTTTGCCGTCATAATCTTTTAAGACGTTCCGATAACTCTTGCAGCCTACGTCATCCAACCTTCTATGTGGAATTATTATCTCCAATTTTTTTTTAATTGTTAATTGTCATTCCTCTGCTTTTCACATTACTGTATATATTTAAAAAGCCGATAATCTAGATAATATTATGTTTGATGGCACAGTATTTATGATAGTAGTGTCTCGGACGACCGCTACTCACGATAGCATGATCATGCGTGATTTGCCCTCGACATGAAAAACAAAGTCCATTCTGCTTTACATCAATCATTTTGAGTATACGATTAATTTTTTCATTCGGATTGATGATTAGTGGAAGAATCAATTAACTGACTAACAAAGACATCATGCATATGAGATTAGCTATATATTAACTTCAAGCATACACACAATAAGATTTGAGCTCATGAGATGACTTGTCAATATGTGCGATGGATTCCGTATGGCTAGCCTTTAATTCTGTTAAATTGATCCTATAATTTGCTTTGCTAATGTTTTACAGGTACCGAATGAATGTACTCTGCAAACAAATTTTTTGTATTTATCCCATACCAGGATGTATGTCCTTCGAAAAGTGATCCTCGTTGATAAATCTCTCATACATGAATCGATATCCGAATTGCATTTGATCATTTAGCATGCCTTCTGTAGTAGTTTGGGATGAAGGTAGCGCTTTCATAATTGCTCTAAGGATATCTTTCTCTGTGACTATTCCAATCATCTTCTCATTCCCATTCTCTTTGACGATCACTGGGAGCCTACGAATATTCTTCAGTTGCATAGTTTCTATTCCATCCTTTAACGAACTATTGGGCTGAATTGTAACAAGTGGATGACTCATTATCTCAAACACTGGTGTCTGAAGCAAGGGTGATTGCGTTTTGGATCCAAGATTAGTCACAACATCGCGTTCTGTTGTAATTCCTATTGGGTTGTTGCATTGTGCGGGAGCGGTATCCTTTAGAATAATAACACTGCCTATCTTATACTCACACATGATTTTGCATACATCTCTTATTGTTTGATTAGAAGTAGCTGTGATAACAGTTGGTGTCATGCAGCTAGATATGGGCATGATCTCAATGCTCAAGCCTAAACAAGTATATGTCAGGTATTGAACATATATGAAGAGTTAGTATGCTCTGCAATGCAGAGCACGTGCATGACTAGAGGCGACAACACAAGAAAAGAAAAGAAAAAGACAAGATGCCTTTCTTGATAAGTGATACTCAATTTAATATGCTTATTGATATTTTGGAACTTATATACTTGTAGTATGATTAGATCTTACTAGCTTATGGAAACATTAAATGGCGAAACAATAACTGGAATCGCTTTGATCTTTCTGGGCACTCTTTTCATATACGCGAGTTCAGTAAATCAAGTTTGGGCTCTAATTCTGCCGGCAGATTTCTTGATTCTGGCAATAGGAGGCGGATTCGTCGCTCTCGGAGTCATAACTATAAAGAGACAGGAACACACACGTAGAATTGCATGACAGTCAATACAACTAAAAAATTATTAAAGTCATTTCAATCGGTCAATGCTTATTTTTTAATTATCAATCTAGACTTTCAATTCTGTCCTCGGTATACTGAATGAACGAATGGCTATCATATTTTTGTCTCCTGCATGAAGAAAGCACAAAATGAGATATCTCAAAAATGTAAAGCATAAAGCATTAGACTTCCAATATGCTACCTACTCTGCTACTCCATCCAAACCGTATTTGCGATTTCCATCGCAAGTGCTTTGTGCTGGGTGCTTTGTGCTCAAGAAAAGTTTAGATTTGGCAACACAATAGATCTATTGCGTAATTAGAAGCTTACAGCTATATTGTACTTCGGATAATGCACATATTTGAAGTATCATTTGATGTCATATCGTAGATTGTCTAAAAAGGCCTTGTTATTCAGGTCATTTACAGGACTAACTGTACCTGAATTTGATTATATCTATAAAGAAATAGAATTAATTACATCCACAATACATACTACGAATAAGCAGCAAAGTGTAACCCATGTAGGTAATCAAAAATGTAACCTATCTGCGTAAGTGCAACAGTTAACCATAGATCCGTATGAGTACCCAATGCTTTCTCAGGCCAAACCATTCCAGTAGGACGGAATTGCACCATCTCTATATTAAATCTCCTGCTTCAAGTGATTCATTATAGTACTCCTAGAGGGAAATAAAGCTCTCCAAGATAAGTTCCTGTCAACTCTCCAAACTTCTATTTGTAACATCTGCATCTAAATCTCTTATCTTAGAGATCGATGTCTACTATATACAAGTCAGAAACTCCACTTGTGGAGGTCATCCTGAAGATTACAAACTCTAATGAATGTCCAAATAGTTCGCTTGCAGTAAGAGGTCAGACTTCCAGAATTAAAGTCCCATTCTAACTTCTAATAGTAGTCCGAGTTACTTGTAATTATTTGATAGAATCAATTGTTCAAGAAGTGGATCAAAGGTGTTCCGGAAATCTTGAATACTAATTATCGGAGAGTTGTCCATGAAGCTAGTTTCATTCGACCTTAGCAATGTTACTATAGTTTGTTCCCCATCCGTATCTGACTTTACAGGTATGGAGATTGGTGTCATTGAATTATCTTGATTAGTGGTATCACTAGGTTGAGCCAATACGATTGTGATATCGCTAATAATAAATCCAATCATGATAGTTGATACTACTGTTAGTGTGGGTTTTATTTTCTTGATAACCGGAAATGCCTTCACTTCACATTTTATGAAAAACAAGTTAAAAAAGAGTGATTATCAAGTTGATATTACAAAGGTATAGAATGAGATTAGATATCAGTTATTCGTAAATTTCATATTTATGAGTCATTCTTTTCCAACGTAATTAGTGATATAATGATTATATAATTTTCTTGAACATGTTTTATGTTAGATTGGATATCGCATCCCCTATAGTAAACAACGACTTTGAAAGCCCTATTGGTATTGGCTTATTTGCAATATTGAGCTTCCTCCACGCATATGAGATGCTGGGTTCCATAAATTGGAGTATCTCCAAAATGATTTTTAACCTTCGCAGGATCAAGCCATATACTTACTGCACTATCATCCATCAGCGCTATGCTTATAGGTACATCTTTAACCGGTACACCTTTCATTATAACTGTTGTTGTTCCGTTATAAGTGGTAGAATTACCAGCAGTGGAAGGTTCTCCTGTTAACTTTAGATCGTAAATTTGGTGCTTATGAAGGGCAGTTCCGTCTGTCTTCACCATATAGAAAGTCGCATTGAATATTGGAGATGTTGTACTACTCATGTTGTCCATTCTGAATACGCCGGATACTATCCAGTTAGTCTTATTGTCAGTAGGATCATTTTGAATACTCGTTAGCGCTCCTTTTAATGAATCCGAAGAAGCGGGATTCGTAAAACTTTGCGCATTTATTGTCTCACCGGTAAAAACTATGCTTAGCCCCGCCGTTGAAATTATCGTCAGTACCAACGATATGCGCATCATATGAGCCATACCTATAATAATGCATACTTAAGCATAGATTAACAAAGGTAAGTCAAATGCGTTGTCAAGATACTGATCAAGAGTCTGTCAGCGCAGAGGGAATTTATGGCGACAACCTAACATGATACAGCCTATGATGCAATAAGAAATGGTCTTGTCCGTCTTAAGGATAGGGGTATCATGCCACGAGCAGCTGGTAGACAAATGTAGAAAAAACAACGAATTACAAGTTAGAGTTCTAATAAACAACGAAACTGGCAGTAACTGGTTAAAAGAAATAGTTTCTAATATTTCATCCGGACTCAATAACCTACAAGTGCTTCAAAGCAAATCTACTAAACTCGATACGGAGATAACATTCATTTTGATAGATAGAGAGGTTTCTCTAGTTATAGAAATTAAAGATGATTCTGAGGAAGGTGTCCTTGATTCAGTAGGGTTTGCTACGTATTCAAATACCGAGTCAAGTGTACTATCATACACTTCAATATCTGAAACTTTGTGGATAAGAGCTGAACTATCATAGTTCACATGCACGTGAAGCATGAATGACCGGCTTGCTTCCCAAATCGGTAACATATGTATCCAGTAGGGGAAGACTGGACGTTAGACTAGTTTATGACTGTATACGTTATTAGGTCAATCGTTATTCAATCGGGGACATGCATAAAAAGAAGCACACTGACTATTGTGAACACCCAAAACATAAAGAATAACTGAAAACCCTTTTAACAAAACACCCTACTGCAAACAAGGATGCACATTTCACAATAATCATGGTGGACCCAGAAGAATGGCTTGTTTCTGATAATGCAAAGAAGAATACTGTAAGGTGCTGCCAGATGTGCAGCATTTCGGAAGACATTGCAAGGGCTAGTTATAGGAATATATCCACTGCTAATTCCAAGATAGCCTAAATAACCCCCGGCGATAAATTCTTCTATCTTAGAGATGCGGGCACCAACATAATGGATAACAGTAGACACTACAGAGCTAACAGAGTATGACATAAAGGTATTCTGCACCTAAATATATCTCTGAATTAAAAACGTATCTACCCAGTCCCAAAGATAGATTCGTATTACCGTATCTATTTGGTGTATGATTTCTACATTATTGCAGTTTGTATAAAAAATATTATGATTCATCAGATATATCACCCCCTTGACACAGTATCTGCCATGTTTTTCTTTTTAATCCGTTTCTGAAACTGTACATTTTGCCTGGTAGTCAATCTTATAGAGGGTCCAGTCTTTTTTATTCTTCCTGGTATCATTAATTCTAGGTTGGGCACGATTGAATTCTAGATATACACCATATGATTTTGCTAAAGTTTCTGCGACCTCACCAAGTGGCTCTTAACTGAGTATATAAGCTAGATTGGCTGTTTCTGTCCTTAATAGCTATTGTTAAGCCATTAGTACTAAGTTTGGCCCTTTCAGCGGACGAAAAGTCCTCTGGTGTGGTTTTTAGACTTAATAACATTAATTCGCTAACTCACACTCCGCGATAGATACTTGAGGATGTCTAGTTTGAAACGTCTTGTTCTATAGTAGTTAGCTATAGCACATGTTAGATCTTGAAATCTGGGATAAT
>JBAUMZ010000047.1:0-15356 GCA_049578985.1 Nitrososphaeraceae archaeon
AAGCTAATTTGTGAATCTTTTCATTGTCCACCCCATGAGTATGACTCATAATCAAGTGGATATCGTCACCTGTGTACCCAATGTACAGGTCAATTAGCAGATTTTTTGAATTTTTCCTGACAAATTCTTTTACAGAGTTTAAAAGTTCATCACTTGGTCGTGTATGGCCCCCGATGGCCCCGATATCTGCCTTTATGGCTGATACAGTTACTCTCATTAATTTTCCCTAGCATAATTCGCTTTGTGCATCATAAATCCTTTCCGATATGTGCCTGCCTTGCTACGCTGACACGTCACTTTTACTTACGAATATTCTTGCCATCCTATCATTTGTTATTACATGGCTCGCTACAGCGGTGTTGTTAAGCTACTGATCTCGTCACATGGGTAGAATAAAATATTGGGTCATTGTTGCTCTTCCACTGGTATACTTCCTGAGCCAGTTTTTTTCGTTATTTACAAGCGGATTCGCTTCTTTTGTTTCCAGCGATCCAGTCATATTTGGAATAATCTTGACGATGATCTTTACGTTAAGCAAGCTTGCTGGATATGCATTTTGGACACGATAGCTGATGAATTTGTGGTGCCAAGGAATCTAGTTAGACTCGCCGGTTATGGCTATGTTATTTTAATTATGGCAACCTTTTCGATTATTCCTTATCTTCCGTTCGGATTTGTTACTATTCTCTTTTACGGAATTTCATCTCCCATGATACTTGTCGGAGTTTATTTTTCCGTCGTAGTTGTTTCGCAGGATTCAAAACTCAGAAGAACAATTAAGAAAATCAGAGGACGAAGCAGCATTATTCGCAGACATATCTTATGCTCAAGTTGAGGATGCGATAGAAAAGAAAGCAATGAGGCTCGTACAGAAGCTCTCAATGGAACCTTCATCAAGTTCGGTCGTTAAACCATCTGATGATGTGGACTTCAAGAATTATGCCATGTCGGTAATAAATGAAGCAAGATCATACGATCGAATCTATTCTAAAATAATGGAAAGAGAGCATTGATAATGGAAGAAGAGCATTGATAGAGCTCTTCTTCAGTTCATGAGAGATGATCATTTTACCCTATTCCGTAAAATGATGGATAGCCAGTACAACAAGTAGTCAAGGATTTTCTTGCAACAGAAGTAGAAATCAAACATGTTTCGGATATCAGTTCCAAACAATTCATGGTCTCAGATCTAGCCGTATTAGAAATTCTGAACTCAGCAAAAGATTTAGAGCGAAGACTTCAAGTTAAACATGATGCTACATTTAGTTAGGTTTTATTTTGATACCTTTGATGGGTTATGGGAATCGGCGACAGATGCGAGAAAACGAATAGCAGAATTGGAATCTATTTCTATCTCCTAATAATTTACATAATCAGACTGAAAATGATAAATGAAACCATTTTGTTTTCCGCCAGCAGACCCCGAGCGATTGCAAGACTTAAGTCAAGAGTTGCCTGAGATTTTCAACTCCTATTGAAGTAGCTTGTTCGTTGGTAGAATTTCAGGCACTATAGTTCCTAGGATACCGTGCTTTACATGGTATTGGTGTGATTATAATGTAATAAAGGAAATGTAATCTGATGTAATAAAGGAAATGTAATCTGATGTAATAAAGGAAATATATTAGCTGGAATTCACGAAATAGTTGTATCTCTTCTCAACCTCTTTGTTGTCTCCTTTTAGAATCAGGTTTGTTTCCTTCTGCAATAGTTCTCGGGTATGCTTTTTGAATTTTTCACTCTCAGGGCTGTTGGGAAATGTAGATAATGTATATTCTAAGTGATTCATGAATTCAACCACTTTATTTCTGAATTCATCTCTTGTTGGATTCCATTGGCTTTCTACCTTGAACCAACTCGTTGCACACGAGCACGAATAGAGTTTCGCCAAATCTTCGATCAGTCTTTCAATTTCAAAGTAATCCATCCTGAACATTTTGGGCAGCCTCGAGATAAGATTGTTGCATAGGATGCAACATATCCTATAGTAGGTCTTATAATCTCTCATCAACGTCGCAACCGTGACGCCGCCTTGTTAATTAATAGAACACAATTTGGGAATTCAAGCCGCAGCTTTATCTATTGGTGTAAAGGATAAATCTATTGACGAGGATCGAAAAACATTCTGTCGGGATCTTAAATTTCTTCCACCTTCTCTTAGCTTGTTCTTTCACGATAGGTTTTTCCGAATGTAAATCCGATCTAGTTCTTTTGGAATGGTTTCAAGAGGCCTGTTCCTTTGCCCCGACCGATCCATTCTTCTTGTATATTACTCGATTTTTTGAAAGACTATGTATGTGCCTTTGATTCGAAATGCCATTATCAAATCCCACCAGGTTTCTACCATCGATTCATTGAACCATTCAGGATGTCTCCATAATATACTTCATCAGCTGGTGTTGACTAGATAGATATTTTTTTAGGCTTCGGGAAGATATTACAGATTACCCGTTTTCCATCCGCGCATTGTACTCGTCCAACCTAAGAACCTATTTATCCTACATTCAGGTTATAGGTTGATTCAACGGCAAAGCTTTGTGTTCCAGTAGTCGGGTTATCAAGTACGCTGCCACCGAAGCTAATCTGATGATTTCCAGGAGGAAGTGGTTTTAGCATAACCCACCAACCCCCAGATACAGCTTTCGTTGGACCTGCTGGGGCTCCAAATATGTTGTTCTCAGGCAAGTCAACGTCGAATATAGGCGACTGTACATTATACTTATCTATATCATCTATTTTGACTCCGTCAACAGTCACTTCAATTGATGCGCCAGGCCACTGAGCACAATCACGTAACTCCTGTTCCGTCTTCATAGTCGGAAATTCGGCATAAGAACATTCTATGTTCAATGGGGAAAGAAATATGGCCTTTCCTACTGGCACATCACATTGACGAGTAACGGACCCCCCCGTCGTCCCAGCTAGATTCCACACTTGACCTTCCTGGTTTATGTCGCAATTCTCACCTGTCTGATCAGTTACTGGATTATTCTCTTCTGGGATAGAAAGTGCCCATATCCACCACTTCACACTCCACTCACCATAAGTGGAATTGTAGGGTTTAGATCCTATTGGGAATGTCTCAATCTTGTCATTCTGTGCTGACGTCTGTGTGGCCAAAGCATTCAAAATGATAGTAGATAAGGTAACGAGTGAAATCACGGCAACCATAATCCTATATTCACGCAGAAAAACAATACTGTAATGCATCCGTTTTCTCTTACAGAGAACATCTACTTATATTTTAGCTGCTCCAGGGCACTGTTAAGTTAGGCCGACACAGCTAAAGCTATGAATGATCTTTCCTTATGTATGTTCAACAGAAGAAAACATCCATAGAACTCATGTTTTGTGCATTGTACTAGGAGTAAGTTTTAGAAATACTGCAAAGGCATCGGATCCGCTTATCTAGAAGAGAAGCCATTTTGTTGTATGGACTTGGGTACAGTTATGTAATCCGGTTAATTGAATTAGCGCCTTTATTATGGATAAGACTACGTACATTGTAGCTAAATTCTAAGGTAATTTTAGAATAGCATTATTCTAAGGCCTTGTTTCAGCTTATAGGCTGATGAATTTATTGAACCTTCTGTGCTCTAAAATTCTTTGAAAGTAGATCCTCACCTAATGTTCTTTTGATAGAAGAGAACACAATCTCTGCAATTCATCTTCCACTTGCATCTTTTAATTTTATCCATCCAATATACCCTACTTTTTTGATTGGCAAGACTTCGCAGTGGACATCCATTGGACCTAATGGACGCATTTTTCTGATACTTATTGCTGGTTCTAGTCGTCTAACAACTTGAAACTCCTATTATAATGAGCCTTATCGTAGCCGTTACCTTTAGTTACTCTGAATGATACGACCTGATATAGCCAGAAATCCTTTTACTATTCCCTGGATGGTTCTATAAGACATCTTAAATCCAATCTTGATTACTCTCCTTGCAAACATACCATCGAATACGATCTGATACATGTACATAATTGGCTTGGTCTTTTGGTGTTCTTGCGCAATGCAAGTATTCCACATATCAAATTTATGACTCAGAATAGAAGGTGTGAAAACTTAACTTAACAGAGGCTACATTAGGAATCCCAAACTAGGGAGTTAGAAAGGATTTATCTAGTATGCATCGGGAACATATTGGACAACAAAAGAGATTATGAAATGAATCTAAGCTTTTTCAGGTCGTTAACTGGGTTGGTATATGATAATAGAATGATATTTCTTTTACTATCCACTCTAATTGCCTTCCTGATTCTAGACACGTTGCTTATCAAAATCTATCCTTTTAATACTATTGAACCGGTTTTCGGTCCCAGGCTTTCTATTTTTGTGATTATAGGATCGATGTTCGCAATAGGACAATATCTCATCTTAAAATACATCAGAAAGAAAAGTGCAAAGATCCGTTCTAAGGAAAAACACTTTGATAGGATACACGAAGTTGTTGTTGTAACCCAGGTTGTGATCACTGCAATACTACTTGTTGTAATTTTGCAGATGATTACGATGTCTCGTTATAACAATGGCATGATAATCGCATGCGCAACAATGAGTTATATTTTATCTATGCTGTTAATGACCATACTTTCAAAGCGTTTTTTTTCTTGGTCCAAGTCAAACAGGAACATCGTAGTCATATCTTACGCTATATCTTCGACTATAATTGCATTGAATGCTGGAATAACTATTGTTCTTGTGGATATTATTTTGTCACAGCAACCATCTGAAGCAAGACCTCATTCAGGCCCTGTATCTCCCACTGTATCTCTTTTTTTTGCGACGTTTTCGTTAATTGGCACGCTAAACTACGCATTTGTTGCAACAACAGTAGCCTCATTTGTCTCATTTTGGCTTTCAACTGCACTACTACTACGGCATTACTCTGAAAGACTGGGACAGGCAAAATATTGGGTCATGCTAAGTATTCCTTTGGTCTTCTTCTTAAGTCAATTCATGCCCTTATTCGCGGAACTATTTTCCACTATGCGTCAATCAGAACCAGTCTTATTTAGCATGTTTTATACGACAATTTTTACTTTGAGCACACCCGCAGGGGGTATTCTCTTTGGCATCGCTTTCTGGATGGTAGCAAGAAGTCTTCCACGTCATAATGTTGTCAGAGATTATCTTATTATCTCTGCATTTGGCATTGTATTACTGTTCACTTCAAATCAGGCCATGATATTGGTGTCATTTTCCTATCCGCCGTTTGGACTTGTCACAATATCATTCTTGGGAATATCATCTTACCTGATCTTAGTAGGGATATATTCGTCAGCAATCTCTGTATCCCAGGACATTAGTTTGCGTAGATCTGTTAAGAATCAGGCTTTCCAGGAAGCCAAATTGTTGGATAGCATAGGTACCGCTCAAATGGAGCAAGAGATAGAGGAAAGGGCAATTTTACTCACAAGAAGATGTCAGGATATGATGGTGGAAGAGACTGGAATTTCCACCTCACTTAATGCTGAAGATATCAAAAAGTATCTAAAGGAAGTGATAGAAGAGGTCAAGAAACAAAGAACGGAGAGATAGCAGGGTCACTTTTTTCCATCTTTTTCTAGGTTGCTTGATATTGTTGTTAACACCGCCATTAACAGAATATATTATATCTATCCTTCGTTCATTTGATGGGAGATTTTAGCTTTGACAACGCGCAACAACAATCTAAACGATGATTCCTTATTATTTCCTCGAGAATCTAAACCGTTTGGCCGGTCTTGGGAGGAATGGGCAGCTTCTTGGTGCAAATGGCTACTGCAATTACCAAAGGGAATCAACCCTTCTCTTGATGACACGGGTGAAAATTGCTGTAAGAAACAAGAGGATGTAAACGTATGGTTTCTTGCTGGCTCTTTTGGAAATGTAGCCCCAATTAAACGTTATTGTAAGATACCAAAGCACAGATCTATACTTTTTCCAATCCTGGAAAAAGAAGATTCTTTTGCTGAGGATGTTGACTTGAACTACGAATCAGAGCTCAGACTTCGAGCTAAGCAGTTTATGGACAGGGTGAAGAATCTAGAACTTATTGTAGACGGAACAAAGGTTCAAAGGTTATATGAATATAGGGTTCAGTCGCCTATATTTGATTTAAATTTTCCCGTTAATTGCGTCTATGATATTGAACCGGGGTTGACCAAAGCAGTTTGTGATGGTTATTGGGTGTTCCTACGACCTCTTTCAGTGGGTGAACATGTAATACAATTTTCTGGCGAAGTGGCGATGATCAGAAATGATACCGTAACGAATCAGTTTAAAAACGATCCTTTGTATGCACACTTGAAGGAAAACATAGACAGAAATGCCTCATTTGTGTTAGAGATAATTTATCAGATCGTCGTTCGATAGTTCGCCGCGAAAGAGTTATCAGGATATAGTTACTTCGTAGGTTGTATCTATGTTTAAGGGATGTTCTTTTGAGCTAGCTTTAACCTTGTAGGTCCCGGACTGGGGATCATTTACGAAAATCCAATAGCCATCAGCTGCGGCAACAGTGTACCCCTCCCTAGTGTGCCAAACATTATTTTTCGGTAGTGTAAGTCTAAACAGCGGTGATTTTATTCGTATAATTTCGTTACTATAGTCCTCATCGTTTATTTCGGCATAGTAGTCATAGCCTTTTAAATCATCTGATGAGAGCTTTAGGAGTTCGTTGGGATTAACTATCTTATCGTCCTCCAACAAAGAGTGTTCGTAACATATAACAGGAACAAGAATAGATTTGCCTTCAGGAATAGTGCATTTCCGATGAACTTTTTCTGTTTCAGTAGTACCACATAAGAAATACACGTCATCATAGAACTGGCAGTTGTTTGCATTTTGTCCACTGGAATCTCTTGTTGGATTAGTTCCCTCAGGTTGTCCCACCATCCAACTCCACCAGCGGTTAGACCATTCTTGTAAGCTTTTACCATACGGCGTATCGTTCTCTTTGAATAATTTTACACCCATATTGTCTACCCTTATATAATAAGGGATCTATCATATAAGATCTTCTGTCGTTTCTATAGAATAGGCATGCTGCCATGCTCGTTCGGATCTTTGTTTATAGTTACTACTGAAAGACATTTCGGCAAAAATATAACATTAATCAGCCAGTCTCTCTTAGTACTGACTCGTCCTACTCGACTAATGTGAGGTGTTTCAATTGCCCTTCGACGCAATTGAATGGTTTGGATCTTTGTATACTATGGAAGCCCTGCCTTCAATCAAATAACCAATGATTCTCAGCATTCTATGCAACATACTACTAAATGTGATTAAGTCGAGTGTTATTAAACTTTGCTTACACCAGTCTTCACACTACCGAAAAAATGCAGTTTCTTGAGCCTTATGCAATTCGGATGATCTTGATTTAGTTCTGCTGATGTGGAGCGTTAAATTGTAAGATCGGGCCAGACAACTCAGTCTTGATTCTATCCCCACTAGAGAGGATTCGCCAACCGCTACGAAATAGCAATTACATAAAATAGTTAATGACGACCGAGTGTGTATCATGAGTTCAGAATTCGAATTTATGTGGAACGATTATCCCTCATTATACTCTATTCGGGTCCTTGACTGCAAGATCCTAAAATTATTATGAATCCGGGAATCAATAAGCAAATAGAAAGCTAAAAATTATCGGTATGTAATTCAGTTTGATTACATAATGCCCATAACTGACGCTACAAAGAAACAGATCGCTCAACAGCGAAGACTTTTCTTTAAAATATGTTTCAAATGTGGAGGTAGGAATCCAATCTCTGCAGAACGTTGCAGAAAGTGTCATGGAAGTCAGCTTAGGCTGAAGAATAGATCACTTGGGGCAAAGAAATGAATTGCCCTGTGTGACGGTTAGTTTGTAATTAGCTATATTATTATAGTAGGCTCAAGTAATTAATTAGAAGGGCGCGCGATAAGATGTATGATGCAGTCGCTGGTTTATTTTTCAAAGGTATTGAATTTTTGTATAAATGGCTGAGCGAGAACCTGCTAGCACATATATTAGCTTTTTCAAAGGAATTTGGGGCTGTAATAGTATTTATATCAGCAGTCATTTTCCTTTTGATTGCAGTATATCTAATTATGAAACAGGCGAGAAGATTGCCTACAAGTTATGCAATCGAAACGTTCGACGTAGAAGGTAATCCGACAATTATTCCAGAATTGAGAGTGAGATTTAGTACTTACCAAGGTGCCGCAAGCTACGCTCAATTATACACAAGCGAATATGGAGGCAGATATAAGTTTAAAGTGCTTGGGGTCAAAGACAAGATTTCGTTAATAAGGTCACTGGATTGATAGCAGCTGTACTGGTTTCTGGTTACAGTGAAACGACTAAAACAAAAACAAAAACAAATGCCTCATGCGATGATGTTTGAATCGACTTACAAACAAATACATATAATGCATTTTTGTCCGGCAGTAATCGCACTCTTGTATTGTCGTATTCCACGTGTCTGATGTTAAATTAAGGCGTTCAACTTCACGTCCAGCGTTGACACCGACATACGAATAGCAATAAAATGTGACAACGCGATCTGATTTTATGTAGATGCGGCCTTTTTTTGCTTTTGTATTATGTAGTCCTCCTTATGTTTGCAAATCGATCTAGCGATTAGCGTGGAGACGGCTTATGTGTCGGTATCGCAAATTAGAATATAAGACTGCAAACTGCCCATTGCAGCGAAAAAAAGGGTATCATGTTTCATGCAAGTATTATGATGGCGTTTATCCTTTCTCCTAAATTATTTTTCTGAAATTTCATTGAAATTGAAAAACTTAATATCTATCCATGTGAAATGGATATGCTTAGGGATTGGCGTAGTAGCATTCCATGAAATATCCAAAAATTGTACTGACGGCTGACAGGACACTTATGTCGCCCTACCGAGGGATATCTCTAGCATCTTTCTTTGGCTGTGCTCCTGCTATTGATACCAAAAGAGATCCTGCTTTACTCTATTACAAAATAATGGGTCAACAGATGACTCCGAGGATACTATTTGATTTTATTTGTAACCCGATTGGGAATATTAACGGAGTGGCAAAGTATGCGCCGTATGGATTGAGGAAGGTTGAGTCTTCTCTCATCAGAGATGGCTACAGCAGGGAAGATGTTGTTGTAGCCCACCCCGATTATGTTGAAAAATTTATAGGCCCTGAAACACAGGTCGTCGGTACCTACGAGATGGACCCTCTTGGAATGGGTCCGGTCACCATGACCTTTACATTCGGTCGTAAATACATGTCCTACGACGAATTTTATTGCAGAGAACTACACAGACGAATTTCCAGGGCGAAAAAGGAGAATGGAAGTAACGCAAAAGTCGTAGTAGGTGCATCAGGGACATGGCAGTATAACTACGATCCTGCAAAGATAGAGGAATATGGGATCTACGGTATTGTTGAGGGCGATCTCGGTGGAATAGGTCCTGAGATAGATGGAGCCGGTGGTAGTTTCTTTGATGCTTTGATGGCCGGGGATTTCGAAACTGCCAATCCATTCAAGAAGTCTAAATTCAAAGTTGAAATTAAGGAATATGATCGACCTGAGCGAAAATATCATGGTAGATTCATACATTATTGGGACGAACCGTCAGTAGATGAAATTCCTGACATCATAAATCCCAGTATGCACGGGATGGTGGAGGTGATGCGAGGCTGCGGGAGAGGATGCAAATTCTGCGACGTAACCCTTAGGCCGTTACGATACTATCCTGTTGAAAAGGTGCAAAAGGAAATTCAGGTAAACATGAAATATGGCGGAGCCAAAAATGCGTGGGTTCATAGCGATGACATCTTTGTTTACGGTCTAAACCCAAGGACTACAAAGAATATGGAACCCAATAGAGAAGCTCTAGAAGAACTCTTCAAAGGCATCATGGACACAGGCATTGAGCATTGTAATCCTACTCACGGGACTTTGGCAGGCGCAATTGCCAATGAAAGACTCGTTCCAAATATCTCCAAGATTATACGATCAAGTCCTAATAATCATATTGGAATTCAATGTGGCTTCGAAACTGGAAGTACACGGTTAATCGGAAAATATGCCGACCGAAAGCTGGCTCCTTTCAGACCCAACGAATGGCATTGGGTTGTAAAACATGGAGTAAAGACACTGAATGAATCCTACTGGGTACCTGCATTTACGTTGATAATGGGTTTGAACAATGATGAGACCCCTGAAGATAGTTGGGAAACCATCCAGTTGATTCACGAACTGGAAACGGAACAACCAGATTCAAGATTCACTGTTACTCCATTGACATTTGTCCCTATCGGACTGTTAGAGAAGTCTGAATTCTTTGACATTAATAATACGATGGATCCACCGAAGCTGGGAGTGATGTACAAAACATGGCAGCACAATTTCAAATATGGAATTCAAAAATTTATGCGGAAAGTTGGGCGAGATAATCCGATGAAGAATTTGTTCTTTGCCGGTTTGGCGAGATCATTGGGTGGAGTTCCTCTAAATGCTATGGAGAGATTCGCAAGAAAGAAAGGTCCAGAGCATGAAATGGTTATAGAGAAGATAAAGGCTAGTTACTGGTAAGCATGGCAAGAATGTCTTCCTACCGTTGCTGTTAGCCCTTTGATACAATTATCACTAATAGCACCTGATCCAATAGACTGGAGTTTTCTGCTCTCCGGTTCAATCAGTGCATCTATTCTAGTAGACTAATAAGCATCTGTTTTGCAGAATATGGCGTCACGTCAAATCCAGCTGCGACGTATCGTACTATCTTCTCATTCAATCTGTGCTTTCTAAAGCCTCTTAGAAATCTCTTCATCGGTTCCTGAGGATCCTCGTAACGTAACGAGTGAACTACTATCTGGGCTAAGAACAAGACCCTATCTTGAGATGAAAGTCCACCCAACTCATGCTCGCAACCTTCAAATTCTTTACCTATTCGCTCTAGAGTTTCGGACAATAAATCGTCCTTATTCAGCATGTTTGGAGAAAGAAACCCCCATTTTTTATTTCTAGGATTATGCCTTATGCCACCGCCGTACCGAAATTTTCTGAGCGGCATTATTTGGGCCTGAGAAGCATGAAGATTGTCATTATGACGTTTGCCATTGTATTTCCTTGTGAATTCTTGATAGCAGACTGAACAAATATGCCGAGCTCCTTTCATGGCTTTATTTGGAATATACGGTATATAATCTTCGCGCTAGCGAGTGACTCTGAGTCACTCTTTACCAGCCTTTCGTTAGCTATGAACTGCAACAAGAGACTTGAGCTTTCAATTCGATAATCCTTGTGCCTGCCGGCAGGCTGGTCCAGATGTACAAAAAGACCTTGAGGTCTTGTATTATATTGTCCTCCTTTCGGGGAAATTTATCAACCTAGATTCACTTGAATATAGTACCGCAAAGATTTTGTTAGAGAAAGTGTACAGGAGGTACTTAGACTGCTTTTGTGTCCTTCATTTGACTTTATAAAAAACCGATTTAAGTCTAAGTCCAAACTTAAACCCGAGGCTTCCGATCGACCTGAGGAGTACTCAAAAGACAAGAGAAATAATGATCAAAACGGTAACTCAATTACCGAGGGATATGACCATGCCGAAATGGCGTTGGAGCAAAGTGCTAGGTCTGAGCCTCAACGACTCGCGGAATTGTCGGGAAAAGCTATTACCATTGAGGATTCAGTAAATCATCTTCGCAGGATTGAAGAGCAAAAGACGGATGAGCTTGTCCGACAGCTTTATCCAATTAGAAATTCTGCGCAGGTAACCTTACAGTCAATCGTAGACTTGGCCGCCGATCTCCAGAATGAAGAGATCAAGGTAGAAGATCAACGATTTGAATCCGCAGTAGAAAACGCTCGCAGCACCGTTATTACCTCGATACTGAAGGATGCAAATTCTAGTTTTCCAGAAATAGCTTCGTACGATGATGCAATCAAGTTCAGAGATCGACTAGAATCAATTACCAATCGTTTTGGTCAGCTCACTGGCTCCCACAGCAAACTTTTCAATGTATTTCTAAAGAAATATGCCGACAAGTTCAGATCTGAATTCGGCGACTTTACTAACCTGAATAAGAAGACATCAAAATTGATCAAAAACTATGACCTAGATTTGGAGGACGCAAACGCTTGTAGCAAAAAAATTACCGACCTATCTAACAACTTGGCATCTTTGAATTATTCTAAGGAGAGAATTGCCAGCATCTCAACAGAAGTAGAGGAATTGGAGAAGGACATTACGCAGCTAACAACGCGTCGTCACGAAATAGAACAGTCAGATGAGTACAAAAATTATGCCCTTCTTGAATCTGAATCTAGAGAATTGGAAAAAAGCAGGGCAGAATTCTGTGAATACGTCTCTGATTTATTCTCTCATCTTAATCGCGCTTTTACAAAATATTCTTATGGTGTCTCAAAGAGCGTGGCTGCAAAAATTGAGTTACTCTCTAGCTCTCCATGGGAGATATTTTTGAATCAGAGAAAAATTGAATCAGACAGTCTTTCTAATTCGTCCGAACAGAATGTGGAACGAAGCAAAGAGGATCGTGAGATGATTGAGGCTTACAGGACCCTGCTCATAGAGATACGGGGAGCTGTCAAGAAAGGTACCATAAGTTTAAAGGATTCAGATAAAGTTTCGACATATTTGGATAAGGCCATCGACATTTTTCCCAAGATTGAATCTAGAGGGTGGGAGATACAAAAGAAGGCAATAAGAATAAGGCAAAACCAAAATCGTAAGGCATTTAATTCGATAAAATCTCTGGACGAATTGATCGAGCGAAATAGGAGAGAGATCGAAGAGAAGAAGAATCTTATTGCAGAGACACAAGCCACTTTTGAAGCAAAAAGGAAGGAAATCCAAGATTTGACTGATGCGTGCAGTAACCTTTTAACCGAGATAATCGGGCAAGAGAAAATCATAACGACGACACAGGATTGAATGGAATTATTTCGCATATCATGACTCACGGTCCAGGCCATGGGGCCAGTTTCTGCACTGATCTTTTATTCAACTGTTTGTAAATAATTTCGTGAATTTCTTTAGAAGCTGCGAGAAGTGCCTTTGCCGTACCGGTGTGAGCAAGAGAAATAGGTAATGGATGCCTAGGTCAAACACAAATATCTTGATACTTGGAAGATTACTAAAGAGGAGTTTCCATATTAAATTCAAAAATCGAACGAGCGCAGGGGAAATACTTGCAAGCGTTCTGGCTGATTTCTTCAAAAAGGAAAGCAAGACGGCACCTGTTACGGTATTAGCTATACCTCGTGGAGGAGTCATTATAGGCGATGCAATTGCCTCCAGATTCAGCGAGAGCGAATTTGATATCGTCATTCCCCGCAAACTGGGGGCCCCCAACAATCCAGAACTAGCAATTGGAGCAGTGATGCAGGACAGGACGGCATACCTTAATGAACGTCTAATTCACACGCTTCAGGTTTCAACAGAGTACCTAGACGGCGAAAAAGACCGACAAGTGAATGAGATCCAAAGAAGGATGTCTCTTTACCGTCCCGCATCGAAACCTTACAACATTGAAGGTCGGTCGGTAGTTATTGCAGATGATGGAATCGCCACTGGCGCTACAGTTATGGTAGTAGCTAAGTGGATCAAGAAATATGATCCAGCAGGTGTGCTAATCGCAGTTCCGGTTGCGCCTGAGGATACGGTCACTGAACTGTCCAGGGAAGGAAATAGGGTTCAAGTGATAACTAAACCATCCTCATTTAGTTCTGTAGGCCAATTTTATGAAAACTTCGAGCAAGTCACAGATGAGGAAGTAAAGGAGGTTGCCAGAAAATGGGGACTCCTAGGATAGAAATCAATCCTGAACCAATTAATACATCATTCCAAGACTTCTCAATACAACGCTAACGGGTGTCACATATCATCGAATATTTTTGTCTACGTTTCGGGGACGTATCACACACTATCAAGCTCAATTTTAATGACATCGCCCAATTCTTTTGGCAAATATCGCTCATTATTCATCTTTTCAGAAAGAAACTTTTTCCAGTCCATATTTGCGCCCTTAGAAGTCTTCTTTACTGCATGAAACTCTGCAATTATACTATCATAAACCTGCCGATGTAGATAGCAGTATCTTGATCCTGAATCCGATGAAGGCAGAGTATCTTGACATGCCTCACACTTCTTCCTCGACAATAGATTAACTGTAAATAAACCTTTAAAGGAAATATATGTTCCTCGTTATTTGTGTTCATTTTTGGGGGACAGGTGTGGTAGGCGAAGTGAAGAGGGGGAGTTGACGACCCCAAAAATATAGCGGTTATGATTACACATGGCATCTTTAAGTTAAGGAATTTTGTGTTAACTAGCCATGTTTCGTCTTTGATTTCAGCAATATGATGCAATACCAACTAGAAACTATTATAAAGTTCAAAGTCCTAATACCTTGGTTGAGTAATATGACAAGTAGTAATGGTAAAAACTCTAAATCTGCTAGCCAGTGGGCTGATCTCTTAGCAGAGTTGTTTGACAGGTTGACGGGGAAAGAGGCCGAAGTGACTTACACATTCGATGATCTTGAAATTAATGTGCCTGAAGCGGTAGGTCCTAATGGAAAAGCGCTCGGCGCTGCAAAGTGGACTATTAACGGCAAAATTATGATAAAGGCTGAAGCTCACAGGACCGCTTAAGCCAAGATACGGCTTTAACATAGCCCACTATTATTTATGACGCTTGTTGAATGAACCTAAATCCTGGATTCATGCCTGCCAATAATTGAATAATAAACCTGTCAGTCAAAAGTAACGGACTCTCTAAACAGCTTACGTAAGTTATCGATTTCATTTGAGCTGACTTCATCAGTAGAATTATCAACCAATTCCCGAAACTTTTTCGCCTTCTGACCACCAAGGATTTCTTCAAGCTCTCTTTCAGAGGCACGACCTTTCCATGTTTCAAAAATTTTTACTACTCTTTTCTTTGTTTCTGGACTAAGGTCTTTCAACGCATTTTGTATAATCTTCCGTCTATTGTTGGCAAGGTCTTCTGGATCTGATACGGCTCCCATGACTTATTATAAGCTCGAATTGAATAATAAATCTCGCCCTTCCGCTAGCCTACCAGCAAGAAATACTCTATCAGGAATACACAGCAGAAACTCAGAAGACTTTATGAAAAAAGGAAATAGACTTCATCTTAGAGAAATCAAAATGCAAAGCAAAACTTGGTTATGGTGGTGGTCAAATGAGATATTTTCTGCCCGCGATAACTATAGCATGTTATCGCCAGAAGACCGATATTACTCCCAATCCTGCTATTGCAAGTCCGCCAGCTACCAATGATAGGATTCCCAGTCCGCCCCCGATTCCAGCCACTGTTACTCCTCCAATGATCGTAAGTGC
>JBAUMZ010000048.1:0-22523 GCA_049578985.1 Nitrososphaeraceae archaeon
TGTTCTTTCATGTATCAAATTCATAACTTCTTTAGCCATCCATCCTGATTGATTTTCTGATAACTCTCTTCTTATCATACCAGATGTTTCTTCTGACATTTCTGGAGGCCTACCACTTCTATGCTTACTCTTTAATCCTTCCAAACCACCATTATCAAATCTCTTGAGCCATTTGTACGCCCACCATCTAGATCTATAGAATTCCTTTTCAGCTACGCTGGATGCTTCTTTCTTTTCTCCTCTAACACACCTTACTAGCAGAATTCTTTCCCTCAGGTCAGCGTCTTTTTCATTTCTATAGGCTTTGTTCAAAACTGCAGTCGACATCAAAGCGAATACAGAGTCTATTCATAACAGAAGCTAAATTTGTATTGACCAATATCCTTAGACAGTTGTATCAAATTATGTTAGGCAGTCTAATAATCTCCCAATCCCCAAAATATTTTAATGAATGTGTCTAGGTTCAAAAATCTCTAAAATCCCATTCAATTCTTCGATATATGTATTCAGAAAGTCTAAACTGGAACAACCCTATCAAAGTGATGTGGATGAATTTAATGAACCCTTATTGCGTATAGACAAATGGTCTTGACTCTATCTCTGATGAGGGAACGAATAAAAATTGATTTACTCATTCTTCTTTGTTCGTATTCGTATTCTTCTTTCGACCTGATCATATGCTTCTTGTGTAAGAAATCAATAAATTTATCATTTGTTTCTAATTTATCTATTAGCAGTAGCAGGATTATGTGAATAAAATCCTTTGATTTATGGTTTAATCCGCATTGTGTATTTTCTTTTTGATACTGTTGGTATATTCTCAAGATCCCTCCTGGCAGCAGAATTCCCAGTCCATGATTATCATTTGTTGCCATATCATTTTTATTCAAGCATAACATTGTTCATCAGTATGCACCAAAAACATTGCCAGACTCTCGTGTGGACACCCCTAACTGTTTCAATAACCTTATTATTGACTTTTAGTGCGTTATCACTATTAACAGAATTTCCCTACGGGCAACAAATCAAAGCACAGAGCTATTTACCAGTTTCGTCCTTTAATTTTCCTTTAGATAATTTGAGTACAGTAATCGATGACACTACCAATGAGTCGCAGCTGCCTGATTATATGTTTGATTCGGAAAATGAATCCTTCATTACATATTCAAATCCAATTTATGGATTTGATATGGAATATCCATCGGATTGGAGCTTCACAGAATCGGAGATACCCCCAGACGCCACAGCTTATTCTGTCGTTAATTTTGTTCCACCTATCTCAGCCGATCCTAATTTGGGAACCAATTTACTGGTAGGAATAGAAAATTTTGAAGTCGGACAGACACCATCTCTTGACCAATATGCTCGAAGTTCAATAAATGCCTACAAAAATAGTTACGCGAATTTCAGTCTCGATTCCGTTCGAACAAATTCTACTATGTCGGGTATGCCAGCCTATGAGATAGTGTTCACTGACGATTCAGCTGGTGTCACAAGAAAGTCGATTGATAGAGGGTTCATTGACGAAGCTAACAATAGAGCATTTTACTTAATATTCAGTGCGGATAATTCAAGGTATGATCAATTTCTTCCAATTATTCAAGAAGTCTTTAATTCTTTCGACTTGATAGGCTCATCGTCTCTTGAAGAGGATGCAGGGGGGGAAGCAGCAAATGATTCATTTTTCGGTTTCCAAGACGATGATTCTTCATTAGATAACTTCTTTTCATCTGGGCAAGAACCTTCAGGAATGGAAAGAATGGGAGGTCCTCAGGTATCCGAGCAATTCATGAACAGTTTTGCAGATGGCATATTCAACGGATCATCGACATTTGGTGCAGCCGGAACGAGCATGGTGAATAGTATTAAAGTCTCGGGAATAACGATCGAAGATAAAACCAATTATTCCACAAGTAACTTTAGTAGTCTTGATGACGAAGAAGATACTCATTTGACTGTGAGTTTGACTTCCTCAGATAACAACAGCAATAGTTCAATTTCAGTCATAGCCATTAGAATTCCATTTAACATACAGAATATGCTATCACTAGCCTCCTTGAGTGAAGGGAACACCATTGGTAATATTGGACAAGGACCAAATCCGTTTGAAAATCAACAATTATTCCAAGATTTCAATCCCTTTGAGTTACTTTCGAACCTACAAATTGGGAGCACAAGCTTAGTCAATCCAGATTGGTCAATAACTCAGTCATTAACTATGAGTCTAGTAGGGGGAGGAGCACGCGGAGGAGTAACCAATAACTCACTTGCTCAGATAGAAAAAGATACTTTGGATTTAGTATTCGTATCAGTGATTCCATATACAGGAGACTAGAATCGATAATATCTCCGCCCTGTTCAGAAATCCTATCTCTACCATCTCTCGAGATGTGATTAATTCGTTGTGAAATTGGGATATGAAGTCTGATACTACCAATCAATAATATCTTCAACTACCAGCATATATGGTAGTAATTCACTAATCACCAATTTATTCTCATGACTAAATATCATATCATCCTTATTAACAATCATCTTCAATTACAATATCAGTCTTTCCAATATTCAATAGAATTCAAATGAAGATAAATTACAGGTCAATATGATTTTCTTTCTAGAATTGTTTCAAACTGCCCTATATGCATCAAAAATATTCTGTTCATAGCTCTCCCATAAAAGATTCTCTTTTGCAAACTGATACACATCCAATCGCTTTTCATAAATTTTTTCCATATTATCTCTGCAATCTCGAAGCTGTGATATCATATCTCCATAGTCTTCAAATGTCATACAGTAATCCCCAAGGATATTTTTTATTGGAACAAGCGAGGAAGTACATAGAACTACGAGACCTGCATGGGCATATTCATATGCCTTGTTGGGACTGATATATTTATGAGACCAATGTTTTCTGAAAGGCACTATTCCGACAGAACTATTTTGCATTTCCTGGTACATCATATGTCGAGGTAGATAGCCTTTATACACCACTCTGGAAGTCGAAGGACCAGACGGAGACGTAGCGTTATTTGATGGTTCTTCAACCCCTATCATCGTTAAAGTTCCAACATCATCGTATCGATTGAATATGTCTACAAACCCTTCCATATTCCGATGAGCTATTTTGGTATTATTTTTTGACTCAATGCCCGCATAGACTGAAATTAACTCTCTATGAAACTTTGGAGGTTGGATATCATTTATTTCGTTTTTCATAGGAAAGTTAGGGGTGATGAATACTTTGCTATTGCTTCCCAACTCTCGGAGTTCCGTTGCAATATTTTCAGAAACGGTTATTGTAGGGGTTGATGAAACTATTTGCTTTTCCCATCTTAATCCCAATTTCAAAAATCTGTAATTCAATAATCTTAGTATTGTTTTTTGTAATATCCTTCTATGATTATCATTATTCCTACTAGATTGTTCTAAGCTTGAGTTGTATGATTCGATTTGCCTTCTAACGTATGATGGCCAATACTCATGATCATCATATACAAAAGGGATATCAATTTCTGATACCATCTTTGCAGAAAAGATATTATGAGCATGAACTATATCTGGCCTAGCCTCACGTACTATTTTCTTGAGCTGCTTTTTTACACAATACCAATAATACGGAAAAGCGCGTCGTGCTCTTGGTGTCCAACTAATTTCATATATCTTTGAAAAAACGCTACTACTAGTATATGATGGCAAACCTGCAAAAAATACTTGATAATTACGATTTAGTGCACTAATGGCAGATTTCTCTATTCTCCAATCTGGTAGCGCATAATCAGATAAATGAAGAACTTTCAATGGTGATGTATATTAAAACTCCGTTTTTTAACATATCGGCAGATTAAAATGACTACAACAATGTTCCCAATGAACAAAATCCATCCATTCGTTTATCCAGCACTTTTGATATCCTATTATGAATTCCCTCAAAATTGAGGACGGATTCTTGTTAGAAATTCCATCTATGTATTGTAACCCCTATTATTCTCGTCACAGATAGAAGTTGATGATAGCAGCAATGTAGTCCGTTGTTGCTACTGCATGCCGATGTTCCACATGTAAGGCTAGCTCTGAAGCGACATTGACATCCTCTTGTTCCTAGTCCCATCAAGTCGGCTTAAGCTCCAGGTTAGGAATAGGATCACTACGGATTTCCCCAATATAAGAATAGTAGACCATCCAATTACATTTGATGTTCGATCATTCGTTCTGTTTCATACTTCTCAAAATTCCATAAAGTATAGGAACAAAAACAATTCCATTATTATAGAGTATACGTCAAGATTAAACAGCTTCAAGATGTTCATTCTGACCCATTATGATAGACGTATCACAATGTATGATCTCATCATCAAAATCAAAGAGGATCAGAACATCCATATAATATTCTGAATAATTACGCAGCGTTTTTGTTACCTAGTACAAACACACACACATTACATACATACATACATACATACACCAGTCATTGGCCCTTCAAGATCATCTGCTGTAATTGTTCCAGTCTCTGCTACTTCATCTTGAGACGGATCGTAACTAAACAATGTTACCAATACGTCATCATTTTCGCCAAATGGGCCAGTATGGATATGTCCTGCTGTGACTCCTTGAATTTCTGTAGCATTAACCCTGTAGGACATGGCATTTTCAGCTAACATTTGAAATTGAGCCGTTCCTGATGCTTGTGTTTCTACTGGTGGGACTTCTTCTCCACCAGTCAGCTCCGCAATAAATGGATCTTCTATGGTCGCAAGAACCGAAGGCAAGTACTGCTGCTCCAATTACTAGGACCGTGGCAACGACAAACAGACTAGATTGTTAGCTTAATTCATTCAGGCCCAGCAGATACCAAATGTTTTAGGATAGAAATACACGCGTCGGGAACGCGAAGTTGAATACCGAGAATAAATAAAAAGAAAAAAAAGACGAGGTCTATAATGCTAGACTTCATCCACACTTACGAAGTAACCACTTGAGGTACTATGTGTTAATACTCTCTCGTGGTTATATGCGTGCTTGATTGCTTCGTCTTCTTCGGAAAATCGCTCTCGTATCCCGCAGGGGAGACAAGTTACCTCATACATATGTGCTCTTAAAATACACCTTTCAAAGTTATATTCGAATTCCATGTATTTAAGTCCTACGTCGAGTCTATGAAGCGAGTTAAAAAAATAAAAAGAATTTTAGATTATTGCAAATATAAATTAGGTACACGTAAATTACAAAATGGTCGAATAATGATTGCCTTTTCGCTCAATGTTGTAATAGTCACAACTCTTGTCTCAAGTTTATTTTGTGCACCATTTCTCCAAGCTTCTTATTCGCAAACCACGTCAAACGGAGATGTTCAGCTTTGGACCGACTCAGATCATGACTTGAACATAAGGTTTGTATATGAGCCTAAGATCCCTATCGTCGATAAGCCAACTCAACTCAAGTTTACCGTACAGAGAATTAGCACAGGCGAATATTTGAAGGATCTTGAGGCTAATATCCTAGTAACTGACAATGTCAGTGGACTGTTCAGAAATTTCAGGTTCAATAATGTAAGCGCCCCAGATGGACAATTCGCCGTAGAATATTTATTCCCTGATACCGGGCTGTTTGAAATCATTGCACGAATAAGCTCGCCAGAGGTTCGAGCTTTGGCGGCATTTGACGTTGTGGTTCCGAAGGTGTAGCTGAGGCCAAAGCTTTACTTACCCCGACCAACTCCACACTGATTTTATATTAGTTTGTGTTATCTTTCCCATATGCTCTTGATCTATAACTTCATCTGGTGTTATCTCCCCTTTGACCCTCTCCGAACAATGAATCAAAAGTAAAATCTTTCTGCCGTAGAATGAATTTGTTTCAGAGGATAGGGCCCTGTTTGTCTACCTGAATCGCACTATCCTGTCAATACAGAAGGGGGGTAGAAATATTTGATATCCCTACTGGATATTGAAAGTACGTCCTACTTTAAAACGTGTTCTCCCAGATAGTTGGGTAATAGCTATGATGAATACCCTAAAAAAGGCACAGATCGATCAACTAAATGTGTTACTCGCACTTCTAACAATCTAAAAAAACTTCCAGAAAGTTAGTATCAAACATATTGAAAAAGGTATACGTGTGAGTAAGCCCAATTAAGCACATTAACAAGTAATGTTGCCTATTATGTAATGTGTTACGTCAGTTTGTCCAAAATTGAATAATTTCACATGGGGACACCAACCTCAGAAGTAACCAGAAAGAAAATTAGTGAAACACTGAGAATATATTGGAAGTCTAAGACAGCAACAATGAAGGAATCAATTATTTAATGAAACATAAGAAGCTAGGCATTGTTAACCTAGTCTCTTCCTAGCCGTCCTACCTACCTTTATATCAACTGATCCCTAGGCTAATCTACTAAAGTTCTATAAATAAAACTCCCTTTCCTTTTTAATCATTTTTAATTTACCTTCATGATTTTTTAGGAACATCTAATTTTTAAGAACATCTAATAGTCTAGTAGATAGACTGAACAATAGGTTAAGGTACGGTTAGTGTTGCCCGTCCTGCGTTTAGCCTTACGTGGGACAAACCACCTCCCATTGGCAAGAACAATATCTATCAGGCTCATTCTTACGGCTACTTGCTCTGATTATATCCTCACTTATACTACAGACTTGGCAGCATGGCCTTTCGGAGCGATTTTCGCCCTTTCGGGTTGTCTGAGATATACCAATATTGTGGATCTACTATTATTATTGTGTCTGGCATCCTTCCTTTTGCTGGAGGGTATTTCTTTACAAAGTTCCTTATGTGTTCTTTATGTTTGGGGTTCTTGCATTTCAACTTCTGTCAGGATCCTAAAAACTATTTAACCAACTCAGAACGAGTTAATATGCCCATAATAGAGGGGAATAACCATGTTCCGGAATGCCTTTTATCATAAACTACTAACTACTTCTAGGTTCCTATGCATGGTAGGTAGGACGGTCACCTTTCTTCGTTCTATCCTTGGCCGTCCTGCCTGTCATCATTGAATACCAAACTGACGACCTATAGGTAGACGGCCGCCTTCTATTGGCACAAAATAAATTGTGGTTGTCTACCTTTGTTTGTCACTATTTATAGTAACAAAGTCCTGAGCGCGAAAGTGTTTAAAATATCATTAGTGACATGAGCACCAAGTGCCCAAAATCATATTTCCTTTACAATATTGTGAATCTAATTACAATTTACTTTCCATTGACTTCTACATGCTTCATCTTGCCCTGAGGTATCTCGTCAACACTTCCAACAACGATCATGTCATTCCTATCTGACCGCCACAGACAAGAGCGTACCTCTTAAGGAATATTTAGAGATCTGTATTATTGTGTTCGTATTGAGATCTCTAAATCATGCTGCTCGGTTCGATTTTGAATTTAATATTTTTTAATACTTCTCTCTAATAGCCAATTGTCTGCAGCCACTCCAAGACTTACTCCTCCAATGACCCAAACGGGCATACTTGCCATAATAACTAAAGACAAAAGGCTCTGTTCTTCAAATCCCAAATTAGGCTGGCTCTCGTGTACAACAAGTGCTATCACGAAAAAAATACCACCAATTACCATAAGTTTAGTACCAATCCTAACTTGCTTTTTAATCTCATAACTTTCAAAAGTCATTTCTTACGTTCTTGACCAATATCACTAATCCTATCATGAATCTGCTCTGCACTCCCGATCTCTGGCATCCTTCGAACCTCTTCGAATGTCTCTTCTACATGAGTATTTTGTTGAGGATTGAAGGGTAATAACATTGTCTCATGTTCCCTCCCTCAATTTAGAAACAGTCTGAATATTTAACCTACACTTGACCTTTGTATGGTGTTGTGTCTCCATGAGTTGCATCTCTCAGACAGCGGTACCCGCGATTCCCCCAATTTAATTGGTAGTTTTATTTTCTGCGATTATCGAAGCGAATGAATCAGATTCATACTTGTAGGCGTCATCCAATAAGTTTCTCGATGTCTCATTAAGACTTGTATCGCCCGTTCTAATAAAATCCCCAAATAGAGCATTGCTCTCGCGCTCCGAGTTCAGGCTTTTGACATAAAGATCAAGTGCATTTTGGAATTTTTCAGGCGTGCTCAAACTAGATGCCCTAGCTATCAATTGGTCGTATTGAGGCAAAGAGGAATCAGTGATTCGGACAATCTGCTGATCATCATATTCGCCCTTTTTCCACTTGCCAAACTCGTCATCATAATTTTGAGATATTCGATTAGTATCATTGACCAAAGCATAGAAGTTATTCAGAAATTCCGTATCCTCAGCTGCGGGTGAAGTTGATAGACCAATATTGACCTCGTTGCTAATAAAAATTAGGCTACTTACTGAAGCCAATAAAACAACTACCGCTATTCTCTGGATCCCTTTGCTAAATAGCAACTTAACTATAAAACTACAACAGCTTGTACTTATTCGTTTTCTCTACTCTTTTCTATTGTATTGAATTTGAATCTAGCCGCGCATTACTGATAGGCTTCCCACCAACTTACATCACCAGCTACCCTGTTAACCAGAAATAGAAGACTTGGCCTTCAAAATGGTCCAAGATAATATTGATCAGCCACAGGTTGGTAATCAAAACATAGTCATGGATATCCATATAATTAGGATTCAATCTTTGCAATGTTTATACTAATACACTTTCATGAAGCAACGTTTTTATGATGATAAACTTTGCCGGTTACCGCTCTTTAATTTATCCTTGTTTAATACTGCTTAGAATACCTAGAATCATCCATCTCTTGATTTAGCATATTAATATTGAACCTAACCACCATGCAACATACACCTATTTATCATTACCATAATGAGTGATATATGGTTGAAACATCTTCGACACTTTCCGCGCAACTCCAAGTACAATCTCTTTAATTCTAACAGGTTTCTCTATCGTAAGGTAGAGATATGTTAAATGGATGCTTTATGTTCGTGATGATATCCCCTTAGTTTCCTTTTATATCAAAAAAAAGAAAGATTGCCCTCATGAGTTATGATAGGCATGTTTGAATGATATTTTGGTACCTCATGTAGTCTTAATTCGCATGGTTATCACTCGAAAAACAGCGCAGGGATATGCACCTGTCCTGTCACTACTCCCAAAAGCCTTTGAATCGTGCGATCGTCCCCTACAAAATTGACATGGAAAATATATCCAAATTATAGATTATGCCATTGCATTGTCAAGTATCTTGGTATGCAGATGTTACACTAGGAATACTGATTTAATGAATTATCAATTTGTCGTGACGCCTTATTTCGGTCAAATTGGTCTCAATAATATCCATTAGGAAATTAAAGGCGTGTTTAAGGAGATATCTTATATAAATGTTAAAGCATTAATAATATAGGAATGACATACCCTAAAGGCACGGCAAGATCAAGTAATGTGACTGGCACAAGTGACACGGCTAGCACTACCGATATGATTGATGAAGCAAAAGAAGCAGAGGAAGAGGTAGAGGCCGAAGACACATCAGAAGCCGCATCAGAAGCAACTACAACGTCCACTGTTGATCCAAATATTCAACAAAAAATAGACTCAGTAAAGAATTTCGCAAGTACAGTAAGGGATATATCGGCAAGTATTAGAGATACTGTACGAGCTTTACGTGAGACCGGGGCGATTGATGAGTTGATTGCAGCTGTTCATGAAGCGACTATTACAATGAGAGATACTACAATAGAGATAAGTAAAATATCTAAAGATCTCAAGGAGAAGGGAATGATCAAGGATACTGCCAAGACGTTAGACGAAACCGTTGCAGCAGCAAATGAAGCATCCGAATCATTCAGACAAACGGTGGAAGATATGAAAGAGGCAGCTCCTCAGACAGCTGAGGTCATAAAGAAAGCTAGAGAGCGTGTAAAGACTAAGAAAGCTAATAGATAAAATCACCTAAGCTAGATTTTGCTTCTAGCGAATAATTTTTTTATGTTGATCTCTACGTCTATTTTGGTGAACTTGTATCGCACCAATATATCCACGTCTTTGGATGGTGCATGCGTTGTACCTTCATCATGTACTAAAACAATGGTTGATAATTCGCTCCAAGATGCGCTATACCCTAAATCCTAGAGATCTTGTTGTTGTTCGTCTTATACGATGAAGCATCATCAGGAGCTATCATGATTCGTGTTCGCTGCCTCATCACAAGATTTTTTACCTTAATTCTTCAAGTTCTTATTGGTAGACTTGCCACATGAATAAGAAAATGGATATTCCTGAGAAGGAAAGAGCGATAGTACTTCAAGGGGGTGGATCTCTTGGTGCCTATGAAGCTGGAGCTTACAGGGCGCTTTACGAATCTCTCTCTGAAAAAGACACTAAGGAAGGAAGGAAAGGGAGATCTACCTTTGATATAGTTGCAGGCACTTCGATTGGGGCTATCAACGCTGCAGTTCTTGTAAGTTACGTCGTAGAGAATCATACCTACGAGGGGTCAGCTGAGAGACTTATTGATTTCTGGAATTACCTCTCCAAAGAATCGATGGTGGATACTAATCCCTTTTTTAAACCCTGGTGGGATTATTGGCATGCAATTAATAGAGAGATTGCGACTGGAGAAGCAGCAAGAAGGTATTTTTCAGCTAAAGAGTTTGCAATATTTGGAGTACCAAATGTTTTTTATCCGCATAGGCCTACCCATGACAGTAGATTTTACGATTCCGACAACACTTGGTATCGTTATAGTAACGAACCTCTGAAACGGAGTCTGGAAAGGTTTGCAAAATTTCCAATAGCTACTGATACGGAAGACAATCAGCCAAGACTCTTACTGGTGGCAGTCGATGTAGCAGATGGTATCCCCGTTACATTCGATAGTTATCCTAAAGATGACGGAAGACGTAAAACCGAATACGGAAGATTTCTTAGTCACAAAGATAAAGAAATTGGATTTGAACATGTAGTCCATTATGACAAGGGGATCACATCAGATCAAGTTATGGCAAGCGGATCATTTCCAGTCAATTTTGATTTTACTAAAATAGAAGTTGAAAGCTACTCCTCTAAACCTACTAGTAGTGACGCTAAGACACCTAATACTGTAAACGCCAGCGGTTACAGGAAATGTATGCGTTATTTTTGGGATGGAGGCCTTATGACCAATACCCCGCTAATGCAGTTAGTTATAATGCATAGACAATATTGGTTGAAGGTAAGAGGGTTAAAAGATAATGTTCCTCGATTAGGTATCTGCGTAATAAATTTACATCCTAAAAAACAGACAGGGATTCCTTCTGATAGGGACGGCGTTATCAACAGAAATAATGACATAACTTTTTCAGATAGGACAGATCAAGAGCAGGCCACGCTCTTGTTGATATCTGATTATGTTGATCTGATAAGAGAGCTGTTAAATGCTGCAGAGGAGAAAGGGGTGGACAAGAACTTTATAGCCAATCTCTTAAACCGGAAAACCACTTTCCACGGTCAGTTCATGAAGCCAAGACGATTCCAAGACATACTGGAAGGACGGTGGCAGATAGACGAAATTATACGCGTAAACAGGGAAAACGATGCTGACACTATTTCTAACAAGATATTTGATTTCTCTTCTGAAACTATAAATCTATTACTTGAACGAGGATATGATGATGCTCTAGATGGACTTGAAGAGTATATGCGAAATCAACCTAGCAGAACTTCTCAAATTAAGGAATGAGTATTTCTAATAATAATGCTTACCAATCGAATAACTTTCTATTTGAGATAACGAAGTTGACCTCCCTGCAGATAAACTTTCACACAGGTTAGATTTATTGCCATATCCTATATGAGACCTTTGAGAACGAAATTTGATTACAGTGCTATATCCAATCCGGCTTTAGTTCTAATAGTTTCTAAAAGAATTATTCAAATATCTCTTTTATTCGTATTCGATTCCTCGTTAGCACTCATCTCTATTTCTTTTGAGAGGGACCAGCTTAGTAATATTCTTAGAACTACTATCAGTACCAATACGGCTGTTTCTTCTATTGTCGGCTCTAATATAGTCCGGAGTAGATCAGCGGCGATCAAGAAATCTAGTGTGATGAGAAGACCCCTTAACATTCTTGCCACAATATTGCGAACATATATCTGTCGCTGCTGCTTCCTTACTTTAGAGAAAAGCAGCTGGACCAAATTAGCTAATGTAATAATGACTATCGCAGCTATAAGAATTGCAACAATTATTTCAATAATTAAGACTATGTATTCGACTATTATGTGAAAAATTTCAGGGCTTCCCACCAAGCTTTACGACTTATTTTATATAGTGTGTGTATACTTATATCTTTGTTAAATCCGTTCCTGATATCAAAGTTAGGAGTAGATCATTATATTTCGCGTCTATGCTTAATTCGATCAACTATCAACCAGTACTAACAGCATGAGATATCATCGGATTCAATCTACTTTTTGCCCAGTTATTGACTAAGGCAGAGTTAAAACACAAGCCATAAGTAACCGAAGACGTTATCTTGTGTACAGGAGAGCAATATGTATGTCTTGGACTGATATGTACAACCAGTATGTAAAAAGTTATGAAAGTATGAATGAATTCTACAATGACTATGTCAATAAAATGAAAAAGCTAAATGAGTTATTCGAAGAAGCTTCACGAAACATCAGCAGAATGAATGACCTGTATCGCGATTTGGTTAAAGTCAATGAAAATATGTACAATCTATATACCCAGTATTTCAATCATTTCCAGAAATTGAATCAACAGTGGATGGAGTCAGTGTGGGGCCCTTTTTTAGCAAAAGTACAAGAGCAAGGGAAGGAAGAGATAAAGACTACAACGGAAGAAAAGAAGGAATAAGATTAAGGAGGACAAAAACTAGAACGAAACTCAAGGAAGCGAGAAAAAGCGAAAAACACAGTAGGAACCATCGAAAGGGAACAGAGAATGCATCTCAGATATAATATTGGTAACAAAAATTAGTATCTATTAATTGGGAAAGTGAGGAAGCTGCCCAATTATCAGGCTCCAACTGCTATTTTTGGATCTTCTTGCAGGCCCTGGAACTAACCACCAAGGGCGCAGATTCGAGTATCAACGGAATGTAGATTCTAAGAATGCAAGAAGCTAAGCCTTGACTAGGTTACTATATGCCTTTACCGAGACATTCTTGTCACTTTCATCGATAAAAGAGGTTTGTTTAATCGATTATTTTTTGACAAGAGATACAGGATATTGGGTTGGTGTCGCTTCTACAAACCATTTTCCCGTTTTTACATCCATCAATAGTTTAATCTTGGTCATGCCTCCGTCTGGGGATTTAGCTGTATAGATACCGTAGACGCCGAACTTGCCTGAAGGGCCTATAAATATAGTTTCGCCATGACCATTGGTTGTCACAACCTGTTCCAATCCTCCATTTTCAAAATTAACAGCAACAGGCAGCCCAGCCAACGATAATGGTTCCCTCTCTGTATCCACGGCTTTCGCATTCAACATATATACACTAAATGATGGTCTTTGTTGCCATTCACTATGAATTATTGGAAGAAGATCTTTAGTAATTTCAGCAGCAATCGGTAATACTCCCTCGTAATTCCTATCAAACCACATGTTCCTGGCCTGTGTAAACTTCTCTTGGATAGTAGGTGTGTAATCTCCTGAATTCTTTGCTTCATCAACTAGAACGGTTAAGTAGCTCAATATCTTGGCTGTAGTAATCTCCGCAGTTTCCATATCCCCATTGGAGATAACCTGGTGTAAAATTGGTTTAAATTCGTTGATTCGCAATACAGCAAAATCTGCGTTTCTACCCAGAGGATAACGTAGATCAGCACCACCTATCAATGTATTGCTGATGCCTCTCATGAGTAACCCATCTGCATTTTCTTCAGGAACGCCTGCGCTACGAATTCCGGTCAGCGAGAATTCTTGCGCTTGTGACAATACAGCGTTTTTCGCAAGTTCTTGATAACCCATAGCCTCATAAGATATGCCATTTCCCACTTGCTTGATATAAATATTCATATCTGGTTTTAGAATTTTTATATTCTCTAATGGATCTAGTTTATATTTCAACGTAAAACCGCTAGGAATTCCATCTGCTTCAAGCTTGGTTAGAGCCGTTCCCTGAGCCGGACCAAATCCAATGAAATAGACACCTGGTTTGTCAATACTGAACGTGCTCTTTCCTAGCGTTAGGTATGGATATTTATACCAGCTTACTTGACTAAGCGGGACGTACCCCTTATCTCCTTCTTCTGCTGGGAGTGTTATAACTTGTAGAGCTGTCAAGTCCTGAAAGTCACCCAATATCGGTTTGATGAAGTAGGAGAATGAGTATACGCCTGCCTTTGTAAATTCAACTTTAATGGCTCCGATTAGGTATTCTTCATTGAATGATTCATCTTCTCCTTGCGGTGCATAGTCGGCCGCATTGTTTAGCGATGTTGTTGAATTGTTATCATCGGTGGAGTTCGCACTCGTAGTTGCATTGCCGATGATAGGAGCTTGAGGCTCTACCGGAGCTGGAGGAGCAGGAGGAGCCTCTGACTTGACCCATGATACTGAACAAGCAGTGGGACAGAACGCTGGAAATACAAAAAAACCTTCTTTGTCCTGCAAATGGGGAACATTAGCTAAATTAATGATTTTGTATGCACCGAGATCCTGTTCCGTATCTTCAGCGTATGCCTCTGAAGCCATGTAAATAGAAAAAACTGCAAAAAGAAGCGGCGAAGAAGCAATTAGTGAAAATCGCATATGGACGAATAAAATAATCAGATATAAAAGTTGTATAGGAACTTAGTTCTTATATTCAGACACTTCAAGCCTAATGATTACTCAACCGTAGATTGTAGATTAGCTGTAGCTATAACCGGTAGCTTCATGATTACTTGGTTGTATGATTACTTCCGGTACCTGGTTGTATGATTACTTCCTACTTTTAGGAGACTGGCGTTTAAAACAATGATATGCAACATTAATATTTACAACTTGAATGCTCGCTGTATTATGACAAATAGCTCAAAGGCGGATAATGATTTATCAAACATTTGGACCAAGAGATTTATAGCAGCAGCTATAGTACAAGGTGCTATAATTGTAGTATTAACCGCTTTCTTGATTGTAAGCGATACCTCCTTCATGAAGCCTGGAATATCAAGGGTTATTGCGTCTGGTGGAGCAGGAACATGGTTTACATTTGGTTACTTTATGTATATCATTGTAGGGGTAATCGGGATAGCAGTCTCAGCAATCTTCTACTATTATACGGAGGGGGTTATGAATAAACGATTATACTACTGCAAGAATAATATCGCTAAAGGGCTTGCATGGAGCCATTTTTTACTCATGAATATCGCAATAATAGCTGCGGCAGGTCTGCTTATGTATGCAGGCTATGCTGGAGGATCTGCCATGCTTCCAGAAAGTGTAGGAGGTAAAGGATTTGATGCGAGTCAAGCGCATGAAATACTTGCACCATTTGTTGAACCGACTGCAGCTGCAGTTCTAGTACTTCTTATTGGAGTTACCTTAGGCGGAATAGGATTCTTATTCGTAAATTATCACAAGGACAGTAAGTATGGATAGGGATTTATTTCTTCTATTCAATACGTTCTATACATAATCGGAAGTTTTTGAATACTGGTCCAGACCGACAAAATTCGAAACACTGTGAGAACTACATTCATTAATGAGTTCAGGCGAAATAAATATGGATGCTGTTGGTGTCCAACAGTGCATTTATCCAAAAGCATAGATCGCTTCAATTAAAAACCAACTACCATAAATGAGTAAGACGTATCGAAGTGAAAGTAGATAGTTACTACTAGTGGTTCAACTGGTGGAGTACTAGGATAATCAAAACAATAGTCGGATTTTTTGATTAACCTCGAATCGCTCCCAGAGTTAGCCCTCTGACCATATTTTTCTGAAAACTCAGCATTAACACAAGCACAGGGATTATAGCAATCGTTATTCCCGCACTTAAATATCCCCAATCAATCCTATATAATGAAATAAATTGATATAATGCGACCTGGAATACTGTCGAATCGGGATGATTTGCAAGCACCACAGCTAAAATGAATTCGTTCCATGCAAATCTAAAGGAAAGAACGGCTGCGATAGCAAATCCTGGCATCGATAGAGGGATGGTGATTCTACGCAATACACCTAATCTTGAGCATCCGTCCAGAAGAGCGCTCTCCTCAAGATCTTTGGGTATAGTTTCAAAATAGCTCTTTAGCAACAGTATGTTCAGAGGAATAATGAGTATTTGAAAGGTTAACATCAATGCGAATAAAGAATTTAGCAAGCCTAAACCTGCCAACATTATATAAAGAGGTACTATATTAATAACAACAGGAATCATAAAAAGCCCTAGAATGATACTTATGATCAGGTTTTTACCCCTGAATTCAAATCGTGCAAATGCGTAACCCCCTAGTGCACTGACTGTCACAGTTAAGAGCGTACTTCCTATGCTTACGATAAAGCTATTTGATAAACTCTGGACTAGAGTGGGATCAGTCAAAACGAAAACAAAATTCTCGAGGGTAGGGTCCTCTGGAATTAACTTAGGGGGAAAACTCATTGCCTCTTGATTTTGCTTCAACGAAGTCGAAAATATCCAAACTATTGGAGAAAAAGTAATAAAAAGAAAAATAGCTATTAGGCCATAAAGTATAAATCTCTCACCTAAAGCTGACCTTGTGCTTTCGTAATTAATTTTGTCAGCCGACCTGAAATAGCGAGTAAATTTGTGATTTTCGTTTTTGCTTTTGTATTGTTTCATTTCCGAGTTCTCAGTACTTTATCTCCTTAGAAATTTTACGTAAATGATTGCTACTGTTAAATTGATCAAGATCAGAATTATACCCGCAGCTGCACCCTTAGATAGCAATCCAAATTCAAACGCTTGTCTGTACATATATAGCGACGTTGTGGTACTTGAAAACAAAGGTCCCCCACCGGTCATTATCAATTGTATGTCAAAGAGGTTTACTGACCACATAGTGATTAGAATAAGATTAATTATTATAAACGGTTTCAATAATGGTAGCGTAATATGAAAAAGAGAGCGCATTTTGGACGCTCCGTCAATTCGAGCCGCCTCATATAGGGAAGGATTTATGGATAGTAATCCTGCAGTTAGAAACAACAAGGTAAATGGAGTACCGTACCACACATTTGCGATTACAAGTGACCATACCACTATATTGGGATCAGAAAGCCATCCAACTGATTCAATGCCCGTTTGGTTCAGAATGTAATTCAGTATTCCGAAATTATCATCAAGAATGAATTTGAAAGAGAACGCAGCTATAACCGCGGATATTGTCCAGGGTATGATCAGGATTGCTCTATATACAGCTGAACCACGTATCCGCTGATTCAAGACAATTGCCATCAACATCCCCACACCAAACTGCAAAGCCACAGACCCTCCAACAAACATCAACGTTACTCTCAGTGATGTGTAGAAATTTGGATCTTTAAAAAGGGTAACGAAGTTTTCAGCCCCTACGTATTCCCAGTCCTTCAGCAGTGTAGTAAGACTTACATCATGAAGCGCGATGTAAATATTCCAGGATACTGGAAAAATAAGAAACATAAGAAGTATAGCAAATGATGGCGCGAGAAAAAGATATGGCTGTAACTTGGATATCTGAGCCATATTTACATCAATTATTAGTTTTCGCTGCTACACCATTAGCTGTATCCTTTTCTTGAGATATCCACGATCAGGGGGTTGTTATAAGCTGGTTGAAAGGGTATGCCTTTTACCAGCCAAGGACTTCAGCTGATTTGATGGCGCTTTCCTGCAATGCCTGACCCGGATCCTTGCCGCCAAAGTAAACTCCATCTATTGCTTCGCGAATATTATCGGCTATCTGTGGATATTCTGGTATGTTTGGTCTGCTATGTCCAATTGGGATCATGGAAATCATATCTGAGTAGTATGGTATTGTAGCATTAAGGCTTTGAGAATAGGGTCCTTCAGCAATGGGCTTTTGCGTAGGTAGATAGCCTTCCTTTTCGAGCATAGGTGCAAGGATTTCGGGATCCACCAATAATGTAAGTAATTCCCAAGAGAGTTCTTTATTCTGAGACGTTTCAGGAATGCTTAGAATCCATCCTCCCATCATGGTGGCAGATTTATTTCCTTCAGTTGGAACTGGAAACATTGGAATCATACCCACACTCTGGTTGAGACCAGCCCATTGCTCACGAGGGAAGGTGCCCAATAACCAGGAACCTTCTAACATCATAGCAAACTTCTTATCAGCAAACTCCTGGCCCCAAAAATGATTGACTTGAGGCTTGATACCTGCGTCTACCTGCCTCTTGATGAACTCCAATGATTGTACACCCTCAGTACTGTTATAGGCCGGGAACCAGTAAGTTCCATTGGTAGGATGTCCACTCCTTTGCTCCAGTATATCTCCCCCTAACATCCATAGGTAGGGGTACCACATGTCCGGCGAGTGACTTGCACCCACTAGATGAGCTCCCTGAATTCCCTGTTGACCTAGGGCGTCATTAAGCTTCTGAGCAGCTGACAGATATCCGTCCCATGTCTCAAGAGTGCTTGGATCCACACCAGCATCTTTCAAAAGATCCTTCCAGTACCACAACGCTCGTACGTCAGTCCATGCCCATATACCATAGATCTTGTCCTCATATTTTCCTCCTTCCCAGTTTACGGGGTACCAGTCACCCTCTCTTCCCCAAGAAGTCGCGTTCTGCGTTAGATCGGTTAAAAAATCTCCTTCAGCAAATTCCCCTAACCATATTTGGTCCACTGAAATTAGGTCGATCGGTGTTCTTCCAGCCATCGAAGTGAGGATCTGGGTGCGTGTTGCATCGTAAGGGAGGACCCTGTAATCTATCTTTATATCCTTATCGGGATGATTTTCATTAAGTTTCTTTGTGGCATTATCAAACAAAACGTCCCACCTCTCCTTCGGTTCAGCCACTATGGCAGTTAGAGTGACTTGTTCCTTTTGGGCATTTAAGGAATTAACTAATCCTGTAAAAATTACGCTAATTAAGAAGGCCGAGCTAAGTATAAACACCATTTTCTTATTTATGCATAAAATATTCATTAGAAACAACAAAGCCGCGGCATCTTTTTAAATGTTATTGTGAACCGGATGATGATTCTTCACAACAGATCTTTTCGCCTATGAGAATCTCCTTATTGCAACCCGTAAATCAAATACTAATAAGTGTGATACGTAATCTGTACCGTCCTGGAAAGGGCGAACACGTATATCCATGTCCACTCGGGTAAGGATTGAAAATTTAACAAAGAATTACGGAAAGGTTAATGCTCTTGACAACTTTTCGTTAGAAGTGGATCCTGGTGAATTTATGGTTCTACTTGGCCCTTCTGGGTGTGGAAAAACTACTGCAGTTAGATGCATAGCAGGACTTAGCGATCCAAGCAGCGGGACCATTCACATAGGGGATCAGTTAGTCAACGGTTTACCTCCAAAAGACAGAGATATTGCTATGGTATTTCAAAACTATGCCCTCTACCCCCATATGTCGGTATATGACAATATTGCATTTCCCTTGAAGATGAAAAGGGAACCTAAAAGAAATATACAGGAAAAAGTAGAAAAGATTTCCAAGCTCCTAGAAATCTCACAATTGATCGATCGAAAGCCGAAGGAGCTCAGCGGAGGACAGATGCAGAGAGTTGCATTGGGAAGAGCATTAGTTCGCGAACCCAAGGTTTTCCTAATGGACGAACCTCTCAGCAACCTTGATGCAAAAATGCGTGCATATATGAGAACAGAAATAAAAAAACTGCAAAGGAAGGTGGGGATCACTACTATTTACATTACACACGATCAGATCGAGGCAATGAGTATGGCCGATAGAATTGCCATCATGGATGATGGGCTAATTCAACAGGTAGGAACGCCCCAAGAGGTGTACTCTAAACCCTCAAATACATTTGTGGCAGGATTTATAGGAAGTCCACCAATGAATTTTCTCGAGTGTGAAGTCAGTCGTGGCAATTCTCATTTACTTTTTGAAATTTCAGGTAGTATGGTTAGATCAGAATCCGGTGCCTTAAGAAATGTTTTTGATCGATTGTACAGAAAGGAAGAGTCACCTTCGAAAGTAACTCTTGGGATCAGACCACGTGATATCTATATTGGTAGCGATCAGCTACATTCAGATCTAACTATTGAGTGTATTTTATCTTTTGTTGAAATGCTCGGCGATGATACAGTTTTGGAAGTGAATATAGGTAAGAATAGTATGAAAGTACTTACCAACAGTATGACGACTGATACACACCAAAATTTGTCAGTTGGCCAACATGTGTTAATAGGGATATCACATGAGAAACTACATTTCTTTAACTCTCAATCTGGTGTTAGGAGGGGGGAAAGTTAACAATAACATCTCATGAATTAACTTTTCTGTAGTTAATATAAAACATGTAGTCTCAATCGATAACTCCTTTTAATATCTCGCTTGTATTAAGCGTTGATTACGTACAACAGTTACTCAACAGCTTTCGCCTATCTGGGACCAAAACCATAAAATACAATCTATTTTTAGATTTGTAACCTGTCTGCTTATTTACAACAATTAATATAGGTCATTATATGGAGTTAGTATATAAATAGAAAGAATAGTAGAAAATGTGGTTGATCAACGTTGGAAGAGCATGGTCATACTCATTCTCAATTTAATAGCGGAGTAAAAATTAAGATTAACCAAAAGAATACGATTGAAGGTGATCTATTTCTTCCCTCCTCTGGTACCACTATTAAAGGTATTGTTATTTTTGCTCATGGAAGTGGTAGCAGTAGACATAGTCCAAGAAACAAGTATGTCGCACAAGTGCTGAATAAAGCTGGTATTGCTACACTCGTAGTTGACCTACTCACTCTAGAGGAGGAAGCTGTGGATAACCTTACGAAGGAACATAGATTTAATATCGTATTGTTAGCTCAAAGACTAATTTCCTGTACCGATTGGACTTTACAAAATCCTGAATTGAAAAATTTGAAGATTGGATATTTTGGTGCTAGTACAGGAGCTGCAGCTGCATTAGTAGCGGCTGCTGTTCGTCCAAATTTGATAAGTGCAATCGTATCGCGCGGTGGTAGACCTGACTTGGCAGGTAACGAGGTATTAGATCAAATCGAAGCTCCTACGCTGTTAATAGTAGGAGAAAATGATAAAACCGTAATTGAACTTAATCAAAATGCGTTAAAACTACTTAAACGGATCGAGAAAAAGAAGAAACTTACCTTAATCCCTAACGCAACACACTTATTTGAAGAGGAGGGTGCACTAGAAGAAGTTGCTAGACGAGCTAGTGGCTGGTTTGAATGTTTCTTTCTGGAGAAATGAGATTGTTGGCAACTAACTGGTGACTATCAATCTAGATAGATCAAGAAAAGTGGAAGATCTGATCTTACCATGTAATGAGCTCTGTAAAAGGGATAAGGATAAATGACTCATTTCCAGTTAACGACAAGGAATTAGGATTAATAATTCAGAATATCAATCGTGATGCAAATATGACAAGTCCGGATATAGTGGTTGTGGGAGGTGTAGGTGGATCGTTAGCTGGTGCTTCTGTAATACAGGGCGGATGGAGTAAAACAGTACAGTATGGAAATGGTTCAATTTATGACTCTAATTCAGTTCACATTCATATTTTCCCGCTTACAGGATAGAAAATATGAGTGTGAATGACTATTGGCCTTATCAGTTTGTATTGTGGATGACTATAGGTTAAGGTATTGTAGATCCAGGTTATTACTATTAACCAGAACAGTCGTTGTATGGACCGCTACCAAGATTCAGGCTCACCGGATCTCAAATAATTTGTTTTAAGGCTAGTTGCATATCTGAATCTCAAGCAAGTTACTATTGGTCATTTCTTTGTTGGTTTTATTTGGGTACTCCATGCACTTGTGGACCCGAATCCTATAATTCATGCTGTATCTGAACTCTGAACTGATGGTGAACTCTGACTGAGAAATATCATTGGTCAAATTTGACAGCTGTTGTATTGAAAGTAGCAATCAGTATAACATAATGACAGTTAGAGAATGCAACGAATGTGCTTGCAAAACGCTTTAATGTTGGAGAACATGTAGGAACCGTACAAATATGAAACTCATTCGGGATAGCATCTATTTAATCAAACTAGTAATCAAATGAAATAGCATGTACCCTCGTACTCAATTTTTATTATTGTTTTTTCCCGTCCTACTTGTTGCATTTCTAACTACATCGCATCTTATTACCTCAACATCATCATTGTCATCTAAAATCGACGCAGAAGTTGAAAGTGGATTGGTTAACAAAGGTATAAGGAACATCACCTTGATCGCAGATGACCACGCAATAATGAGGGTTTCGCCTGATAATCTAGACTTAATAACATTAATTCGCTAACTCACACTCCGCGATAGATACTTGAGGATGTCTAGTTTGAAACGTCTTGTTCTATAGTAGTTAGCTATAGCACATGTTAGATCTTGAAATCTGGGATAAT
>JBAUMZ010000049.1:0-6050 GCA_049578985.1 Nitrososphaeraceae archaeon
CTAGAGGCAACTGTCCATCCCATCTCTGAGATTTGAGCCATTCTAAATAGCTAGGACTCTGTCGTAGCTGCTCATCTATTGTAGTTATAGCTTGTGCTTCACCTTGTGCCTGTAGAACGTTAGCTTGCCTGACTCCTTCAGCTCTTGCAATGTTTGCTTGTTGCTCACCTACTGCTCGAGCTTCTGCCTGCTGAGCTTCAATCTCTATTCTCCGCAGCTCATTCTGTGCCTGTAGTGCCCTCTGCTGAGCTGCTACTTTTGCTTCTACCGCCCTCACGAAGTCAGCTGAAAATTCAAACTCGGTAATAGATATTGCATCCACAACAATATTATACACAGCCAGTCTAGTTCTAATTTGCTGCTCAATCTCATTCTTGACGCTCTCTCTTTGAGTAATGAGTTCCTCTGCATTAAATCTGGCTGTTACTTGTTTGACAGACTCTTGAATCGCCGGCACTATTACTCTATTTGCATAATCAAGTCCTAGATTTTTGTACACATTCTGTGAATTATCAGGATCTAGATGGTAATTCAATGCTACTTGCGTTCTCACGTCTTGAAGGTCGCCGGATGCTGAAGCTGCATCTTCTGTTATCCTTTGTGTTCTTACTTCCATCTGTACTACATCATCTCTTACAGGAACTACGAAATGGATTCCTTCATTTAACGATCTGCTAACGTCAACTGCACCGAAATTCAACAATACTCCTCTATTTCCGGCATCGACGATCTTTACACTATTTATGATTAGGAATGCGACTATAATAATGCCAATTACTGCGGGTACGATTATTTTTATGAGTGAGATTGATCCCTTTCCTGGCCCTTTTCCTGACCCTCTACGGAAAAAACCCCCTGTACCTCCGCCCGGAAATTTACCACCACTGCCACCAGCGTCTTCAAGGGGCTCCCCTTCTGGAGTTGTCCTTCTATTTTTTCCTGGTCTTGAGTTCATAGTAGTAATAACCCTCGAGAAAACCTCTGTCCTACGTCGATATGCGTATCATCACGATGCATAGCAGTTTGAGTTGTCCATAGCAAATTCATATAACAAAAGTTCACATTGAATACTTATATACGTACGTAACGCACTGAAAATTCCATTAATAGATCTAATAGATTTATTACGGAATTAATTTAATCGAGTTTAATAGGAAGCGAGATATCAGTAAGAAAAGGTTGTCTTGCTTTGATTCAGGCAGTTGGAAATTGGTAACTTGGGATTAAGGAAGGAGATCTGGATGATTCTCTGCTTCTACTGCTTCAGCTATATCTATGTCGGCATCAATTGAGGGTATTGAAAATAATAAATGGTTAAGGTTTTATTCTAAGGTCTTTAATTATGTCGAAATAGACTCTTCCTTACTAACGAATTCATTGTCAAGAACTGGTATGTTTCGATTTACTGCAAAATTCCCTAAAGTTATAACACATGACAAGAGGCTGTCGAATTTCGATGAAGATCAATTAAGTTATTTCTTTGATTCTATATCCGAATTAAAGGAGAAATTACTGGTAATATTAATTCAGTTGCCACCCTCAATAGATATTGTTGAAGGACTAAAGGCCCTCAGAATTATCCTTCCTTATCTTGACAAAGGTTTCAGGTATGCGGTAGAAGTTAGACATAGATCATGGTTTCAGGATCTTGCCTACAACTTCTTTGCCAACAACAACATGTGCCTAGTGTGGAGTCAACTTGCAAATATCCGTACGTCACCTATAGTCACTTCTGATTTTGTTTACGTTAGGTTAATCGGAGACAGAAGTATTCAGGAAAAGGATTTTGGTACTATCCAAATTGATCGTATAAAGGAAATGAAAAAAGTCGCGCGCAACGTCAGGAAAGACTCTGAGGAGAGTAATTTATCTGGAGTTAAATTTTCAATTGTCGCCGCGAATAACCATTATGCAGGATTTGCACCTGGAACCGTTAACATCTTCAGACAATTGTTAGGCCTAGAGGAAGCGAAGTGGGGAGACGAATTTATCACAACTCTTGAATTGGAAATAGATGATGATGTAGAAATGAATAAACGCCGTCGTCCTATTAAGGCCAAACAGACAAGTCTGTCTGATTTTTTCGGTTGAACATTTGAATTCAAAAAAAGTGAATAAATCACTTGTTCTCTATTTCCATTCCCATACTTTGACTGTGTAATTACCTGAATTATTATCTATTACAGATTCAAATATTCCAACTAAATTATTGAGGAACGCGAGTTTTCCTGTTGAAATGGTTGAATAAAAATTTGCGCCCACATAACGCATATTTCCAGACTCACTCATTTTGCCAATTCCTTGAGATACGGCAGTCACTACTTCATTACTTCCGTCCTTTGACATTATTATGCCCCTTCCCTGACCTCTTTGCCCAGTTACGGTCCAGTAAGTCCACATATCAGTTATCTGGATGGTTCCTTTAATCGGTCCTTCACCTGACATAGATACCTCCGGAGTGGGTCCGCCATCTTCGTCTAAACCTAGTATCCTATTGCCTGTAGTCTTACCTTTTCCTTCATAGATTAATTCTCCTAACATCTAATCTTCATTGGATAACGGCCATACTAATGATTTATGTGATTCTCTAATGGTTATAAGACTTCGTTTTAAAGACTTCGTTTCCAAGGAATAATAAGGGTTATGATTATTTTGCAAAAAAAGAGTATTTAAATTAATCACTACTTCCTTACTTCCATTCCCATAACCTGTGTTCATAATTACCTGATGCATCTACTTCATATTCATTGACCCCAAGTAGACGATTAAGAAGTGCAAGTTTATCTTTTGAATTCGTTTCATAGAATAGTGCACTCTTGTATCTCATTTTTCCCGATTCCGTCATCTTGCCTTCCCCACGCGCTATTGCAGTTGCTACTTCACTCCCGTCTCTTGTCATTATTACTCCGTGCCCCTTACCATACGATGTGCCATCAGGTCTTTGTACCGCCCAATAAGTCCAATTTTCAGTTATTTCAATATTGCCGGTAAGTTTTCCAGTGCCTGAAATCGAGATCTCAAGCTTAGGAATCCCGTTTTCAACTGACAGTACTCGTTGACTCGTGATTCTTCCTTTACTTTCTAAGATTAATTCTCCTAACATTTGATCTTCACAAGAATACGACATATGTGTGATTTATGTGGTTCTCTAATGGTTATATTTTGGAATACACGACCAAGTAATCATAAGATGGAAGAAGGTTCTGAGAATGATGGTTTTGTGGATGAAGACGATGAAGTGGACGTTGATGATGAGTTTGAGGATATAGAAGAAAATGAAGATTACGACGAAAACAATGACTCTGGGATTAAATGAAATAATAATTGTCGGCTTACCCTAAGCCATTTTTATCTTTAATTTTTTTGCGCACAAAAAGAATCTTTTACAACAAAACAATCTGCCACCATTCGATCAAATGACCTGACTTGTTCCTGCTTGGCGTCCTACTTTGACGAGAGTTCCTTCAATTTTTCTGATTGTTCAACACCTTGTGGATTTGTTTCCGGATTGATATCCACATTAAAAATGGTTTCTAATAAACCAGCTCTACCCGGAATAATACTATATTTGCTGTTCTGTATTGCATTCCTTTTACGTTCTGTGTACTTATGTCTTTTAGTAGCCGCAGTCTATTTGGGGCCCCCCTCCAGCACAATGGTTATCTATCACTAAAACAGACTGCCCAAACTTACTAGGCAGATTAATGGATGTTGCATTCTCACCCACAATTGTGTAAGTTAATGTATTTGTATTCGCATCATACGTGGGATTAAATGACTCTATTACGGTGGTTTCCAAGTTACCTGATTCTATGTCTTCTACTATTAATGCATAATTGGGTATCATAGACAGGATCAAAAGACTCAACTATCGCAGTTTCCAGATTACCTGATTGGATATTTTCAACTATTAAAACATCGTTCGGTGCATCTACTGCAAAACTATCAGGTCCGGTAGTCCAATTACCAACAAAGTCAGAAGTACTAACTGTATCTACTATTCTATTGGGTCTATCTGAGAATAAAATAGTGCTATCTGACACATTATTCAATTCAAGCGTATGAGCAGTTTCATTAATTTGAGATATTGAACCAGACTGAGCTCTTTGAATAAATATGGATTGTACGTCAGTTGACTTAGTACTACCAAAAGTATAACTATCCATAGCAGTCTTCCAGAAACGAAGATCGTACTGGCATTCATGTGCTCAACTATGGCCGAGAGGTGCAGCCGCTACGACTATGAATATTATACCAAATATTCCTGGGTTAATCATTCTAAGAAAGAAGGCCGTACAAATATTTATGCGCGCTGCTGGTTCACCAAAGCTAACAGATATGAATAGGATGAGTTCCACTCACATCATCAATTACTAAAATAGTCTGTCCAAACTCATTTGGTAATTCAATTGACGTATTCTCAGCCTCTATAGTATATGTTAACGTATTTGTAATCATATCATATACAGGATCGGATAAATTTACGATAGCCGTTTCAAACTGCGTCATCTAGGATTATTGAAAGCATTGACTAGAATGGGCAGGAAATATGGTATAGGAATATGTATGGCATCCCAAAGGACTGCTCATCTGAACACAACTGCTATTTCGAACTGTCATACAACATTCATAGGTTCCCTTCCCAGAACATACGACAGACAAACACTCAATGAAGCATATGCTATTTCGTCAGAGGTCCTTGACAGGACCAAGGTAACCTTTCCTCCTGATAATTGGGACATTGGTTCATTCATGAAGCTCCTATGGAAAAATTTTAGAAAGATTTTGATAAGAATGATACCATGAAATGAAGGATAGTATACTTCAAGGAGTTCAACCATTTCCTCTGCAAACGAATTTTCTTTCCAAACTTGATCCATTCGTTTTAAACTCTTCAGAGTTAAGAAATCTTAAATACTTACGAGAAGAGAAAAAACGTGAACAAAAACGAATGCATTTGCAATACGGTAGGAATAGTAGTAGTTATTTTACTTATTTTAGGGACAGGCGTTAGTACTATTCTTCTTAGCTCAGTATATGCTCAGCCTACAGCAACATTAGGAGAACCATTCTTAGTAGAACAGGGCCAGATTACAGGTCAGAAAGAAATTGGTCCTGACAGAACACAATTCACTTATTCTAGCAATGGAACGTTGAATGGTAACATAGAGATAACAGGCACTGGAAATTTCGTGAGCGTTTCTAAAGATGATAATCAAGCATTTGATCAAGGGCAAGGAGTAATATCTATTAAAGATACAGGCGAGACGGCAAACTATACGTTCATAGAAGTAGATAACGCTACGGAGGAAGGAAAATTAGTATTTCTAGGAGCAGCGGTATATAATACAAACTCTACAGGGGAGTTATCCTTTCTTAATAATGTGCTTGAAATCTTTAAGGGCGAACAGGATGTCGAGAGCGGAAATTTTGTAAGCACCTCGTGGATTGTCAAATGATGATATAGTACGATGCCAGTATTCCACGTTTATATGATTCTTCCTAATTGTTTCTTTGTAATTTGCAACTCTACTGCATCACTGCCTAGCTTGTGACATCTATACTCTAAGGCTGGTAGATCGTCATTAGCATATTTAATAAATTTCAAGATCTTTTTCTCGTCTAACATCTTATTCCGCTCTCTGTTTAATCTCCAGGTAGATCGATGGTTCCATTCTCGGCAGTAATAGTGTATGTTAAACTATTCGTTTTCATATCATAGACGGGATCGAGAGACTCTATGATAGCAGTTTCCAAGTTACCAGTCTGAATATCTTTCACTATTAAAGCATCATTAGGTGCATCTGCTGAAAAACTATTAGACCCATCCGTCCAGTTACCAATAAAATCAGAAGTGCTGATTGTTTCTACAATCCTGTTTGGTCTATCTGAGAATTGAATAGTCCTATTTGCTACATTATTTAATTCAAGTATGTAGGCAGTATTAGTAACTTATGATAATGAACCAGACTGCGAGCTCTGAATGCTCAAGAATTCTGCCCCTGTTGTGTTTCCGTTGCCATAGTTGAATTTCCTGCTTCTGCAGCTTC
>JBAUMZ010000050.1:0-49179 GCA_049578985.1 Nitrososphaeraceae archaeon
TGAAATGGTTGATCTTATTTTTTGATATGTACAATAGAGCGATCCTAGTGCGACAAAAGATTGTTAAATGAACAGAACCTTAGGCACTACTATCTTGCTATATAGATGCAATCGTCAGTAACAAGAACATCCTAAAGCAAATGATTGATTAGTAGTTTTGGTGTATGTGATGTGAAGCAGCATTATACAATTCTTCGAATGAATCCAATCCAATCTCTCTTATCATTTCTTTTCCTAAATTTTTGGAGTACATTCTAGATATAGCTCCTGTGTTATAGCTATTGTCATAGCAGACATTAGATTGAATGATATTATAACAACTATAAAAGAATATCAGATATATACAAATGTTCTATATTCTTTTGTCAACCACCGGACATAAGAATACATTAAAATCTTCTATAACAAAAATTATCAGACAAAGCAAGCTGCTAGGTCTTGATATGGCTTCTGCTTTTGTGTGTGATATTTAGGACCATGGTTATACGAATAGCTAACAGGATTATTGTTAGCTGGTATTAGCACACTGCTATTCGGCATACTAGCAATCAATTCAGAAGGTGCAGTTAGCTCTGACTTCTGTAATAAATATCTGCACGTATTTGGATCATCCTTGAATGACTTAAGAGCCGATATTAACGATAACTCGAGCAGTTTCATGTTGTTTCCTAATATCATATTTACTTTCTCTTGTACGAATCGTCCTAGCTTTAAACACATGCCCTTATTATTTTTAAACTGAGAGACGAAAACATGTAATCTAACCTTCTGCCTAAAAAGTTCGTTTCTTGTCTTTTCAGCTTCTGCACATTGAGCCTGAATAGATTTCAACATATCAAATGAATATCCTACGCTGGCATTCAAATTCTCAAGCTCTTTCTCGGTTCGATGTCTTTGAGATAATAGACCTTGCAAGCCAACGCCTACTTCATCGTATTGGCGCTTGACCAACGAAAGATCATTGCCATAGATTGTTATATACCGAATAACTTGTTCATTGCTAATCTGTTGTGCATCACATGATCTGTGTAAGTGAAGTAGACTTGATACACCTCTGTCGCCTATCTCATCGTACAGCTTGGAAAGAATATGCATTCTACGCAGCTCCCAATATTCTTTATAAAGAAGCTGTACTTCTGACTCTACGACTTTAGGAGTACAGTAATATAGTTCCGTAAAACATAACTGTATCCTAAACATCCTTCCGGTATGAGAGCGGATTTACTCCGGTTACAACCTAGTCGTTTGCACATGCTGCATTAGAAGCTGCAGCTGTTGCACCAAAGGAAGGATAAATGTGTTCAATTCAGGATAATTGTACACATTTCCAGTTGTATATTCGTCCGATTTGTTAGAATCTGCTGATGTAATTGGATTTAGCTATCTCTTGCCAGCTATGCATATAGTTTCATTGCTGAGGCTGACATGACCAGAATCCTTATCAGCATAATTCCTTGCCGTTTCAGTTACAGCTCTTGAAATCTCCTTTCTCTTTTCTTGTGACTGATTCGACAGGATTATTTGAATTGGAGCTGCTGTTTCACATACAAAATTTGTATACGCTTCAGCCGAATCGAAGTCGAAAATCATATTCAGTCTTTCAATACTAACTCCTTTAAATCCTGACTTCGAAAAAGAATCCTCGAGAAAGTTTTCATCAGATAGACTAAATGGCCCAGGGGCATTTGTAGGAGATGGTGGATTATTTGTTTGCTTCAAGACTGTATTAAATGCCAAGGAAATAAAAGGAACTTTGTCTGACGAACCCAAAACAGCTGCTGCGAAGATACTGCCTTCTTTTAAAGACTTGTAAATATTGGATAAACCTGTTCCAAGGTTAGGCAAGAACATGAGTCCAAATCTGCAAAGTGCTGCATCAAATGTGGAAGTTGGCAAATCAATTGATTCTGTATCGCCCTCTTTGAATTCTATCACATCTTGCAAACCTGAAGAGATAGCTCTGTTTTTTGCAATGGACAACATCTCCGGTGATATGTCTGTGGCTACTACGTGACCACTCTTACCGACTTGATGTGCCGCGGTTATCGATGGCTCTCCTATGCCAGTAGCTATATCCAGAACTCTATAACCTTGCTTTATTTCAGCAAGTTCAATCAAGCGCCTACTAACATTCCTACCAGCAGCCTCCGATGTCTTCCACCACTTTTGCCAACCAGTTGCTACACTATTCCAGCCTTGACGTTGACCTGCCTTGTACCGCTCGGGATCAATATTAATTGACATACAAAACTTATCTCTTTGATTAAGAATCTGTTGTTATAAAGTTATTTTTAATCTCTTCCATCCAGCTCATTCATTGTCTTCAGTGCCTCAATTAGTGAACCTTTAACCCTGATATGTTTTACTCTGTCTTCGTCTCGTAGTATCTCATATCTTTGTAATCCATCATCCATACAGGTTAAACAGTCAGATAGTATCGGCAGAAATACGGTTGACAACTTTCAAACAGCGCTGAGACGGTCAGATAACAAAACGGGAGTGATTGTCGCATTCAGCTTTGGAAGAGGGGCTCATGAAGAGATATCGCGATGCAAACGCCATGATGGTTTGGAAATAAAACCTATTACTGTTGCCGAGTTGGTGGTTAATGTGAGAATGAAAAATCCCTCAACTGGTTTAGACACATGGACCTAAGATGATTTAAACTCTCTATCTCTAACGATGTCCCGCTAGTTAACAGTCGTCTAGAAATAGCGGATGTCCCTATAAGTTAACAGAACCTGTTCGGTAGAGTATACAGCATTACCAGCACTATCCTGCAATTCAATGGTATGAGGATGTCGTGTGTCCCACGGTGCATCAACGTCCAGAAATAATACAGCAGTTCCATTTGGGGAGGGAGATCGGTTGGTACACAATACACATTTCTCTATATAATGAGTTTTTGCTTCTCATCCGACCAATTTTCATGACTCGTTACAGTTATCTTATCCCCTCCCGTACTGTGTAATGCATTGCACACATTTACTCTTTATACCGGTGAGATTACCATATCCGATTTATATTCAACTACATCCACAATGATCATTATTTGTTAGCAGGACAGTACGACTGTCCAAACTCCTTTTAAGTATGAACTATTTGGTTCCTTTCAAGCATTAACTGGTCAGGGGCGAACCAGAATAGATCAGTCTTATATATTAGTCAAGTAATACATATATATGAGAATCATTTCCGACTGTAAATCACTAGTACCCATATCTTCTATCTTGGTGGCTATTGTCGTGACCTCTGGATTGAGCAGTATACCTGTTCTGTCAAACGCCTCCCAATCGGTAGCGTCATCATCATCCTCATCTTTTTCCTCCTTGCCTCCGTCTTTACAAAATCTATATCCACCCTCCAGTGGGAACCAATCCTTTTATTTGTTCAATGGAGAGTTGGAAGATGTCAATGAAACTTTGCTTGGAACTCACGATGTTTATACACTTCAACAGATGATTGTAAAGTCAGGTGATAACGTAACGGTAAAGTTTTACAACACGGAAGAGGAAGAAAGACATACCTTCACGATGGGAACACCATTCGATATCAATAGCGATTTGGCTGGGGGAGGAAATGCAACTATTAACTTTAGCCCACAAGAGCCAGGAATATATGAATATTACTGCATATATCATCAGCCTACGATGAGGGGTCAGTTGGTAGTCCTTCCTTAACCTACAGAGGAAGACTCTTCGGGCGGCCAAATAGGTCAAATAAACCGATATGGGAAATGTCTTGCTATGCCTTTATTTTTTGAGAAAATTGTGACCCAGATTTGCTGGGCAACACGAATATCTGTCAACATTAATATCGGTTGCATAATCGGGAGTCACCTATGAACTACCATATCAAATCATAGGCGTATGAAGATAATGGGGTACTGAGAATAGAATCGCTGATCTAGCAGAAGATACTGATTCATATATTGAAAATGAGAATCTAAATGAGATGATCCTGTGCACTTGCCAAGAGAAGAATTTATAGGATCGATTGCTACCAGACCATCAGCAGAAAGGGCGTATTAAACATTCTGTCCTTAATTCAAGGTACCTAAGATATAATCAGCTTTTGACGGAAAAAATCACAGTGTGGCAGACTAGTCCAAGAATCAAGGGATAGGCGGCTAGTATCGAAAATGATGTACGTAATTCAGCCTATCCTTTGGTGCTTGTTAGTTTATAATAATACAATAACTGTATAAAAGGTTTCAAGCACGGACAGATTGCTTTTGTTTGCAGTGCGACCGATATCGATGATGATTCAGGATCCGTATAGTATTAATATTTAATTAAGGCCGCACAACTGTCTCCCTATATTTTTCATTTTAACAATATCAAGGTTCAAATCTGCTGGGATTCCCTTCTATGCTGCATTACAGCTAACCTATCGTATCTCTTTTTTTACCGTATCTCTTACAAATAAGTACACAGGAAGAGTAGACAGGACGAAGTGTAATGGTCCAAAGAAAGAAACATAGTTCAAAGCAAACCAATCCCTATTCGTTGTTATTGCCGATCAATTGCTGCTATTGTAGTTACAATATTAAGTATGTAAATTAAGTAATTCCTCTCTGGACAATATGACGGGTAATACTGTCCCGGGTCGTGCCTTATATCCAGGAACTCCTACTCCCATAGCGATCATAGTACTTTTGTTATCCGCATGTGGAGCAAAGAATTCGGTCGCTGCATCATCGAAGAATGTTGTTCCAGATGCGCCTATAGAGTGTGCATAGCTTGACAAGTATATTTTCCCTGCAATAATACCTGCTTCAAGCTGAGCAACCCGGTACCCTCTGTTGCCAAGTTCATAGAGCACCTTATGAAGGTCAGCCATCAAGAATATCACGGCGCATGCATCGCTAAAAAGCGACTGGCCTAGACAGAGATAACCGGAAACCTGTCTTGACAGGTTCCGTTTTAACAAATCGAATGCTTTGAGTTTGCGATTGAAGAAATATGCCCCAGGTTCTAGACCATCCACACTATTAGAGATAAGATAAGCGTCAATTACTGATGACATATCTTCTACATTTACGAAAACATCCAATGGCACACCCCGTGTGGAGCTATCAAGTATAGAGTGAAGTGTGGAAAGTGAAATAGACGAATGCTTGTCGAACCTTCGAGTTGACCCTCGTCTCAATATGACTTCGCCGATGGTCATACTTGCGGGTGTACCAGTGACATCTGACATCTCCTTCCGGTCCAAAATGGGCTCAGTATTGTTATCCGTCTGATTTTGTTGTTCTATTTGTAGTTTGGGAGATAAGCCCTTGTTATAATTGGTTTGTACTTGATGTCCAGATGCAGTACTATTTGTTTGAATGTCAATCCAAGCTTCGACATCTTCTCTATCCAAGAGTTTCGAATATTGGTGCGCTTTCCAAATATCGGGGTAATCTATCTCCCCTCTTTGTGAGATAGGCATAATCTTTGGAACAGGTAACTCTGCAATCTCTTTTTGGATATTGTTATCTGTCTTGGAATCAATTTTTGGGCAATAGCCTATCCCAATCGGCGCAATTACAATCGAAGCTTCTTTAAAAGTCTCAAGGCGCAATAACCTATCTACTATATCATCGACATACCCCATAATCAATTTGGTCGGAAGGTTCATCGATGCAGTGGTTGCCAAGAGATTAGCAACAATCACACCACAGTCCCAGAACCAATGTCGATAAGATCTTGCCTGATATTTCCATGCATTTCTCCAGGCGAAAGAAGAGAATATTATGGAAAGAGGCGAAGTAGAGATTGTGTCATATTCTCTTTCAGCCAACGCGGTGGAAGCCAAAGCATGTCTGTAATCTCCACACCTTAGCTGAGTTAAGCTGAAATCAGCCGGACCAAAATGATACACTCCGGCAGTTAGGTCTGGGGTTATGTCGCCACAAACGACGTATAATTCTATAGGATAAAGGGCTCCCGTAGCAGAGGCAGCACGCATGAAATAGGTGCCGTAACTATATCTCATCACTCTGGTTATCCCAGCAGCAAAGAATAGTATCTCAGAGATATCCATGGCAGAAACAGATTTCTTGGCTTTTATTAGATTAGAATTTGCAGATTGCTGGACATCTGAGATTGAAGTCATCGAATCTGAATTTGGGATAGGGAAGTTATTCGTAAGAGGATATCTTCTTGGTTGCTCAAGGTATGTTTTAAAAGGCATTGGACGGTTATCGTAGTCTAAATAATGTCTAGAAGTCATTATACTGACTTCTGAATGTTTAGTTGCTTCGTGATAATCTAACGCATGCTGAATTTCATTATTACTCATTGATCTATATTAATCGAAGACTGATATAATTTTTACAAAGAGATGGGACTCGAAGAGTAAACATGTCTGTTGGTCTCGAAAATTATGTCACAACTAGGTAATATGCATAATATATAATTCTACTACACATTGATAGATGTTTTTCAAATTAGACAGGATCTATCGTGGTTCTGGACTAGCAAAGTGGACTTATGCAGGATTTTAGAGTAAACAGTTCCACATATACATCCACATAATTCGCATAAATATTGTCAAATATACGGAAACTCCTAATTAGATAGGCCTTTACAAAAAACCTTCAGCCCAATAAAAATATCTTTATAATCCTCAGGAATATTGTATTATTGAATGTCCAACCCGAACGACAAGTATGTCAGTCAAGACAATAAAAGTACTAACGATGACGAAAGAACGGACAATGAACTGGCTCAATCAGTTGACCCATCAAGAAAGACTTCCATTACAGATAGAATCATGAACAAGGTTACCCCCGGTTCTAGCCGAGAAACAAATGAATATTCCGAACCTGAGAGAATATCAAACAATGTCACAAAAATAATCATAAGTTTATTCCTGCTGGTCGGCTTCATTGTTTTAGTCACAGCGATTTTTGTTGCAGTCATAGGCAATGATAATGGTCAACAAGCTCAGATTCTAGGAAACGTGTTTGTAGCAGCAATTGTCGGTGGATTTACGATAGTCGGAACTATCATATATCAAGTTCGTGGCAGATGATAAAATATTGTCATGAACTAATCATGCGGGAATTTGCAAAAAAACCCATTTTTTCTTTTGCTGATTGTCATCGTTTAGATATTTTTGTTTCTTTGTATTCTCACTATCAACATATCTATTTACTTCAAGAATATGCAAATTCGTGGAAATGATTAAAAATTCGAGAAAATGATTAATAACAAACTTGCCACCCCAAAAACCATCAAGGCTTATTCTTACTAGTTGATTTATCGTCAAGGAAAAAATCCGAGTCCTGATCGGTAACTTCTCTGATCGTATTATTAGAATCAGAAGGACGGGAAGCAGACGAAATTTTAGTGTTAATTCTTTCTTGTTCTTTCTTCCTCTTGTTTCTGCGCCTGATCAAAAACAATCCGCTTATGATTACAATGATGGCAATGATCACCAATGGAAAGACACCCGAAAATCCACTCGCAAAAGTGAATGCATCATTATTACTGTCATTACGGTTACTGGACGCCGAAAGCTGTCCTTCATATGCTACCGTATCTTTTAATAGTAATTCATGAACCGTTCTAAGATTATCACTATAAGTAACGTTTAGGCTCACAAGGTAGTTACCTGCTGGTAAATCACTATCAATGCTAAGAGGAATACTAAATGGAAGTGGAGAGTTATCTGACAGATCCCCTAGATATTGTTGTTGGAATGGACCTGTAACCAAAGATTTGTTTAAGTTGCTTCGCGATGGATCTGCATTATCTGCTGGATTGACTAATTCTACTGTCGTAAACAGTGCGACTGTATTTCCTTCGTTCAATAAATTACCTATTAGATTTGGGGCTCCACCTACGTAATTTATGTCAAGGTCGTATGTCCTAATCCGTATTTGGCCATCAACGTAAGCACCAATATTTAAGGTGTCTGTTTTGGACTGTCCCCTTTCTATGTACTCGGCATTTATTTCAAATTCAGTAGGCGTATTAATCATGTCCTCGGCGGCATAAACGGTCGTGGACATTGGGAAATTTGATAGAGGTGCCATATAATCTACTCTCCATCTCGAGTCTCCTAATATCTTGACAGAATTAGTCCCTGAAGAAAGGGAAAAAACGATATCTGTAAGCGGTAAACTACCATTGTTAATTATGCTAAAACGCAGGTTTTCTAGCCTTCCTGCTGTAAGTTTTATGGGGTTTTTGTTAATTTCATCTCCAGCTTCATTTACATTACTCTTACTATCATTGGCAACATGATTCTGACTACTGGACGTAGTTGAAACTCTCCCTGGATTTATGCTGAGCACTGAGTCTGGGGGATTTGGCGCTATGATCATTCCTATTGAATAATTGGAATCGGTACGTATGCCGTATGCATTATTGTATGCTATTTCCAGATCCAAAGTCTGTATCGTTCCTCCAGAGGAATAGTCAGGATATACAATTGGGGTGATTAAGACAGAGCTTCCTGCCGGAATATTTCCAATGTTAAAAGATTCTGAATCGATCGTCGTAGTGGAGGATCCATTTACCGAACTGCTGTCATAAGTACTAGTGTTTGCGGCAGTAGTTCCACCAGAAACCCCCACCAAAGTAACTACTGCTCCTGTAGCGTTAGCTGTTCCATCATTTGTTATAAGAATTTGCAATGGGTTTGGATAACCTGCAGTTAGATTTTGATTTAGCAATGCAGTGTCTAAAATTACCTTACCGGTCAACCTAAATGGGATCATCATTGAGGCTGAGATCTGCCCGACCTCAAGAATCTTCGAATATGATAATGTTAAGTCACCAATATACGGACCCACTTTGGCTTGCGGAAGAACATCCATTGTGAAGAACATGGTGAAAGTGTCACCGGCCTTAATGATAGAATCATAACTGGACACTGCAACATTTGGGGAGGTGACATTATTCTCGCCTTCAATCGCTCTAAATCCAGGGGGGAGGGTTAGATATCCTGTTACCCCCGTAATATCGGTTCTTCCTCTATTTACGAATACTATCGCAAGAGTAGAGGTTCCTTCTCCAGGGCCAATTTCCTTCTTGGAATTGTTTGTAGTTGACGTGGAGGTAGAGATAGAATCTTCTGTCCAATATGCTTCAAGAAAAGAAGGAGCTCTATCAGTCTGAACAGAGATGGGGATAATAGTGGGAGGAGATGAATTAGACAGTTGAGCAAATACATTCACTCCAAATATTGTAAATAGCACCAAATATGAGATTACTGATATTAATAATAGACACAACCCTAATCTCATTCGAGGACTTGAGTTTTTTCTTTTCTGCTTAGATGCAGCGTCGTACCGCCTCACCAGGCTTCTTCTTCGCATGAGATCCAAAGTACATCCTTTGAAAAAGGAACAAGGGTCATTGCTATATTTCTCACTTAGGTTGTTTTCTCCTTGTTCCATCATATTCTATTTATTATCTCTTTTTCAATGGCCCCATCCCGGATGAAAATGGTTCTATCTGTCCTAGATGAAAGGTCTGAGTTGTGTGTTACAAACACGATAGTTCTTTTGAACTTGTTAGCAAGCATTCTCAATAGATCAAAAACCTCTTCTCCTGTCTTTGAATCTAAATTTCCCGTTGGTTCATCAGCAAGAATTATGGCAGGATTATTCATAAGAGATCTAGCAATGGCCACACGCTGTTGTTGTCCCCCACTTAAATTTATGGGCTTAAGCGATGCTTTTTCTTCGATCCCTAGTATTCTTAGCAGTTTCAGTGAGCGTCTGTGTCGCTCTTCACTCTTCATTCCAGAGATAATAGCTGGAATCTCAACATTCTTCTGAACCGATGTTCTGTTAATTAAATTGAAGGACTGAAATATATAACCTATTAGTGAATTTCGCATTTGAGCAATCTGACTATCTTTTAGGGAAAAAATATCTACATTATCAATGAAAACTCTTCCATTGGATGGTCGGTCCAATGCACCGATAATGTTTAGTAAAGTTGACTTACCACTTCCAGATGGGCCTACAATTGAGATAAATTCCCCTTTTCTAACTGCAAAACTAATTTCCCTAAGAACAATCAAATCTCCAGCAGGAGATTTAAAGACCTTTGAAACATTTTCCATTTTTAATGCGACAGGCAACAAAAGATCATTGGCTTCATCTTTAGCGCTAGTTCCAGTCTTTTGATTATATCCCACAACATTATCATGCATAGCTAATAGCCCTATTAGATTTCAATCTTGTTTTTTGCTTTCTCCAACGTATATTTTTCCCTCTTTATCCAATTTTGAGGATGATTTATAGGCAGTCATACAGGCATTTATAGTTGACTTCAACTACCCTACTCGAATTGGGGCCAAACTTATTATGGTATGAGGAGAATTTAATGAACAACAGAATTCGAGACAAGTCGAACTGCTATGTCTTACAGAAGTAACAACTATTTTTAGACAATTATGTTCAATAATCTAGCTACATATTCCTATTCTAGGAGAGTAAAAGATAGGAGTTTTTACTAATATATATTGCCAAGAGGACCGATAATACAGTACTGCTAATTTTATGGATTCCTCATAAAATATCCGTTATCTGTTACCTGTCATTCTTAAGCTGATGCATTAGATGGCCTGTAAAACAACAAGGGACTATGATTGGTAGAACATTCTTCTTAGTGAAGTCAATGATCTCCAATTATACACTGTGAATGAAAATTATAAAAAATAAGAAAGATGAAACTAGATATCTTTCACCATCTTCTTGAATGTTGCATCTTTAGCCGTAACAAGTCCTCTCTCTACTAATGGTTTTTCTCCTAATGCCTCCTCTATAGCTCGATCGCTCAATTGGACGGCTTGAGCAATAGTTAGATCTGGATTATATTCTTTCTGAATTGTGTCGATAGCCGTGTCTGAATACTGACCTATTGCAAAACCAGATCCACTAAAGTACGTACCACTAGGATCAACTTGATACAATTGAACCCCTGTCGGATCTATTCCTGCAATAATTATCGATGCTGCCTGAGGTCTAACTGCATAAATTGTAAAGTCATGCAAGTAAGAGCTGAGCTGTCTTGCGAGCGACTTTATATCTGTGGGACTATCATAAGTGAATCTGTATTTCTGTGCAGCAATTCTCATCTCATCAATTAGCTGAAGTATATCTCCTATGTACCCAGAACCAGTAGCACCGACATGCCCATCTATCACAAATATCTTTTCTGATGGTTCTACCAAGGGCTTTGTAGGCTTAATATGACTAGAGATCAAGGCAAAGGTTGACGTCTTAATCCCTATTGTTGTTGAACCCCTACCAACGGCCTCTAGGGCACTGTCTACTAATAGTAGTCTTCCTTCGGGTCCATAGTAGTAAGGATATCTCGAGCTACCAACTCCAGAACTGCCTATATCACCCATTTCTAGTATTTCCTCCTCTCCTTCAATACCAAGGGAAGGTTTGGGATCGTCAATACATCTATGCCGTTTCCCGAACCAGGATCTCTTTCCATTGCCGCAGCTACGGCTTTAGTAGCAATTTCCTTTGCTTGTTCATTGGTCATGTCTTTGTGATATATGCTTTCAAGCACTCCATAGGCAATGGGCGAGCCTGAACCAGAGGAAGCAAATTCCTCACCGGTGATGGCTCCACTCATATCTGCCACAAAAATGTGTCCACCTTCTTGATCTACTCCACCTACCAGTAATTCTACGAAATATGGTTGATAGTTCTTGAGGCCAGTGTATGCCTGATTCGCAATTAGCCTAGTTGATTCTTTTACAGTGACAGGAAATCCTCTACGTAATTCGATTAGATTTCGCTCAGCCTTGACAAGCTTAACCATGTAATCTGCGTCAGATAGCTGCCCAGCAATTGCTACTGCTAATGTTTCATCTATTTTTGTTATTTTTTGCGTAATCTTAGAACCTATAAAGAACCCCTTACTGGCCCTTCTGTCAGAGCCTAGTACGACTCCGTCTTTTGTTCGTATACCAACTATTGTGGTCATTCTCTTTCACCGGATATATCTACACAAATGGAGTATTAATTGACCAGCATTTATGGAAATGAGTCACAAGCTCGTAGACCGATCTCTCTTGACTTCATCAACGACTTGGTCAAGATATTTTCTTAGTTCTTTCTCATCAAACTCGGCTTTTGTCACTTTTTCCCTTTCTAAAATATCTTGACTTGCGATGATCTCATTTACCTACTGAAGTAGGTTGTACAGAACCGGCTTTTGCACAGGATGTAGTGTATAATATAGTTGCAAAATAGCTTTTGCACAGGATGTTCAGGTAAATATAATTGCTAATAATTTGTGTATTAGTTCACTAGGTGTCATCCCTTCTTGCCCACGTGTTCAAGGGGCCCGAATGCAAAGGGAATTTCAAGATTAGATAAAGCTATAAGTATTTCGGGCCCGAAAATTATGTCAAATCTGGGTGGCTTTTTACTCTTATGAATGAATCTCACATAGACAGTTTTCTAATACCGGTCATTAAACCAGATCAGATAAGTGTAGAAGCAACAAAGTTGCCCTTGGTGCATCTTTAATACATGTATTATTCTATATCAAGGCGATCTGATGTGCATAAGAAATTTAATAAAATCGTAGTTGCAATCGATGGTTCAACGGAATCAATGCATGCGGCGAACTGCGCTATAGGAGTTGCAAAGAGGTATGATGCAATATTGATCGTTCTTACTGTATTACCACAGGAATTAAGATATGACTATAGAATTGATCGGGTAGATCCGGAAATTCCTATGACCCCTGTAAAGGGAGTGGTTGAATTATCTCGAATGGAGATCGAAGGTAAGTGGTTTACAGGCATCAAAAAAGATGCTTTGGCTAGTAACGTCAAGATAGAGACTGAGATCGTAATTGAAGGGAAATCTATTGTATCAGACATCATAGAGTATTCTGAAAAGCAGAGTATTGATTTGATAGTGATTGGTACAAAGGGAAAAACGGGATTAAAAAGGCTTTTACTCGGCAGTGTTAGTCAAGGAGTATTGGCTTATGCACACTGCCCAGTACTACTTGTAAGATAAAGATAAATTTGCGCTTCCTCTTAAGGATGGGAAGGAGAAGTTCGTCAACAAGAACATCCGTTGGATTGGTATATTACAGCTGCTTGTTGTCTACTATAATGATTGTAGACCCTGGAATATTTGTAGACCGCTGTGATCCGAATCATCATGATGGTACCTGCCTGTTCAACCTATATTATAAAATAGCTAATAATTGCAACCCTGAACCACGCTTAATTTAGTACCTATTTTATTTTAATTGTCGTGATCATTTCCATAAATTGTGGAAGATAATCTGAAAATTTATCCGGCAAATTGGTATATGTGATTACGTAAGTTCTCTGAGGTCTTTCTATCCACATTTGTAATTTGTGAAATTCTTGATGGGCTGTACTGACCATGTACTCTAACACACGTGCAGTTATATTCAATTGATTAAGTTTCATGGTTGTGGTGTTTACTTGGATATCCGCTAATTCATCTACAACTTCATTCACTGCTTGTTCTACTGATTGATTTCCTGAAGGAAACATGAATACATTTACTGATGGGGTACGAGGTTCAACCCCTGTAGATGGACCGAGGAACTCAATAATGGAACTATTCTCAGCACTCGGGAATTCCCTCTTTTCCCACGACGACGGATAGTTGATTTCGAAACTGGCTCCTGGATTACTATACAATGACAACGTCTCATTGGATTCCTGTGCAAAAACCAAGATAGGATTAACTGCAGCTAAATGAGTCACAAACAATATAATGCCCAGTACAGTACATAGTGTTACTAAACTAAATATACATGAATGAGCCGGAGGGAAGGTTTTATCCTTCATATTGATTATTGTCTTTAAGTTAACGTTTATTTTTGTATTACAGATATTACTCGCAAGACTTTCAATACTTAATTTCGTGTTATGAATTCTAATCAAATTGATTATAAGTAGATTGTTCTGAGATCATACATCTAACTCTTGCTGTGCACTTAGTCTCCTATTTTTTCTTCTGGCTATATTCAAGCAGACAATTGGCAAATTAGAGTATGTAGTTTAGAATGGTATAGTTTAGACCATCAAAGCAACACCATTCACAGTCTGAAGCTCACTACTTCAAACATACCCAACTTAAGTTGTGAAAGCGTAGCTATAACTAGTGCTTACCACCTTGCCATCATTTACTATAAGGTACTGCCGCTCAAGAGGGCGATTTTCGAGACAATCTCTTATTCCATTTGAGTATCTCACCTGGGCTTCCAACGTCGTTCCAGGATAATGAGGTACCATTCCATGATTAGACATGCGTCGCCAGCGATGATCCTTTGAAGCTGGCTGTGGGTACCAGACGTCACCAGCATATCCAGGTAAATGACCCACTTTCAAAGCTTCGACAAGTGCGGCGGTATCGACGATGTTTCCTCTAGCCGTAATTACTAGGGACGCACCTTTCTTCATGCGGAAAATAACGGTCCGATCAAACATACCATCCGTCTCAGGAGTTAGTGGGGTATTGATTGTAATTACATTGGATCCACAAGCTGTTCTTTAGAAGCGAATGTGGCCCCAAGCTCATGTTCGTCAACAGTGCGTAACGGAAACTGATCACAATAGAGAAATTTACATCTAAGGTTTAAGTCGTTCGCAAACTCTGTCCAATCTTACCCATTCCCACCTTGTCTTCTAGATCGTGCGCTCTAGCCGTGATCTGCTATATCCCATCTTCCTTCTAAGTTCAGCCAGTTAACTTGGTTAACTAAAGAATATATTTCCCTCTTCGCTAAAAGCATCTCCATTGAATAGTGAAGATCTTTTAAAAGGTATTCTCAAGCTGGACTCAAATATCAGATTCATAGGACTGTTGGAAAAGTCAGGTCATCTATATGCTGGTGGTCCCAGAGAAGGCATTGTGCATCACCTAACAGGTAAGAATTCTGAAGTCAGCCTTTCGCAGACGGCCCACATTGTTCAGATGAGGAAAAATTTTTCCACAGACTTGGGAGAGCTCAAGTATATGGTGTATGCCCATGATGAAGTACTAGTATTCAGTATACCCATTTTAGAAGATCTTATATTGGTATTTTCTACTGAGAAAGATGTAAGTGTAAATGGCATTGTAACCATCATAACAGATTATATCAAGAGCATTGAACCAGAACTAAAACTTGAGAAGCCAACAAAAATGGTAGATGAAGAAAAGAGAAGGACGGTTATAAACCTTCATGATTCTGGTATTACTGAAGACCTGATTGCTGAACAGATGGACCTTGACATTAATACAGTTAAAATTCTAATTCAAGAGTCTATAGCATAGAATTATCGATATCCGAGAGACATATTTGGGAGAGCAAGTCTGTCTGATCCACGCTTGGCGTTAAATGACCGTCATATCAGCATATAATTAAGCATATAATTCTACATAATTCTCAACAGGTCGTAGATCTACAAAAATTATACTTGCCGATGGATTCGTAAGGGAAGACTGACGTGTATAATAGGATTAAGAAAGCTTGCTTTCCGTGTTCGGGGGATACTGAGTATTGTTAGATTGTGTCATAATCCTAGGTGTCTATATCTAGAATACAATGGATCTTCCCATGGTGTCGGCCTATTTAAGTCGACGAGCAGGATTTAGTATGCATAGTCTCAGTCACTCCCTTGGACAGCCATGGCTAGTTCTGATTCAGTATCTTAATCTTTCAATTACACATTCCAATAAAGGCCTATTAAATCAATTTTTCTTGTCATGTTTATACCTCTGGGTATGTCCCTAAGAGTTGACAGAACATATACAAAGAGTCTTAATTTAGCAAATCTTGTAAACATTTAAATCTAAATTCTATTACCTTCTCCCTGATGAAAATACTAGGTACGCAAGAATTCTCTAGTCTTATGTACATAGCCTGCCTTACAATTACTTCGATCGCTTTTGGCTCCCTGTTTGCAACTCCGCAGATATTGTTCGCCCAAGGCGAGGCGAATGAGACATTTTTTGAAGCAGCGGTAAGAGAAGCTCAGACACAGCAGCAACAAAATCAGACAGGAGGAGGAGGAGGAGGAGCAGCACCAGAAGCAACAGCAGCAGCAGCACCAGAAGCAACAACAGCAGCAGCACCAGAAGCAGCAGCAGCGCCTCCTAGCTCAGGCGGAGCGAATGAGACTTTTTTTGAAGCAGCGGTAAGAGAAGCTCAGACACAGCAGCCGGAAGCAGCAGCACCACCAGAAGCAGCAGCACCACCAGAAGCAGCGCCTCCTAGCTCAACAGAGCAGCAAAACCAGACCCAATCGCAGAATCCATTCGAACAATTAGGTCAAGCAATATCAAGGCTCTTTGGCGGGAATTAATATCCAATACTGAATAGCTTCGAATTGAACCGCTCCATAAAATTGGAGCCTTCACCCTTTTTTTCTTAATTTCCGATGATTTAGTTATATAGATCAACATTACAAATGTCATATACTTTCAGATGGTCTCAGCATTCAGTTTAAATTCAAAATTCGGTTATCACAGATACTGTTACCATAAACACATCCTTACTCCTCTCCAGCTTGTAGAACTCTTTGACCCATTTGGATTGCCTAGTCATTACGTTTCCTAAATTTTAAACAAATAGAGTTAGTAACCAATGAGTATCCATGCCCTAATATTCAGGTCAACCAGCAAACTTTGCTTATTAATTTATTCATGTTCAGCAGGTGAGGCAGCTAAAGGGTTGGTGTACTCGCCGATTAAACCCAAACGATAACTAAGTTCCGGAACACCTTATAAGTGAAAAAGTTAAGTTTTGTACGAGTTTGTCACGAATCCGCATGGTTAGGCGGGGAGATAGTCTAAAGTGGCTGCCTCGCTCTGCCGCCTTGTGGATACATTGCATGACGACATCATTTAGTACGCTATATGAACGAATTCCGTTAGAGTAATAAGTATCAATTTAATAATAATGCATGAAGACATAGGCTATCAGCAGAAATTCCTCATAATTTTCAATACCCTCTAATTTTCGAGCGACCCGCTATTGCTCTCAATTACTGAAATAGGACGGAAATAGCAATTGCAACTTATTCAGGCACTTTCTCTTGGTACTAGTTATATAATACTAGGCATTGAGGCATTTAGGACTAGTCTAGTATTTAAATTCAGACTCGTCATTTATCTTCAGGATACCGCTGCATCTCCTCCAATTCTAATTGCTTCATTCCCATTGTCAGCACAGATCAGGGTAGGATTAGAAATATATGTTAACCAAATTTATGGGTTATTTTGCAGAATATACAATGGTAAAGACAATAGAAATGAATTATTATTATTATTTTAAATGGTGGAAGTACTCGTATTGCCACTCTTGATTCAAAAGTCATGGGTTGTATTTGTTTATGCTATAACTATTTCTATCGAATCAATAGTCATTGAATATTTAACAACTAATTCATCTATACAAATTTCTCCGATTCTACTATCAGCGATAAGCATAACCTTGGCGGGTATAATGCTATTAATGGTAACGGGAATTGTTCTTAAGAAAAAGGACGGAATTATTATCCTTTTCATGAGATCTTGGAAGAATCTTTTATTAGCATCTCTGTTTCTATCGATCGGAATATTTACATGGTATGATTCCATTAATAGGGTTGGTGCTTCAAAGGAGCTCCTTATTGCAGGACCACTAGAAATTGTGATAATAGTTCTTCTGGCAAGAGCCCTCTTGAGAGAGATATTGAAAAGTATTCACATTATTGGTATAGCACTGGCGTTATTCGGGTTCATTTTGGCTATTATGAGTGATTCTGGCATTAATGAGGATAAAGAAAATATAGGCTTCATTGGGTTATCAAATGCATCAACATTAAGAGACACATATACTGTCACTTTTGGAGATTCGGAGGCCATAATTTCTGCATTTGGATTTGCGTTAGGTGTTCTCTTTCTAACAAAACTAGTATCAAGACATTCATCAATAGAAGTGGCAGCTTCTTCAATGCTGATTTCTGGTTTCATCCTAATTGGATTTATGATCGCAGGGGTATTGTTGGACGAGGTGCAAGACTCTTCAACTGGTGGGACATACATACTAGCCTACGATATTGAAAATAACCAACAACTAATAATCATTATTGTAATCTTGATAGTATTTTCACTGCTACCATTTGTAGGATCGTTATCATATTCAACAGGCCTAAGTAGGATAGGAGCATCTCTTACGGCTACCATAGGCTCTTCGAGCATCCTAATTACGCTCGTTGCACAGCTCCTGTTGGTAGGATTAGGATTTCCCAGCAATCTACCCAATAACATATATCTAGCTGTGTTAGGAGGCATCATAGGTTTTTTAGGGATATACGTCATACATATGCACGATTACTCTCTGCATTCCACCAAGGTATAGAAATTGTGGTTGGTGGATCCGGTACCAGGGGTCATTATATGGGACCCCTTCTATTGATTCCTAATACTCAATGAGGAGCAAGATGAGTGCAATTAGACGTTCATTATGATTATTACTACTACATTAGTTATCGCGTAATAGCAGCCGCATAATGGGGGGGGAATACCCTGATTCCTATTTTACAAATGTAGGTTTCATTACCATTATGATATATGAGTTGGTATTTAAAATCAAGATCATCTATACTCATCACCGCAGTCCCCGATTATGTCAAACAGGTTGTTTGACTTCTTGCATACGGCATCTATAGCATCAAAATCTGACCTATCCAACTTCAAATTGAATACCCGTTCATTACTGACTCTGTGGTCCACTATTCCGAGTCTAGTGCCGATAATAACTCCAGCTACTATTGGACTATCAAGTATGTATCGTGTTGCTATATTCGCAATACTCACATTATGTTTTTGTGCAATTGCCTTCAAATTCGACAGGAGTTCTTGAAACAAATTCCATCCACCCCATGCTTCTATCATTTGGTGATATTTTCGCAGACTTAATGTGTCTAATTCATCAGCAGAGGGTTTCACTCTTTCGAAGTAACGATCAGACAGTAACCCGCCGCAGAGGCTTCCATAGGCAAGAAGACAGATGCCGTGCTGCTGACAGAACGGTATCATTTTTACCTCCGGTCTTCGATCAATGATTGAATACTGAATCTGGTTCGACACGATTGGAAAGTCGGCATCCATCATGATTTGTAATCGTTCTGTATCGAAATTTGTAAGACCTATATCCTTGATTATTCCTTTATCTCTAAGATCGATTAGGTATTTGAGAGCATCCATGTAATACGGATTATCGTAGTCCCACCAGTGAAATTGAAGTAAATCAATCGAGCTAACATTCATTCTGTTGAGTGATTTTTGTATATTTTCGATAACTACAGAACGTGTAATTTTTCCTGGACGTGGCACCCACTTTGTCAATGCCTGAATTCGATCAAGCTCTTTGTTGCCTCTTAATTTCAGTAACCTACGTCTGAATTCCCCTATAAGGTCTTCTGCTGGCCCATAAATGTCAGCCAGATCCCAAGTCGTGAATCCTGAATCATGGTATCTTAGCATATCTTGAACTGCCTTTTCATGATCAACATGCCCATGTCCGCCTGCAACCTGCCACATTCCATTAAGGATTCTGCATACTGTCAGATCATCATCAAGTTTGTATGTTGATAGCTGGTTCATGGCACATTTCTATTATCCATTGTATTTTTACCCGGTGGCCATAAAGTTAAGTAGAGACAGGGCTCCATAAACCATCGAAATAACTCCACTCCGATAATGAAAAAGTCATGTTGCAGAAGGAGGAGTCCTCGCTAAAATGCACTTACATTCTTTGAGGTAAACTAGTAAATAATCTTTTCTAATCTTTTTATTTGATTATCATATTTATTTACAAGATCGCTCTAGAAATATTTTGTGTGGATAGGCAAAAAAAGATGCAACAAATAAGTATTAAATGCAGGATATACTGCAATTAAATAATACCGCAACTAAAACTAGGCGTTGACTGTCACCTCCTCCGAGGACGAGATTCAGAATTGCACTTTACAGAATGAGGAAGAAAGAAGAATCTATCTTGTAACTGATGGGATAAAGTCACTTCAAACTAAGAAGACATACCTCTCAGCATTCAACTATTTTCTTAAAATGACCGTAGAGAGTCATGACCTTAAGGCTTTACTCGACTACAAACCTAGTGTTATCGAGTCCAAAATCATAAGACATATCGAACGTCTTTAAGAACGAAAGATATCGTACTCAGCGATACATGTTAGTTATGCTGCTATCGTTCACTTCTTTGAAATCAACGATATCAATCTCAATACACGAAAGATAAAGCGGTTCTTTCCAGTCTGATCGATATTCAACGGATAGGCCTTATTCCAACTTCTTCTATTAATATAAAATATTTTTCTACCATCTTCACCCTCATTTAAGCACGCATTGCTACTAGTACGTACAATAATAGAAAAGACAGTTAGACTTGGGACAGTTGGGACACCAATGTTTCTATAATATTCTTCTATCAATGTTAGCATATTATCTCCTCTAGGTTGCTTTGTTCTTCCATTTTCTTACTGGCCCAGTCAACAAGCCCAACGTCTATCCAACAGTAAACCCTTTCGCCCTTCAACCTGAAACGGTCATATTTCAAATGATGATCGTCAGTTAACTTTCTGCTAAACGATTGGTCTGATTCAGGCGCTAGCCCATGATCACGGCAAAACTTTTCGTAATATTCGTACATCTCTAATTTGGGTATTTTGTTGCCGATGTCAGGCCTTAACGCCTTTTCGTAGAAATATTTCACAGGATTTGAACCCCTGGTATACTTGTCGTAGGTTTCGGCCATACTCTCACTAGTTATTTTCCTAATGCCGTGTTTCAATACCCTTGGCAACCTCGAAAGGAGTTCATACAATAGGCCTGAAAACTCCTCTTCCGTAGTAAGTTTGTCGAGAAGGTCTGGATCGTCCTTCTCTCCGAAAAACTGCTGGGTAAAGTTGATGATTAGAATCCGTCTAAAGAATGCGTCTGTTAAGTCCTCAGTTTCTGGGATTTTATTGCACGAAAATATCAGTCTCCCCTTCCTAAACCAGAATAATGATATGATCATCGATGATACTGTCCTTATCCAAGTTTATTTTACTGTGCTTGTAGGCGTTCTTATCTTCTTTACCATACAAAGACATTTCGCTGCTGATGAGAGTTACAGCGTTGTCTCCATATTATAGCCAGTAACAGAGTGCCACTTTTCATCCCTACCTAGGCTTAGGAATAGGAATCATAGGAGGATGAATTTGATCCCCTTATGTTCTCAAATGACCAACGTATTCGAGATTTCCATTTGAAATAAGCGGAATCAGATCACCGGGAGAAGTCCAAGAAGGGGGAGTTGAAGTAAGTGGCACACCAGCAGCAGCAGCATAACTAGCAAGGATCAGTTCGGAGCAAAACCATTTGTCATTTGTCACGTCATTTCTTAACAATAGTCAATGTTAAATGTAGTTTGTTAGTTGGTATTAAGCTGGACATTCACTGACTTGTCATCTCCTAGTAATGTACGAGAGTTTTACCCTTATGCGGTTAATATCATTTATGCAGTAATCATAACCCTGAGCTTTGAAATAGCAGCAAAGGTGTTTATCCCTCTCGACACTCCGTTTCAATCATATGATAGTTTTCTACGGAGCTCTGCATTAGTCTTAAGTTATTTCTTCATTATTTCAGGATGGATAGGCTATACAAAATCAATAGCTAAACGACCTCATAGAGAAAGCCAACTAGGCAATGCTCGATTTGTGATTGATTTGGTTATCCTATTCCTTGCGTTCTACCTTCTTAGTCTAACCGAGCCGGAAAGGTTTGAATCTTTTGTTTCTGTCTTTAACACATTCATTTGGATATTTCCCATAAGCTTCATGGCCTATATTATCTGGGATGCTCTCAAGTACTTTGAGTACAGAACAAGCTCGGAAGAAAGACAAACCAGCATAAGCCGTTGGAGAGTGACAGGATACGCTTTTGCGCTTCTTCTGGTTCAGGCAACAGTATATTCAAATCTTGCAATATCGGATTACTACGAACGGTTAACGTGGGATAATCAAAGTATCTCGGAGTTTCCCTTTATTATCACCTCGACCGTCATAATATTCCTCTATAGGAGAAGGAAGTGGCCAGTTCCTGATACTTCATTTCGAAAGAAAGCATTAAAACGTAGACCATCGACTAAGCCAGACAACTGAAGAAAGAGGGGTCATCTATCATCGTATTTATTAGAAAGAAAAAGCATAAACTTTCAGATTGATGAGTCTGATTCTCAGGCGGTCGTTAGGCCAGATAAAATGTGAGTTGTATAACCACGAGATATCGGAGGAAGAGGAAAAAAAGCTTTTTGATAGCGCAGAACGTCAACGCTACACTCACTGTTCTAGATGTAATACGCTCTTGCTTTCGAAAGTGAGTGATGATAGAGATGACGAATATTTCTTAAAAGAGCAGTGATTCGGATTACATTGAAAGATTGAGATAGCCAAAGATCATCATAGGGGCGGCATCTTATCCCTCAGACTCTTCATCAATGCCAGAACTGCATCGATAGCCTGAATGCGTCCATAAGATCATCATGGCTAGTCGCCTCTTTATCTTAGACACCTTCCGCGTTTTCCACTGCAGTACGAAGGGCAGTGATTAGTTTGTTATGTCTTGGATGTATGGCTACCATTCCGTTTTGATACTCTAACAGTTCCTTGCAGTGTGCCAGCATGTTCTTGTGTTCTTTTGAAAAGGGTACAGGAATGACAAACATGTTCTGCTGTAGGAACTGCAAGTCATAGACTGATGGATAGTTTTTCTTGTAGAATGCAATCTGTTTTGTATAGTCAGGATCTTCATTTACTGCCTGCTTCAATGTAGAAATGAATGAGGGGTTTGCAGCATCAACAAATATCCTACATGAGCTATCGAATCTAATGTTGTACTCTTCTAACAGTCTAACATTGGTCTGCGTGTACAGTGTTCTCAATTTAGAGGGATTTTTTATATCTATGTCCAATTTATCTAGAGATAAGATGTCGAATGAAAAAGAAACGCCAGAAGAGATCATAATTAACAGAGGTGAAATAGTGTACAAAGAGTTAGAGGAGCGTGAAGGACATGAAAGTACAGCAAGGGATATACCAATAGAGTCATATGTATATGCTTACCTAAAAGCGATTGACAGTGCATACAAATATCTTATCGATACTCACCTTCACGATAAAACAATGGGTCCACGACTAGATGGTCTAAAGGATAGGTTTAACCTAGTCATAGAAGATCTATGGTCATATTATAATGATAAGGAAAAGTAAGATGGAGGACAGTTCCATGTCAACGTTCTTCATATAATCTGCAAAGTATTCAGGGTTGCCTTGGCTGTCAAGAGTCACTGTCCCACTTTCAACTCTTGATTTAACTTTATCATCCATACATGCAGTGTATCTTGGAATATCGACCTTCAGTATCCTGTTACCCTGCTCAATGTCTACAGTCTTTTCTTCCGTTTCAATAGTTGTGCCTCCGTTCACATAAGGATCATCGGTTGGAGGTGTAGGTTCTGTAAAAACTGGAATCTCAAACGTCACCGCAGACGCTCTTCCCACCAATAATGAAATGAGGGCTATTGTGAGACCAACCATCAGAACGTATGCCATAGTATCCAACCTGGATTGTAGCAGAATAGGGATATTGAACGTTACCTGTTCATACCTCTTGTACTACCCAGTCAATGCCAGAACTGCAGTGATAGTTCGAAACTATCGAATAGGTCGTCATGTGACGTAGCTTCCTTATTCAGGCTACCTTCACCATTCTCTACTGCCGTTCTTAACGCGGTTATCAGTTTGTTAAACTTAGGATGAATAGCAACCTGTCCATTCTTGTACTCTAGCATTTCTTTAGTATGGGCTAACATCTCCTTATGGTACTTGGCAAAGGGTACGGGTATGACAAACATATTCTGTTGTAAGAATTGCAAATCATATATGGAAGGATAAGACTTCTTGTAGTACTATATCTGCTTGTCATATTCTGGGTCTTCGTCTACTCTGTCTTTAAGGGCCCTGATAAATGAGGGATTAGCACCATCTACAAAGATACGACAACGATTATCGAATCTGATGTCATATTGGTCTAACAAACGAACTGTTGTGTTTATCATCTCATTGAAATCAGGTCTATGATATTCTTCTGCATGTAGAACGTGGACTAGTCCGTCTCTTAACTCAGTGATGCACACACCAAAGTTTGATGAACCGAAACCAGGGTCTAGGCCTACAGACTTCTGCGTGTATGCATTGTTAACATTGGCAACATCGTATCTCTTCCCTTTCTCAATCGCAGCCTCTATGTCCTTTGTGTGGAAGACGTTGCCTATTAATCCAAGATACTTCAGATTGTATTCTCGCTCAAATGAAGGCGACTGTTTGGCAGCGTCTATCTCATCTTGTGTGTATATCTTGTTTAGTCCATAAGTATAATCGAGTAAGATTCTTTTGGGTTCTTTCTCTATCCTTTCGAATAGGCCTTCCGAAGCATTAGGCGTTGAAACCATAACGATGTACGGATTTGACTTGGCAATGTATCTCTCACTAACATCTCTCGCATCCTGCTGTAGCCCTGGTGGAAAGAAGTCTGCCTCATCCAGATAGATGAATGATACATCCTTGAGTCCTCGCATCGCATCTAGGTGATGTGATGGATAGGCCTCGATGTGTACTCCATTAAGTTCGATGACTGTCTCCTTGCTATCAAAGGAAAATTTTAGTGGCTCAAATAATCGCTTCAGTCTATCAATCAGTGTGATTGCTAACTCTATCCTGGGCCCTGTTACGATGCACATCTGAGACTTAGCCTGAGTCAGGCGGCAACAGGCAAGTAAACGAGCAATGACTATTAGATTCCTTCATGGTACACCACTTGACCAGATAGACCAGCTCTGCAAGGAAGAGGAAATGGTCAAGGTTTCCATCTCTTGTTATCATACCGAGCATTACAGTGATGGAACAAGCGAACTGGTCTTAACCTCTGCATGGTCGAGTCAGATAAAGTCGAGTAAGGATCTGTTTCAGTTCGATAATAAAGATATGCAAATATTGAGTAAGGAGACTAAAGAAGACCTGCGCTAACTGCTCATTGAGTTGTTACTAGTTAGGAAGTATCACTCTTTCATTCAGGACGAATGATATCGCTAGTGATATCATACGATTAAAGGCTAATGACGTTAACATAGTGCATTTAATGCAAGATAACTCACAAACAATAAGTATTGAGTTCATGAATAACAACAAATAGAATGGTTGATCGCAACGTAACAGTAAATGGTTCCAATATAAGGTACAGAGAATTTGGGGAAAGTAGTGGAACCATTAAGCACCTTTTGTTTCTTCATGGCCTTGGTTCTTCTTCGGACAGATGGATAGATATTCCTGAAGCGTTCTCAAGACACTATCACACAGTCGCAGTCGATCTAATAGGTTTTGGCGGAAGCGATTCGCCTCACCTGAATTATACAATAGATGCTTTCAGGGAATTTGTTTTGGATTTCATGAGTTCCATCCAAATTGACGATGGTAAGACAACCATGATAGGCCACTCTCTTGGAGGATACATAGCATCTGAAATTGCAATTGAAAATAGGAGCGCGTTAGACAGCTTGGTGTTGATAGATTCATCAGGAATGCTTGATAGACCTACTCCTTTACTATATGATTATCTTGAAGCGGCTATCAGTGCATCACCCGAAAAAATAAAGAGGGTATTTGAACAATTAGTTGCTCAGCCTTGGAGGGTCCTTCCAATGATGGTTGACTTTTTTATAAATAGGATCAATAGACCAGGAGCAAAGCATGCTTTTGAGTCAACGTTTCTCAACAGTACTAACACACAGATCGGCCTAGATAGGTTAAAAAGGATTCATGATGTGCCCGCTCTAATTATTTGGGGCAAAAACGACAAATTGATACCAGTTGAGCATTCAAAACTGTTTAAACAAACAATTAAGAATTCCTCACTAGAAATAGTAGAAGATGCCGGACATGCCCCATATGCCGAGAAACCCGCGATCGTTAGCGAAATATTACATGAATTCTTTAGATTATAAGTGATTACCATGCGTGTATTAAAAACACATGACCCGAAAAAAAGTGAAGAGACAGTGTCATCATGAACAGGGATATCTTTGGAATTCATCATGTTACGGCGATAACAAGTGATCCTCAGAGAAATATCAATTTTTACACTGGAATTTTGGGACTTAGATTTGTAAAATTAACAGTGAATCAAGATGATCCGACTTCGTACCATCTTTATTATGGAGATGAGCTTGGACGGCCGGGAACTATTCTTACTTTCTTTCACTGGCCGAATATTCCCAATGGACATCGGGGAACTAGCCAGGTGATCGCCACGGCCTTTCTGGTTCCGGAGAGTGCTATAAATTACTGGATTAATAGATTAAAGAAATATCAGATAGAATTTCATGGCCCCTCTACACGTTTTGATGACGAACAGGTATTGTCTCTGCGCGATCCGGATGGGTTAGAATTGGAAATTGTTGCACATAGGTCTGCAGATGATCGGAGCTCAAACATTTGGAAGGAGGGTCCAATACCAACAGCATCCGCCGTTCGAGGATTTTACTCAGTAACTCTGTCAGAGGAAGGATACGAACGTACTGCCTCAGTTTTGACCAATGAACTGGGATTTGTTCATACACTTCAGGACGGAAGCCGGTTCCGCTATGAGATTTCTACTATCAAATCACCTTCCTCAACTAAAGTCAACACGGAGGAGGGGGGTTTGAAGGGCGGAGCCAAAATCGTTGATGTCCTTTGTCTACCTCACACACAACAGGGAGTTGTAGGAATTGGTTCAGTACATCATGTAGCATTTCGTACCCCTACAGACGCTCAACAACAGATACTTCGGCACAAACTAGTTAGAGCTGGGTTGAACGCAACTCCTGTAATTGACCGGTTCTACTTTCATTCTGTATATTTCCGTGAACCTGGTGGTGTCCTTTTCGAAATCGCCACAAATCCTCCTGGATTTACGGTCGATGAGAAGGCCGAAGAGCTTGGCACTCACTTGGTGCTTCCTCCATGGCTTGAATCTGTTCGTGGGGACCTTGAGAAAATTTTACCTGCAATAGTCCATCCAAGAAAGGGAATCCAAACTAGCAGTAGCAACAGTGCCTTGACCTGAGCACACATAACATAATCAATAGGTGAAATAGATGAAAGAAAAAGACCAACTAGGATTTATTCATCGATTTCTTGCATCAGAGCATAACAAGCGAGATAGATCGTTGACTCTACTATTGTTGCACGGAACTGGGGGGGACGAGAACGATCTAATTCAGATAGCAAGGATGATGGACCCTGTAGGAGCTTCAATTCTAAGTCCTCGTGGCAAGGTGCTCGAGAATGATCTGCCAAGGTTTTTTCGCAGATTATCAGAGGGAGTCTTTGATATAAAAGATTTGAAATTTCGTACCCACGAACTAGCGGATTTTATACAGAATGCATCAAAGCTCTACAAGTTTGATTTGGAACATCTTGTGGCAGTAGGGTATTCCAATGGCGCTAACATTGCTGCAAGCATGCTATTACTTAGACCTGAGATACTCGCCGGTTCTATTCTGTTTAGGGCTATGATTCCATTTGTACTCGATTCAGTCCCTAACCTGTCAGGCAAGTACATATTCATGTCTGCTGGTCTACACGATCCCATCGTACCCAGCCGCGGAACAAAAGGTCTATTTGATCTACTGAAGAAAACCGGATCAAATGTTTCACTGAAATGGCAAAATAGCGGACATGAACTAACCCAAAGAGATGTGATTGAGGCCAGAGAATGGCTTTCAGCTTCTTTCACTACATGAGTTCCTGGCTTGAGAATTTGATGTATGGCCTAATTTACATGACAACGTTCCCGCCGGATTGAGGTTTAGAGGCCACAGCCGCCTCGTTGTGAAATTCCGATAACTTTCTGTTACGGATAACCAATCATTGAAGGTGAAGCACAATACCATTATGATTGCTCTGTACTATTGTGTTGAGGCCTCTTTTCAAGTACTGCATCTAAATCTATCACATTTCCGTTCCTGACCACACTTAGAACTACATTGTCGCCAGGAGACTTATTCCCTTCTATATAGGATACTAACTGTTCAAACTCTCTCATCTTATCCCCATCGACTGCTACGATTACATCTCCTCCGTGCTTTCTACCATATTGATCGATTGTAGTCCCGTTCAACCCTGCCTTGTCTGCAGGACCCGCCTGTACTAGTGTATTTACAGATACCCCCTTCAGATTTTGGGTTATATTTGCAATACTAGCTGCTAAATCTGAAGTAAGGGTGGCTCCTGTAAATCCTAGGTATGGATGCGTATAGTTTCCTTCAGCGATCAGAGCGGGAACTATTTTTTGTACAAGGTTGGATGGTATTGCGAAATTCACCCCTCCCGGAAAGCCTCCAAAAGTAACTCCTACTACCCTACCCTGTGTGTCTAATAGCGGACCGCCGGAGTTGCCTGGGTTCACTGCGGCGTCAGTTTGAATTACGTCAGGAATCGAAAAGCCAATACCAGGGGCCGGGACTAATCTGCCTGCTTGACTCACTATGCCTGTTGTCATGGTACCTGCAAGTCCATAAGGATTTCCGATGGCAATCACTGTGTCACCTACTTGTAATGCTGACGAGTTGGCAAGTTGGAGCGCATCTAGGTGTTTTTCTTGCTCCAAGGTATTATTCTCTGTTTCAATAATTTTAAGAACTGCTAAGTCTACATATGGATCTACCGCTGTGACGTTGGCCCTAGATCTATCCCCGTTAGTAAATGTCACATCTACTACTTGGGCGTTCGCAACCACATGGTTATTGGTAATAATGTGTCCTTCTTGATCGAATACAAAACCGGATCCCAAAGCTGTTCTATTCTCTTGTGAAGGATCTATAGCGATACCTGTTAGGGGTACCGTTCTAGTTATTTGTACAACAGATCCTTGTGTCTGTTTGAATACGTCATTAAAAAGGCTGGTATTAACTCTTGATATGGAGGTTACTGGTGAAGTAGTATTTGCCTGCCCAAAATCCGAATCATCATCATTATTTAACCCTTGTTGGGGATAAGGTTGGGCATAGGTAATAGAATCAATCAATTCTGGTGATAAATGAATTAGTAAGAAAGCCAACGACATTGAGGTTGCAAACAAAAAAATTGTTGTCTTACGCCTGGGAAAAACCTTACCGATCTCATCAAAAATCATTTTGCCTGGTTCTCTATTACTTTCATTATTATTGTAATTGCGCATTTTTTACTTATCTCCTCATTGGATCGAGGATTTGACTATTGTGTGTTTTGGCATTTCTTGTCTGAATTCACAGTATAAGAATTATTCTAATGAAGCTTTTACACGAGTATTCTAACAATCGATGAGAGCGAACCAAATCACTCCGTACAGACGGTCCGCTACTCACGGTAGTAGATGATGCCTTCCGTCAGGCACAAGTATACTAGAGGAAGTATTCTGTAGATGATCAGAAGAGCCGTGGGCCATCGAAGAGTATTACAACTCTGAACGTCCAAATTTACCCTTTCCCATCAATCTGGAGTGTCCGAGTTTAAGAGGGTGTCTTACATCTACGCGCATTTTATCTCTACTAAACACCCAAAAAGGGGAATTAATACATATTGCGAGAGGCTTAGCGTCAATCAGTTATCTTCTTAATCAGCTTATGCGTTTTCGTTTCAATCATCTTATCTCTTGTAAGGTTAGCGAATTTCATCGCATATAGCACATTAAGCCACAGATGGGGATTCGGATCACCTTGCTGCCTTTCGACCCAAATACGCATTGATTAGGGGGTATTGTGTTGTCTCCTAGTTTCAAGAATCGAAGATCAGAATATTCATTATGGGCCGCGTCAACCACGTCTTCAACATTGACCTCTAAACCAAGTCCATCGATAATCTTAAGATCGGCCTCATTTACCTTAACGACGTCAGATGGTATAAATTCAAATATATGTGAATTAACACCCTCTGGAACAAGCGAGATCTATTAGAACTATGAACAGATCTACTGGTGTAAAGTTGTTGCAGATTTAAACCGTCAGTCATCTGGCAAATACAATTAAAACGTCAGGCATACAATTGCAAGCACTTGTAACATGATCGTTAGATGCGATTTCTTATTGCAAGTTAGCCCCACAGAATGGACATTCATGAATTCCACGCAATATCTTTTTCCGACATTTCGGACATCGTGGCTTCAATATTGACGAAAGAATGACAACACCGACTGCACCTAAACCCAGACCTACTAGAAAATCCGAGTATTTGCGTTTGTCCCGCCCGTCTGCATTGGATTTATTGTTCTTGTCCATTATTATTTTCACAAGACTCGCAAATACGTGATATTATACTAAATGACATACTCCTCTATCATAGTTCTTGGTTATATCTTTTGTACCACTTCTTACAGAGATCAAATATATCCGGAACCCGAATTCTATAGTCTCTTGATTCTATGCCTTATGGTATTAAAAATTATTCTTACCGCATTACTGGTTCCTTTCGATTTAACTAATATTGCCTTGGGTAATAGCCTATCACAGAGTTCTTTGTCAGAGGTCAGTAGAAACACAGGAATAGCTTTGTAGGAGTCCACAATTCGTATTATCTCAAGATCTGAGCTGCCCGTAGGTATAATATCTATATAGCAGTTTAAAGGGTATTGCATCGCTAGCAATTTGCGCAGTAATTCTAACATATTTGATTTTCCTATACCACGTCTAATCGATTCATCAATGATTAATACGGCAGCAAAGCAATCATAAGGGTTTCTACTTATCAATAAGAGCGAGAGTTCTTTATATGAGTCCCATTTCCTTTCTCGGTATGGAAAATCCTTATATCCTTGATCCGGCAATTGCAGCGATCGTCTCTGAGGACACTTTTTCAGCGTGTTATGCAGATCTTCTGTGTAATGAATACATGATAGAAAACTTCTACAATAGTAGCAAAATCCACACCGTCTGCAGATAGGGTATAAAAGCGTCGGAATATATTCCGAGTAGCAATTAAGACATTTCATATCGGATGCTCGAATGTTCCTATCAAGGAAGATTTCAATACCACTATATCTTTATTTATCCCACAGAATAGAGCGAGCAAAACAACAACAGCCTCTAATCAATCTTAATACATTTTCGGTTTTTTCCTTTAATTATCTTATCTCATCACCATTAGCAGTTATGCCTGTGTCTGATATATCTATTAATTTGATTAAATATTATATTGCGAAAATAGATTGAGAGAGCGTTCGGTAATAGTGGATCAGATTGAACTACAAAATGGTAAGATCATAAGGCTAGTTAAAGGAGATATTACTTCAAGAGATGTCGATGCAGTCGTAAGTGCTTCAAACTCAAATCTTAAACACGGAGGAGGAGTAGCAGCTGCCATCATGAGGAAAGGAGGACAGATAATCCAAGAAGAGAGTGATAAAATAGGGTTTGTTCCAGTTGGTTCCGCGGCAATTACGAACTGTGGTAAATTGCCATGTAAAGCAGTTATTCATGCAGTGGGACCAAGAATGGGTGAAGGGGGTGAAGACGTAAAGTTAAGAGGTGCAATTCGGGCTAGTCTTTTATTGGCTTCTGAGAGAAAGTTTCGAGATATTTCCATTCCTGCGGTAAGCTCAGGGATATTTGGTTTTCCCAAGGATAAATGTGCCGCTATATTGGTGAGTGAATCTCTGAACTTTCTCCTTTGCGGAGACGATGACGAGCGTGGTTCTACTCTAGAAATTGTAGAATTCTGTATCATGGATAGTGACACCTTGAAGGAGTTTAAATCACAATTTAGGTTATTGAAGAATGGATGAGCCATAATGATCTTAAATGAAGTGAGCATCGAATGAAGAAGCTCGCTGGATGAAGTTTATCTTTAAACAATAAGAAACCTTTGAATAATCATGATGGTCATATTTGATAAAGATCTTGACTTATAATTCGAAAGTTGTTCGGGTGTTACAGGACCTGGAGCGAATAGCAAAAAAACAGAGTTTACCATCTATAGGTCCGGTAAAGGGAAAGATTTTGACAGGTATTATCTGTAAATATAAACCTAAAACGATACTTGAGATTGGAACGCTACATGGTTATTCTGCAATTTTGATGGCCGATATGTTACCAGATGACGGAAAGCTGATTACTATAGAGAAAGATACAAATCTATCAAGGATAGCGATGAAGAATGTTGAAGATGCTGGACTGTCCCACATCATTGAGGTCATTAATGTAGATGGGCTAAAGGGGATCCCACTTCTTCAGAAACAAAAGTTTAACCTAATGTTTTTGGATGCTATAAAATCCGACTATTTAAACTATCTTAATCTGGCAGAGAAGAACAACTTGTTAAGTGATAGGGTGGTGGTAGTTGCAGATAATGTTCTGCTATACGAGAATGAAATGCAAGACTACCTTCAGTATGTTCGGGCTTCAGGGAGGTACAAGAGTCAATCCACTGAAACTACATTAGAATTTACAAAGAATGTCAAAGACGCTCTCGAAGTGAGTGTAAGGAACAATTGATTGACAAACCACTTTATGAAGATCACTCACTCGTACCAAAACTGGGTGTACCACTTGTACCAATCCAGGAAATGAATGCGCTGCTATTCATTGGTGATCTCGCTAAAACTAAACCTGGATCATGTCCAACAATTCTCCGTCAAATCTGCAGATCTCAGAAACATATTGATAACTAGACATGAAATTTTCAACTTGATAGGTGAAAACCCCAGCAGTTCTTTTGCTCTACTTCAATATATCAACTCATGTCCTGCTTTTGTATTATGAGATCGGAATAGCCTTTTATTGGCACGGGGATACCAATAAAATGTAGATGTCAACAAATAGAATGATGAGTGTAAGGTCTCTTTTTTTTAAGTTGAATCATGATAGAACTTCGAGAAAAATTAGTGACAATATTGGAAGAAATGATCTATGGCTTACTGAAGGTCAGTTAGTGGCAGGAGCAGAGAAATTCATCAGGTTGAGTGGATACCAAAAGATTGAATTTAACCAGACATTTAATCAGGGCGGATATCAGTTCACTTCCCCTATAGTAGGATATAGAAATTCATCCCAAGACCACCTGAACGAAACTGTATATCAAGGGCAAGACAAAGATTGCACACTAGTGCAGAATCAAGAGGGGAAGCCAATGGAAGGTGAGCGAAAAGTAAATGGAGCATTTGGGGGAGATACTAACAAAATTACCACTACCGTATGCATTATTAACCCAAAAATTCAAGACTACGATCTGGGACTCTTTGGACATATAGAATCAATCTTATATGATATTATAGACAGTTACGAAAACACAAACCTTATTCTTGTAACTGACTCTTTATCATACTTGTCTATTATTATGAAAGATGAGATTAGTGTCACCGTGGAAAACCTTATGGGAGAAGGATTACACCTATTATTCGTGAATGAGAAATCAGATTACGCATTCTTCGAGAAATATGAGGATGTCATAGAAAAACCTATCACGGTATATGGAGTTTGAATGGTAGTGTTGTCGTTCTGAAACCAACACATAAAAATGGAACCTCTTGCCCAGCTTTTCCTTCGAGTCAGTATATCTTGTGTACGCCAATGGATTTCAAATTGGAGTCTTCGAATGAAGGTACGAGATAATGACACACATCGTGTTAGCAATCTTGGAACCCACGGCAGGCTTTCAAAGCCTGTCGAACTAGGAAATGAGTATGATGTAGAAATCACTGATAGGGGAAAGAGCGGTGCAACCGATGGAATTGCCAAAATTCAAGGGTTAGTAGTATTCGTCAAGGACGGGAAAGTCGGTGACAAAGTGAAAGTAAAAATAACTGCTATAGGCGAAAGATTTGCAAAGGCGGAGCTAGTATCCATACTTAAGGATTGAAGAAGAAATTAGCAATAAACTTATTGCCTTTCGTAGTCATTATCTGTAAGGAAATATGAAGGATCGCAATCAACCTTTCTGGAGTCGAATCATTAAGGTCTATTAAATAATGCTTTGCTTGAAGTCACTCTGAGATCTCTTCGTCTCAGTCCCTGCCCAATCTTGCCCATCCATACCGGTATTGAAGGTTTACTGCCAATGACATTTGATTCCGATTTAGACCTCGCCTTGCTATTGAAGACTAAAATGCAGTATTTGTCACAGCCAGATATCTGTCCGTAAGGACAGATTTTATCATGCTATGATGAATATAGCTTCTTAAAATATCCTAGAGCATAACCCTCAAATATAATACTCTAACATTCTTTCGATTTCATCCTTACCTACTTCGTCATTTGGAAATTCTTCATATCTCGCAAAATCGAGAGGTGTAATTATCCCCACAAAATATTTCGGATTGGATTTCTCATTCTTATCGCTATCATCAGTAACAAGCAAATGTCTCACATTACAACGTAACATCGTATCAGCTGCTATTGCAGGGGTAGAGGTGGAATCAATTGTAATGAGAGGCACAGACATTATCTGCTTAATTGCAATTTCACTTGTAAAGGTATCATTAACACATACTTTAGTGACTAAATCCCGTTCAGTGACCAAACCTTGAGGTTTACCATCACTATCGACTACGATCAATGAGCTCACGTCCTTGTCCTTCATTTTTTTAGCTGCGTCCTGGACCGAGGCTGAATCGTTAATAGTCTCGAGCCTTTTCCTCATGATATCTCTTAAAGTTGTGGCCATCTAATTAAAATGAAAAGCGTCTTCCACTTTTAAGTATATTGACCATATTATTAATTCAAAATAAGCAACTCAGTCAATGCCGTTGGGGGGCCGAGATATTTGACCAAAATCACTTATGAAAGTAGATAGCTGACGGTATACTAGGCAGCTACCAAATACCATAATTCTGTCACGAGCTGGTTGGCATTAAATTGGATTAATAGTCTATATAGGTTCTGGTGTACCTATTACTAAATTGGCACGATCTGATAATTTTGCCATTGAAAAGGGTAAGGCAGAAAAAGCAATAAACTGGATGAATAATTATGCCATCACGAGAAACAAAAAATTTAACGCTAAGCTTAGCGGCTATACCCTATCAACTATAAACTTTGGAAATTTTGAAGTAATCTCATGGGAAGGAGAGTGGTCCGCTGCCCGTCATATAATAGTCAAAGTGAGCAGCAAGTTGAATATGAAAATAATCGAAGCTGGATATCATTCTAAATCCAATATTCTCGAATCGTTCCTTGGACTTGGTAAGGAATATGGTAAAGTATACAGCGGCGGCGTACTCACAGGTAACATCATATTAGGAATAAAGGGAGGAAAAATCATCGCCGATGCTGAAAAGTTGGTCTAAGAGACAATGGTGTGGTGATAGTGGTGGTAGTGATGATAACGATGATCATATCAATAGTCAAGTAGAAAAATCCGAAAAAGGTATTATTATTGTCAATTGAAAGTCTTTACATTCCATTCTACTTCAGGAATTCTGACACCTCTTCGATCACTTTACTTTTTTGTCAAAAGATCTCTTTTGATATGATCAAATTCTTCTGCATTCAGTACTCCTTGTTCTTTTAGGTTCATAAGTTTAGTCAATTCATCTGCAATTGAATAACTGCTTGGTTGATTTGATTTGAGGGCTAATGCGGAGCGTTCAGATTCTTTTTGATGCATTTCAAAACGTATTACTTCTATTAGATCCTCTGCTTTCGCTTTCGGAATCGCTTGTATCAATCCTTCATGATCATTGTTACCATGAATTATGCCATGTATCATACCTAACCTTTTGGAACCAACTAAGGCAGGAGCTTCGAATTTTATAGTAGATGAGAACAATCCATTTTCAAGCTTAATGCTTGTAATAACGTCATAAGGGATATCAATTAGGTTTTCTTTTATGCCTAACATATACGGATCTCTAATAATTAACCGCTTTTCAGTCGCGTAAATAGTGTTAGGAGTAATGTAGGAACCTCCAGGTAAGATTCTTGACTGACGAGCAACAATTACTACGTTCTCATCAGGATTTAATACGTCTTGAATTCTTCTAATCTCGCCCATATCATCACTGTTGAGTGGTTGTGTCGAAAATTTTTCACTTGTTCTCATAGATAGTTCTTTGCCTAGACGCTTTCCCAAACCAAACAACTTCAGTTTATAGATTGATATCCTAATGCTTATTTAAGAACTACGAAGAAATGATCCTAGCAAGTATCTAATTTGCAATTTATAAATGACTGTACGCATATCGAACCAGAAAATTCTTGTCATGATGAATGACCGAGTTACACATGAATTAGGAGACTTACATCAATACGAAATCCATAAAATGTCAGGCTAATACCACTCTACTGATACAACACAGTTTAATAACTTGACAATCTTTCTCGATGTGAATAAGTTCAACTCTCATGCGTAATGTAAGTTGTCTTTATTGATATCGAGCCCATTCAAGTTTGAATTCGAACGAGTAGCCGTCATTTTGACACATAGTTAATCCTTTTAAACGTTGTATGACCAGTACTGGATGGCAAAGGTGAACTAGTGGATATTGTTACTGCAAAAGATATACTTAAATCAACTATGGATATTCTGAAAAAGATTAGCCATAGTAGTAATCAATTATGGATATTTTGAACAAGATTTTATGACCTTAGCATTTTAATTCATGATCATTACATTCATAATTGTTAACGATCAAAGAGAGCATGACAGACTAGCTAGACAAAAGAAGGCGCCAAAGATGGGGGGGTCGCGCATATATTTCAAATTGTACACTTTTTTTTCTCAACATGGTAGCAGGGCTCGTCGACAGGCCATTTTGATAGTTTGGTCATGCTTTCGAACAACAAACGTTACACGGCTGGTTAAACTTGTTATCCTACCTTTAGATAATACTCTGCACAGACATTCAAAGCTTGAACCATACTAGCATCAGTTATTTTCACCATCTCCTTAGTGCACCATTCTATCAGATCAGCTTGCTGCTGTGTAACACGGATAGTCGCGAGTACCATATTCGAACCTAAGTAGCTAATGACTACAGTGAGCAAAACTAAGGAGAAAATTATCATTGTCATCCAAGAACGTCTGATATAAGAAGTGTTATTAATTTCCTCCGGATCACAACTTAGAACATCCTTCAGAAATAATGATACTAGGAAACTGTTGATGGAGTTAACCCATGTTCTGACACCATCATGTAGGTCAGGATCACTTAGCATCTGACGGCCGGAGTACTAATAATATTGTTGTAAATTGGTTGATCTATATTCTACCAAGAAACGCTAGGAAGACGGCTACGATATGAATGACATCAAATTGTCTTCCTGTAATATCATTCAGCTACTGTAAAACGCAAGGGAAAAAAAGAATGGCTTTGCTGTTTGATCTGATTCACCAAGGGGTGATCCCATATCTTCGAATGATCATGGTACTTGATTTTGCCTCCATCTTGACTCCTATATCTTCAAGGTTAAGATCAGATCCATTAGAATGGCTAAATCTTAGGGCGGATACATCATGGTTCAAACTTCGTCTCGGGCATCGAAACTAATAACATGAAGGTGGATCCGGTGATCGTTGGTAGTAATCCGAGCTATTGAATGCAACCGACTATATTTATGTGGTTGATAGAACCTCAGACACTGTCTCTATAAGATCCCAATAACTTGATTGTCGACATGGCTGTTTAAAATACGCGCGACTGAAAATGTAATTTCAAGCTGTTTGAAATACAATGCCAGAAACTTTTTTAGCCATGTGCCTTATCGCTCCATCAGATAACATGAGAGGTCACCTGTTTTCTAGTTTTTGTACACCACCTTACCAGTCCGACTCCATAAAACCTACCTTGGAACTAGGTAACTTCTATATAAGATATTGGCGTAAAAACACCCGTCAACTAATTAACTAGTGATTGCATATACAGTTAGTGCGGATATTATGCCAGTAGCATATGTGTTGGTCACGTGTGAAATCGGCTTTGAAGACAAAGCCATGGAACAAATAGCGAAACTGCCATGCGTGGAAGAGGTGGATCGCGTCACAGGCGTCTATGATATAGTGGTAAAGCTATCTGGAAGCGATTTGGATCTATTAAGAGAAGTCATCGGGAAGGACATGGTCAAAATTAGGGAAATTTCCTTCACACACACATTAATGGCTGATCAACTTGTGTGAATAATGAATGTACTCTCCACCATTGAAAGTTGCATTGGGCTTAAAGCTGTTGTGGCATTCTACGCTTCCTTTCATGACGACATTTCATCATGTTCCCAGACACTCTGTCGAAGGATTCGAATAAGATGGGCCGAGCCCCCCAGAATACAAATTCTGATTTCAATTGTGCCAATTGAAAAAGTTTATACTACTCTTTTTTGGCATCTGATCTATCCGGGAGGTCTAAATGTGAATAATCTCTTTATTTGGAAACCGATGCGGAGTAGGAATTTCTCCGAGTAAATTCTTAAATTAGACACTGTCCTAAACCGAAGCTAAACTTTGTTCAATCCTCTTAAAAATAATAGAGAGGCACGGATTCTGATTATCATTATCATGCTAATTCCCAGTTCTATTTTGGCTATTAATTATTTGCCCACTTTGATGCGATATTACAATGAAATATCTCAGGCGCCTTATCTTTATCAAAGTGCTGACACTGACTTAAGAATTGACCTCATTGTCGATGGCTTAGCTCAACCTACCAGTATGACGTTTGTAGATGAAGATACTATTCTGGTCCTGGAAAAGGATACTGGAATGGTTCGAGTTGTAAATAATGGAACACTTGAAAAAAATCCTGCATCGACTGTCAGAGTTGATCATAAAGCAGAACGTGGATTACTTGGAATCGATATACTTAAGAGAGGAATTGGACAAACTAAAATTGACGATTATGTCTTTATTTACCTAACAGAGGAAACAAACAAAAATAGCGAAGCAGCCGGTGTAAGGAATAGAGTATATAGATACAACTGGAACGGTACAAGCCTTTTTAATCCTGTACTTTTGCTAGACTTGCCAGGAGAGCCTGGCCCGTACCATAATGGTGGCAAGATTAAGGTTGGTCCAGACGAACAGCTGTATGTAGTAATTGGTGATCTTACTAGCCCTTCGACTATACTACAAAATCATGTACTTGACGGTGATGCTACTCCTAATAACACATCAGTTATAATCCGTATTAATCCCATCAATGGAAATCCATCATCAAATAATCCCTTCAAAAACCAGAACGATCTCGGCGATAATTCCAATCTGGATTATTATTATGCATATGGGATCAGGAATAGCTTTGGTATATCGTTTGATCCTATCACTGGAAACCTTTGGGATACCGAAAATGGAGAAGATAAATTTGATGAAACTAACCTAGTGAAACCTGGGTTTAATAGCGGATGGTATAAGATTATGGGACCATTATCTAGGAACAAAAATTTCGGCGAAAATGACCTAGTAATGCTAAATAATTCATACTATTCTGATCCAAAATTTAGTTGGGTTAAACCAATAGGCGTCACTGATTTAGAGTTCTATAATTCATCTATACTTGGGGATAAATTTTCAAACAATATTTTCATAGGTGATATCAATGCTGGTGATCTGTATTTCTTTAAAATAGATGACAAGAGAACTGGGATTAGAATTGATCCCTCTGGTCACACCGACTTAGCCGATTCAGTTGCTGATCTGCAAGATGATACATCTCCTGTGCTTTTCGCCAGGGGATTTAGCGGTAGGATCACCGACATTGAGACAGGCCCAGATGGCTATGTATACATCTTAACCTATTTAGATGGGCATATATATAGAATAGTAAAATGACCTTATGAGATCCTTTATTAATGATAGTTGCTTTTAGACCTAGCGCATTTAATGATACAGGATGCTCTAAGACTTGCTTGTGTCAAATTATAACACACCGTATCTTATTCCTGTTAAATTTAGTAACTACTAGTGGTATCAAATCACCTGCATGCCGGCAGTATGGCAAATTATATATGGTCGAACATATTATGAGTTTCTCCTTATCAATTATACCGAGTTTCATTGATACCGGAGCACATCCTGTGTATAGACAAATAATTATTTGGAGGCGGCCTGGAATTGAACTGTTCCAAAACAACATCCGTTACCATCGAGATGATCTTTGGAATAGTTCTTGCAGCCTCGATGATCTCTTTTTGTAATGATGCATCAGATTCAATGACTAATGAACCTTGCATAATAATAACGTTGATAACAAAAGAATTATCATACCTCTTCCATTTCAGAACTGAAACCCCAGAATCGTTGATTCTTCCTACCCATCTAAGATTTTCGAACCATTTCCCAGTCAGCTTTGAGGTTATACTATCAATATCAAATTTAGTAAAATGCATATCCAAATATGCCAGTTGAGTATATTTTCTGTACTTATTGTTGCTATTCATCGAAATTGTAGCCATGTCTAGATGTCGTCCCAATTTAGTTAATCGAAATCCACAATGCTTGATTTGTTCAATTAGTCCCAAATTAATGAGCCTCTTAATCGATCTGCTAAGACTTTGCTGATGCATATTAAGCTCCCTGACTAATCCATTGAACGTATAGCTAGAATCACCATTTGCATTGCCTTTTAGGAGTATGAGGACTTTGTTATCATTATCATGTAATTCATTGAATGTTCTTGAATTTAATGCGTAGGACTCATTGTCATCGGTGCCATCAACCAACAGTGTGTGCTGATTTCGTAAACCACCACGTGATTCAGAATAGATGCCATTTGGCAACATAGTACGATCTCCTTTATTTTCTGTTTCGTTGGACACTAAACTATGATTTTTGTCATTTTCTCCAATATTAGCCTTTTCGAGATAATGATCGCTATGGACATTCAATTTAATTTGTTTAGATAGGGGATATCTATATGATGATAGGGATGAACACCAATAGGGAAAGTTCGCAATATTGCCTCAGATCTATGAGTGAATTTATCTGTCAAATGCTGGTGGTGGAAGGCAACAAAAGACAATTTTTTAGTTCAGAAAATGTCAGATAAAATCTTTTCATGTTCCAGTAACGTAGAATTATAAAAAATATAGTATAATCCCTCATAATACGTATAAATCATTTTTGTTAACTAATTAAGGGTAGAATGAGACAATGAAGGAATTAATTTGTAGTAAGTTCATTATGATAAATCTGCTTTTTCTTATTGGTACCCCTTTTCTAGTTCTCGCCGAACATCAACAAATTGAAATCAGAGCTCAAGATGAACCTAGTTTCGTGGCTCTGAATTCAAGCAACACAAACATCGATGAAAATGACACCGATGTCTTGAGCAATGATACCCTGTCTGAAGAAAAAATGCAGATACAGATCTGTGATGCATCTCATCCGTGCTGAAATCTTTGTGAAGATAGAGCACTAACCCAAATCCCTTAACACTTCATGAAGCGTATGTTAGCAATATATATGTGCATTGTCCATTTGTAGTAACATGTCCGAGTATGTAGACGGCACATTTAGATGTACCATATGCGCAAAAGAGTTCCTTACGAAAAAGGACGCTGATTCTCATTATCGTGAGGATCACTCTACCGAAGTTGTTGATATACATGAATGACCATCAAATTTGGTTAGCATCACTGGGCTAATATGTATAATATACAGGTTTTCAAGACATGACATTCATCACATTCGCTTTGAAAGTAATCGAATTTAAGCTTGAGCTGCCGATATCGCTTCCTTTCCTTTCCTGTATGCAGTATGATTTCTATCGCTAGAAATCGATAGATGTACTTGTCATATCAATGTTAAAATAAATGATACCAGGTCTCTTACTAAGGGATCAAGACGTGAATTGGTTCGTATCTATTGACTAGGATATTTATTACTAATAATTCTTACATCATTTATTATAGCATCTCAATTGAAACTAATAATATAACATTCAATCGAACCTGTTATTATATCCAAAATTTCATCCATTGAATACAATCATGCTGGAATGCAACAACAACTATGGAAATAATAGTAGAAATGATTTGCATAAAGTTTGTGAAGCGGCTTTATCTGCGAGTAGAAACGTAATATTTGCCGCTTTGGTGAATAAAAATGGGATATTGATTGTTGGCAAGTATAGATGTGATCATCTTTCTAAATTATATAGGTCATCAACTGAAAAGGATAGTGCAGATGTATCTAAGAGTTGTGTATTCTATTTGGAACGATTACTACCATATTTAATAGGGGCAGGAAGGGTAAACACTTATAGTAACAAGAATGGAGGGAATCTAATAAAAAGGGATAGAGAACGAATAGAATTAGATCTGTTAAATGTAGATGGAAAAGTCAAGACGGCCATTACTCGGATTCCAGAACTACCAAATATGTTTTTGTGTGTCGAGTACATTTCAAGTTAAGATTCCTACGATTGAATTTCTGCTTTGAAATCGATAAAGACATCCGCAAGTTTGCTTATTAAGGTCAATCTCATTTGTTTGGCGCAGAATGGAGAGTCGTTTAATATCGGAGATCTAGATGTATCAAACAATAGACGATGACTGATTGTCAGATTGAGTGAATAACCTGTCAGGTACTTCTATCGCCAAATTTTACAAAACTCAATCGCTGAATTAATTATGATTGTCAATATTTCGCTTAATTATTTAGCTGCATCAAATCTTCTCAAAAGAATTGTAAATTCGAAGAAAACAAAAACAAATTTATTTACATCAAAAACACGGTCATTTTTTTGACTTCCTGGCATAATATGAGCGTATATTAAGAGCAAAGATCAGATATTATTTAAGAGGACCAAATAGGTCGGTTTTAATGTTAAATTCCATTGTTCCTAGGAAAGCTGTTATTTCGTTAATGCTTGCAAGAATAATCTATACTGTAAATTGGTTTAATGTCCCCGCTATTTTCATTTTCATAGCTGTTGATTTTGATGAGGACGTCTCTATATTAGGGCTAATAACTGCGAGTTTTTTAATCGGTGTTGGTCTCTTTCAGGTTGTCGCGGGAATTCTTGCTGCCAAATATTCTCCAAGAAAAATTGCCATTCTGGGTATCGCGATTGCTTCTACCGCAGTTTTTTTCTCTGCATTCTCCATAGATTTGTTGTCTATAGCAGTACTAAGATTTATTGTAGGATTAGGGATGGCTTTTTTCTTTGGCCCAAGTGTTATATTAATTTCAGGATATGTGGGAAAGCAATCTGAAGGCTTAGGCATGGGGCTACTCAATTCAGCCCATGCTATTGGTGGAATCATCGGCCTCTTTGTATGGGTATTAGTGGCGGAGTTCCTTGGATGGAGAACAAGTATAGTTCTGAGTGCAATAGCTGGTTTCATAACCTTAATCATCCTACAAATGTGGTTACCGAAAACAACTGAACCGCAACAGAAACAACGGGATAAAATAAGACCTGATTTAAATAATGAACATAAGAATACGACCCAAGATATCGGTAGCGAAATGGACGTGGAACAACGAAGATTTATTTTTAAGGTCAAGTTTGGCCACGTACGAAACATACTGATTAATAAGTCACTCATTAAGCTTGGTCTGGTATTACTTGGATTTCAGGTTGGTTCAGGTCTGATCTGGTCCTTTATCGTATTTTATCTTGCCGGCCACATTAAGATAGATCCAGCAATAGCCGGTCTAATTGGAAGTCTCAATCTGATTGTGGCCCTAATATCCTCTCCGATAGTTGGAAAGGCATATGACAGGCTAGAAAATGCAAGAAAGCTGCTGGCAATATCTGGAATCATATCTGCGGTTAGCGTAATGATGATTGGAGTCTTGCAATCTCAGGCTTACCTCATTGGTATTTCTGTGGTCGTAGCAGGTTTCTTTCTATCGTGGGGTTTTGTTATAGTCTATGTTAAGGCTAAACAAGTGGACACACAAACTCCTCCTCCATACCAGACGCTTTCTGTAAGTTATGTTAATGGTATTTCCTTATTTGGTGCCTTTTGGATACCGATTCTTTTTGCTTCCATAATCAATCAGTTCGGATACGTGAGCGCTTGGATTGTGGGAGGAGTGATATTCCTTGCGTTGGTCATTCCAATCTTAACATTGGAAGAATGATTTTGTGTGTACTGAAGCTGAATAGGACGATAGCAAAAGGGGGCCGCAATCATTTCTTGTAAAATTCGGTCAAAAAACCCCTTATAAAGGTGTCAATATGTAATCTAATAATCTACCACGGGGTAGCATACGAGTATAGGCAACACGATATTGGCAAATTTCGTAATGAAACAGGCCACAATTTGTTAAATGATAGCACTTTATAGTATAGAGCTCAATGACTGCCGATAATTAGATCAATAAATATGCTCATTCATAACTATTAACAAGCGTTAAACCAAGATGTAGTTGGTGAGCTAGATATCAACTAACGATGCAACAGAGGAGCTTACGACATATGACAATTGCGGGGCCGGAAATGTCGACGGTACAGACGCATACAAAAGCATATATGAATTAAAGAATATCATTTACGCTGAACAGGACTCGTCATTTGAAAGTATCAATTATGATATGATAGACTTGGTGGATCCAATACGACTAGCAGCTGTTGGTGACCGATATCCATATCATACTTCTACTCAGGGCGTCGTGCTTTACAAGAAACGAGGTAGTGAACATAGCTTTTTAATGCTGCACTGGACTATTTTATCGTCGTCGTCGTACCAAACTAGCAATAAAGGAGAGCTTCAACCCAACAGATCTCTTCTTAAGGCAAGCCTGTCTCATGATCCAGGAATTACGTTGGTGTCCTGCACTGAAGAAGAAGCATTTGGCTTTCTGTATAGTTTATATGGTTCTAACAGGAATTCGGACGTTACTGATGAAGAAATAGATCAGATTCTAAAAATTTATCTTCCAAACAAGTCTATTTCAAGATAAGTTCGACGAACGTGTTCAAAGGAGCTTCTTTGTTGGACATTGGTAAAACCGCCTGGGAAGCGGCATATCATTCTGAACTACTTCCTATAAGCCAGCTTCTATTAAGATTAAATCCAATGCGAATTGTCATTGCCAAGAAATCTATTAAAATTAAGCAGAGAATAATAATATGTCATTCATTGTCTATCGATGAACTCCAAGATATGCGAAGTCAAGGATTATAAGCCTTGTATGACCTCGCCTATGTACGTATCTATGACTTCCTAGAACTACTAGTTAATTAACAGGCAAATTACCGACCAAACGATCCACTACATATTGTTATGCGATTGAAATATTAACTAACAATGGAACAAAGCTTAAGAGAATGAGGAAAGTGATTCATCAGAGTTTGTTTCCGTCAATATATGACAACGGTACCCGTTACGCCCTAAACATCGAGTTGAATCTGATCTAAGAGGAATGATGAGAATACAATAAACTCAAGCGTGTGTTGACTATTATTATTAGACAGCAGATATCAGTTGGCCCTTAAATTCATTATCCGAATATCTGTTTGTTGCATGAGCATATCTATAAATGTCCTAAAGTTGAGCCCTCAGCATCCAGCTATTTTCTCATGGATTTCCATCAATCCGGTTAGGAAATCGTTTGTACCAATATCGCGATGCTTTGTATCACATATTTCGAGGCGTGAACGTAGATTGCGTTTAGAAATCATCTTAGGGTCACTTGGGTGCTCTCCAGGATTCTTGAGTCTGGACTCCTTGACGAATTTAGTCAAAGTAGCTACTGACTGAACTGAATATTTTAGCATACTAAATTAATGTCCCCTGATATTGTTGATCTCATCACGAGACATTTTACACTGGACGCCGAGAGATAAGATTCTTAGCGTAAAATTATAGAAAACTTTTATAGAATTTACAATACATTTGTTAATATTATTCTAATATTATATTATTTGTGATGAAACAACTAAGACAACAACATAGAAGCCGGTCGGAGATAATAGCGTCTATTCTTGCAACAGCGAATGGCAATCGGATACGACAAACCGAAATACTCTACAAAACATATCTCTCACATACGCTCTTGAAGGACTATTTGTTGTTTTTAATTGAAAACGAATTGATAGAATATACTACTGGAGATAGAACATTTAAAACCACTGAGAAAGGCATGCGTTTTCTTAGAATGTACTCGCAGATGAATGATCTGACGATTATGAAACAGCAGCAAGTCGTATCTTGAAATGCACATCATGTTAGCGTAAATAATGGTAACGGGAGGTCTTCAGCGGCATTGAAGTTACTATCTTACTGCAATCATAAACTCACACAAAATATTTTTCTGTAAATTCCCACTATATTTTCTTAGCGTATTATTATTTATTCTTGACCTACAATTGGATTATTATTATGGGCACATAAGTAGATAAATTTCTATGGTACAGAAACAATAATTTACGGAATCAAGGGATCACGAAGGTACTATTGATCAATAGCGGTTACTTCAAACTAATCCCGAGATCATGAATAGGCTTATCTATATATTGATTGAAAGTCTAACCTGATTTCATGGGTACCCAAATGAGCTATGCTAGAAAGGGTCAAGCAACTCACGAAATGATTCGTGTTTCAAAAGACGAAAGGACAACTGTTGAGGCCCTTATTCATGGTATAGCCAGAGGAAGTATTATCATCCCAAGAAACCTTGCTAGAAAGCAAGAAGCTGTACGAGTTGTTGGGATAGGAGATGGTTTAAAAACCAAAGTAAATGTGAATATTGGAACATCGACCTTGTATCAAGATCTTGATGAAGAGGTCTCAAAGGCAAAGGTTGCTGTCAATCATGGGGCAGATACGATAATGGATTTGTCAGATGGTGGTGATCTCGATCTAATCAGAGAGAGACTATTAGAAGAAGCCAAAATAACCTTTGGGTCAGTTCCGATCTATCAGGCTTATGCCCATGGTGTTCGGAAATACAAGAACCCTCTTAACATTACAGAGGATGACTTTCTGAATGCGTTTGAAAAGAACGTTAAAGATGGAGTTGATTATACTACCATACATTGTGGCATAACTAAGGAGCTAGCAAAAAGGGTACTTGAGGTGAAGAGACATGCAGGGATAGTATCTAAAGGAGGTACCATAACGGCAGCATGGATGCTAAGGTACGACAAGGAGAATCCTTATTTCAAACACTTTGACTATCTCTGTGAAATTGCTAAGGAGTATGATGTGACATTCAGCTTGGGTGATGCATTACGCCCTGGATCGATACTAGATTCCCACGATGAGTTGCAGGTTGAAGAGATGTTGAATGTATCAAGACTTACAAGGAAGGCTCATGAGCAAGAGATACAGGTCATGGTAGAAGGTCCAGGGCATGTTCCACTGAATGAAGTTGCTGCAAATGTCAGACTCGCTAAATCACTTATAGGAAATGTTCCCTATTATGTTCTGGGTCCTTTAGTAACTGACATAGCGGCCGGATATGACCACATCGCTAGCGCAATTGGAGCAGCTGTTTCTGCTGCTGAAGGTGTTGACCTTCTTTGCTACCTCACGCCTGCAGAGCACCTGGGACTACCTACAGTCAACGAAGTAAAGGAAGGTCTAATAGCATATCGAATAGCCGCACATGCAGGAGATCTTGTCAAGCTGCGCGAAAAAGTTATCGATTGGGACAAAGAGATTACTGAAGCACGGCGAACTCTGAATTGGGAAAAGCAGATTGCTCTATCTATTGACCCTGAACAGGCGTCCAAGATACATCACAGACGACAAGGTCAACTAGATGGCAATAATGTCCCATGCACTATGTGTGGAGGAGCTTGCGTATATATAATGTTACCACAACAGCGTAGGAATGAGGAAGCAATGATAAAAAAGACTGGTCCAGATGACTAGACCATCTCCAATTTTTCTGATATCTTAGAGATGTATTTGGGTGTTGTAAGTAAGCCATTTTCAGAATCAAGTGGCATTTTCATCCAGAATTTAATGCATGATTGGTTGTCCGATTTGTTATAGTTTCGAGTAATAAGGGTTCAAGGATAAACATTACTACAAGGATAAACATCACCCCCCACTCATTGTCTGGATACACGGTCGATGGTGAAACTTGCGATAATGCTGAATGGGCAATTCAAAAATAGCGTAATTTTCGACCCAACAGACTAGGGAATGCAGAAGACTACGGGATGACATTACCACTACTTATAAAATGAGCGCCAAGCCCATCATTGATTCACGAGTGATCAAATAATATATTGTTTGTCATAAAACTAATGCACGCATTGCAATATCATATCATAAGAACTACAATCAATCTTGCTATATCTTTAAAGAAGTATACTCAGACATCATAACTTGATACCATCATATTTATTTATTACGCATCTAAATGAGAGACTGGTGTATGAGCAATAAAGCAGACCTAGTCTCTGTAGTATATGATGCCATAAATGAGATTGGGAAAAAAAAAATTCGCTCAGATGTAATTTCAAATATAAAAATCGCCGATAAGTACATTCAACGCCTATTCGATAGATCATTAGAACAATTTAGCAACAAACTCGATAGCAATTCCTTGATTACACTATATGAAATATTACTGCACTTTATGCTAACAGCATGCACTATCCCCTCTCAGAGGAAGGTCAAAATTTCACATCTTACTATTGACCTCGTTATACCTAGTCTTCATACATTGTCAAGAAGTCCCAGTGATGCGATACTTATACAGTTTATTCGAAGTTATAAAGATATGACAACCATTGATGAAATAGTGTCCTTACTTAAGCTCAAAACTGAAGATCTGAATATGCGGCTGATTACGACATTAGATTTGCATAGTAAGAATACAGCTCATGTTATCAACTTGAGTGGTTCGAAGATTGTTTACTCACATATTATCAGAGATATTGATACTTTTTTGAAGGAGAGAAGGGATAAGAGCTTCCGACTAGTACACTTCTAACCTCCGAGATTAGGTGACTAGTGTAATTCGGGTGACTAAATGATGAGTAAGTTATTCAATATTTAATTATTGTACTTCCTGCAATTGAAGAACGATCTGGATACTCCGGCCCAATCGACAATTTCTGATGCTCATTATAGATAACACTCTTCTTCTATAGATTATCTATCCTCAATAAATATACCATTAAAAGCAGATTTATTTCCAAGTAGTTACTTAAAATTTACCTAAATACTTGTGTTTATTTCTAATACTGGACATAGAAAAATGAAAAAT
>JBAUMZ010000051.1:0-14677 GCA_049578985.1 Nitrososphaeraceae archaeon
ACCATGATGTATATTTTCTTTAGTCTCTGTATCTCTACTTCTTTTGGTATCAGTGCTGGCATCTGTGCCATTATGTTCTTCAATAATAAAGATGCAACAGATCTATATTAAGTTGCGAGTATCAAAAATTAAATTATCCATCAGAGTCTAATATCAAATAATGTGATATCTTATGAAATATATATGTGATTACGTCTTTTGTATGATTTATTATATCTAATGACGGATGAGCGCCAGTGATTAGCATGGATGATTAGCCGTTATTATGTGTTAAGTTATATTATTAAAAAACAGAATAAAACATGTTAAATTCAAAAAATATATACCAAAATGGTAGATACCTGGCATCGAAGCTAGTATGCTGGTTTCAAATACTCCGTTCTCAACTTCAGAAAGGTTTAATGTTATACTAGTATTGTCGGGTCTTCTAAGATCGGTCCTGATAGTTGACCTTGATTTAAGTGGCATACCAGATTGCGTGAGCTTGGGATAGTGACTGTTGGCCGCATTCCTAACCTAGATTGTATATAGAGTAGTACTACGTTGTCTTTAAATGTTATCTATACTAACTAGTTAGTTAGTTGGTTAAGAGTAACTGCAATCATAGGACTATTCACATAATCTCTAGCTTCTTGTGTTAACTCTTTGATGATAGGAGTACCGACATCTACTGCCTTCTCAAATCCAATAATAACTCCAGAAGAAAATGTCTTCCATCCCAAACCCATTATGGCTAATATAACTACTACCAATAGAAGTAAGCCAAATAATCCCATCTTGTATGTATTATAATAAGGCTAGCAATAAGAATTATATCAATTTAATTCTAAAAAGGGCTTTAAAAAGAATGTTTGATATACGTGGCCTTACTCTTGTCGACCTGACAAAAAGGTTGGGTTTGTAACTGATTGATCCTTCAACCAATCAATCGCTTAGTGCATCGACCGCTTTGTGTGCTGTCTCTGTAGAGGTGGCACAATGGTGCTAAGAATAGTAGAGACCGTGTTAGACTGCGTTAAGGTCTACTTCGTCTTTACATTAACAACAAAATGATGACAAAATAATAAAAAATTTAGGTTGGCACCGCTGAATTCTCTTATCTTCATCACAGATACGTTATATCTTGTGACCAAACTGAAATCATTTTGAACAAATTTGGACATAATCTGGTAAAAAGTATATTACAATTAACTGAGTGACTATTATTTAGATATGGATGAGAAGATTGTTCAAACAGATGTACGACAACTTCAGATAGCAACATTCGCAGCAGGTTGTTTTTGGGGGGTAGAAGAAGCTTTCACTAAATTAAAAGGTGTAAAATCAACAATGGTTGGTTATACTGGAGGCTGGCTACATAACCCAAAGTATAAAGATGTCTGTAACCACAATACTGGTCACGCTGAGGCAGTTCAGATACAGTATGATCCTAATGAAGTTTCGTATGAAGAGGTTCTAGATGTTTTCTGGTCTATTCATGATCCCACAACTAAGAATCGACAGGGTCCGGATATAGGGTCGCAATACAGGTCTATGATAGCATTTCATACTCCAGAGCAGGAAACAGCAGTGAGAATATCACTTGAAGAGCTCACAAAATCTGGGAGATTCAGAAAAGAGATTGTCACGGAGATAGTACCTGCCTCTGAATTCTACAGAGCCGAAGAATATCATCAAAAGTATTATCAAAAAAGAGGAGGAGGCAGTTGTTACAATATATAGTACTTTATGATCGGTTATGCTGCAGCAGCAGCAGATTTTGTCAGTAATAGTATTTAACTGCACATGACTAAACGAATAGTCAAAACTGATGAGGAATGGAAGCAAGAGTTAACCCGAGAACAATATGAAATTTGCATAAGAAAAGGAACAGAATATCCTTTCTCAGGGAAGTATGTGAATTCCAAAGAGAAAGGAACCTACAAATGTGTATGCTGCAGAAACGAGCTTTTTGATTCGAATGACAAATTTGAATCAGGAACAGGATGGCCGAGCTTCAGTAGACCAATCGATAATGAAAGTATTGAAGACCATCGAGATTTGAGTCATGGAATGCGACGAACAGAGGTTGTCTGCAAGAAATGTGGAGCGCATCTAGGACATGTATTTAATGATGGTCCATATTCCACTGGCAAGAGATACTGCATAAATTCCATTGCACTGAATTTGAATAAGAGCGGCTACACGTAATCATTTATACTTGTACCTGTCAAAAAGGGGAGATTACTCTTGGTCATCAGTAGATATGACTCAGCTACCATTTTGTAGTTATCTTAGTTCCCTTCTGCAAGGAAACTCATAGTTTTAAAATACAGAGCTACGCTAAGATCATATATTCTCTTTCTTTTTATCAAGAATTACAAAGATTAAGAACATTACAAAGACCAGATTTGTAATTACAAAGATTAAGACGCACACTGAAAAAGAGCGACGTGAAATTTATGCTGAAAGATGTATGACAAGTCTAACGATATTGGACTATACTTTGTTAGATACGCAGCAGAAGAATATTCAGGCTGAGTTACAGGTAAAGGATAAACAGATTGAAGAGTTAAGAAAAGCAGACTCACACAAAGTGAAACAGATTGAAGAAATGATGCGGAAACAGGAACAGTTTGAACTGTTAATTCAATCGCTTATCGATTCAGGACAATTAAAGCCATTGCAGAATTAGTCTTTGGTCTTTATCAACAAAGTAATTCAGTCTGGCGGTAGTACACTAATTTATGAGGTATTATCAATAATTGACTATAGGGTATCTTGTCCTTCTTCAGCTGGCTTCCAATCCTTTATTCTTATACCAATCCAGTAATACGCCCGGTTATTATTCTCATCCCTCATTTGTGTGTACTTTAAGCCAAATCCTTTCTTCGATTTCCTGCTAAATGACTGTTCCTATTCTGCCGCAAGTTTCTTGGCGTTACAACATTTTGTATGATGCATAAACTTCTGATTTTGAAGGAGCACTATTATTGTTCTGCTCTAATGCTGCCTCAAAGAATGCTCTTACAGGGTTTGAGCTTTGGATGTATTTTTCATAATTTTCACGAACTATCTTCTTATCCAACTCTATACTGAATAAGAAAAATCTTGCAATATTATCTATATTCGATAATGATGGTACTGTTTATGTAGATGAAAATTTAGAACTTTTGGATAAGCTTTCGTCGAACGTAATTGCTATGGATATTAATTATGATGACTACGAAGACATAATTGCTGGAGACAGATCAGGAAACCTGCACATATTTGCTTCACAGGCAAATATGAGCTAGGACTTGCAGGTAGGGAGAATGATGTATGAGCATGCAAACATTTGTATTGATCGTGTTTGTAGATGGAGCTAGAACTATCCGCTAGGATCTCTTGTATATATTAGAACAGACCTTGTGGGTCTGTTTTTTCTATCCCTTCATGGAATAAGATGGCACATCATATAGCTCATCCTTCTGCTCCTCCTTCACTGTGTTCATTCTACTTTATCGTCTACGGGACGAATCCCCTCGTCTTCCTCCACTACTTCTTTAAGAAAGTGTGCATGAATATCTCCATCATCATAGGCTTGAGCTGCTTTGACATAATTTTCTTGTGAATCAGCAGACGCTTTAGAAATGGTGGCCATTACATCTATTCTAACGGGGGAAATCGATGGTAATATCTGCCTGATAGGCATAGGTATATCGTCATACATCTCATCATCATTATAATAAATATTCAGAATAAAGAATCGAGTGCCGAGGTTACCTAACTTGATAGCTGTTGGTGTGGATTGATCTTTAGTGGCTTCTTGAGCTAACATTACTGAACGGACTTTGTCATAACTAGATTCTAAGGCTCTTGCTAACTTCACTTTCTCTTCTTCAGAAAAAGGATTTCTAAGTTTATTGGCTAACTGTACAAAGGGACTTTCTATTCGCAGAAGCATAAAAATATTGTTATATTAATACTAATATAAAAAAGAAGAAGTAGTGCACTATAAGCCTTGGGGTGTCGGTTAGGTCATCTGTTAATTGTCAGTACTATAAGCTTCATTCCTGATGGTTCCACTCTATTAATTTATACAAATGTCGTGTTGTATATCCATCCAATCGTCTCCTCCACATTACGCTACTCGAGTTACAGGCCGTCAACCAAATGTAAAAAATGCAAATTTCTTCATCAAAAAGGCACATATGAACCAGAAGAACTAACTGACCCTAGTAGGGAGTTCCTTTGGCTCGCTGAGCTCTTAATGCTTCAACATACCATTCAAATTCTTCCAGAAACTTATTGATCCTTTTGTTATATTCATCTTGTAATAACTCACCGTTTTCACTGAAGACCTTATGAACTCTAGGTATTGAGAAAGAAGAAGATATACTAGGTGCACCTAGTTCTGCAAATATCAATCTAAGTTGTTGAGCAGCATTTATGCCTCCAAACATGCCAGGTGAATAAGAGACGATCGCTGATGGCTTAAAATAATACTCTTCGAGAAAGTAATCTAATGTATTCTTCAATGCACTTGAAGTACTGTGATTGTATTCAGGAGTAACTGCAATGTATCCTTCTGCAGTATTAATATTATTTCTGAGTGTTACCATTTTTTCTGATGGATTTTCCATTTCTTTATACATCCTGTCTAATAGAGGAAGATCTAATTCTAACGGATCAATAAAAAATACCTCATGACTTCGTTCTTTTAATTTCTTGGCGATCCATCGAGCGACCTTAATTCCCTGACGGTCACGTCTTACTGATCCAACTATCAATGCAGTTTTCAACATTATCTGCATACATCCTCACATTTACTTGAAGTTATCGAAATGTCTTCTTCTTCTTTTCTACCCCTTTTACATCTTTCATCTTTCATGTCTACAGTACTCCTCCACGCTGCCGACATCCCTCATTAGCAATAATAATACAGTTGTCACCCTGTGACTATAACCTTTCCTATCATAGTTGGATGTAGCTGACAAAAGTATGGAAACTCTCCTACAGCATCGAACGTATGAATAAATGTTGTTCCTTTCGTTACCAAAGCTGTGGTCCCTGTAAGCCCGGAATCAAATTCTTGGCCCTTATTTTCATCATCTGGACCACTGCCAAATGTGACTGTATGAAATGGTGTATCCGAAGTATCATCATTAGTCCACACTACCATATCTCCCTTGATGTTGATTGGATTGGGTGAATAAGCCTTGTCCCCTAAGGCTGCTGCTCCAGGAACTATTGAGACTTCCACCATTCCCGTACCTGTTGTATCAGCAGCAGTGTTATTGTTGATGTTATTATCTGTAGCCTGCTGTCCTAAAACTTCACCAATAGATAGTTTGTCGTTAACAATACTAGAAGCCATTATAGATGTGATGGCAAATGCAAGTATTCCATAAATAATGACTTTTCTATTGAATAACATACTTAGTAGTAGATATCGATTGATGCATAAATATATTTATTCTCTTGAACCGTAAGAGAATCTGTTGTAACGGTTAATGGTAATCTTTAACTGTTGGAGAACACAGATTTAAATCACCTATTAGCAAATTCCTTAATGAAGAAACAATATAAAAACTCACAACAGCAGCTAGGGTAGATAGAATATCCTGTGATAACTCTAGTGGTCATATTATTGGCAGCAGTGGTATTAGTATCTATCTTAATTCATGAACAAGTAGTACAAGCAGCAACAACGACGCCTGATAAACTGCCTCGCCAGTTCTCTGGCGGACAGCTACCTGTAACGAATTTCACAGCAACCAATACCTACATAGTAAGTGGGCAAACACCAAAAGGAGGAATAGATGCATTTAGCTATGATGGAAGTGGACATGTGAAGCTTAAATCTGGTACCATAGATGTAGATGTGGATCCCATCACACAGACAGGCATAATAAATGCGAGCTGGGTTGATGATGAGAACAATAACTGGAGCTTTGTACAGCCACAATTCACGCCGGCAAGGCAACTCTATTTTGAAGGTGTATTACCCAATGGTACTGCTAGCACTAGAATAGGTAATGATTCAGTAGCTATCAATCATTGGTTACACGGAAACACGAATGCTGGGCCACCGGTGCTTCCAACTGTATTCACATATCTAGCTACCTGGGGGCCTGGAGAGCTTTGGAAGAATGGAGAAAGCCGTGGAACTCTTCATGGACATATGATGCTAACTGATGGCGTAAGAGAGCCTACGTCTGGAAAAGTCTTCACTGCAAATAAGACGTCTGCATATAATCCTATGAATCCGGCAGATGGATACTCTGACCCTAATACTGCACAGGTCCATTTAATTATTCAGTCACCACCTGGTCCAATGACTAATAACTTTCCACCACAATTCGAATTCACAGACCATTTAATGTTCTATGACATCAAGCTTCGCTAAGTCGAGCTAACTTTCATTATTTTTTGACCATTGGGAGTTAATTTGCTATACCATAAATAGTAATTCAAATCAAGATGCAACTCAATCTGTTGTATGAAATCATAGTTTGAGCATATACAACTACATAATATGAAAATAGGTGAGTCCTATAGTTGGTATTATACTCGTCATTTCAAATTATGAATTTTGTAACATCCTTTCTTAATGTGAAATAAGTACCTATTGTCTATGTATCATATTTTTATTGTTATAGTTAAAGGATAAGTTGAACCATTAAACAAACTCTCTCTGGGTTAGAGGATATGCATTTATAGTTTTCTTAGTTTTCGGATGCTAATGATCAAAATCAGAAAGACTACGATAAGTATACCGCAGCAAGCATATATACGATATGCCATGCTGACAGTAGCAGCCTTTTTATTAACTGCAACAGTCATCTTGGGTTCTACTTCAATACAACAGCTAGTATTAGCACAACAACCTCCAGATCTTGGATCGGTACTCAAGCTTTCAAGAACTAATGTACCAATTGACATCCCGTTACTCGAAGGATATGAGAATGGTAATGAAATATACTTTATAGCAACTGACGTCTCAGATGAAAAGACAGCTGCTGATGCTACTAACCTAACAGGTTTTAAAGTAAATTATGCACCTTTACTAGCTCAGGCTCCAGAAACTGCTAGGGCTCAGGCATATGCCTTTACTAACGGGATCGCAGGCGATGGACCATTTGGATTTCAGGTCCCAGTAGTTAATGGAAAACCAGGAGATGAAGGGTATAGCCCATTATGGCAAATTAATCTTGTTGCATGGAATGACGATGCAACTCCCAGAGAATTAACATCAGTTGAAGAGATCACAGCTGCTGAACAAAGTGGAGAGTTGTCGATTAATCAAACTGATATAATCGCTAACCATCCAGCTATTCAATGGCAGAATGGTTCACTGATGGTAAGAGAAGATGCAAGTAATATAAATGATGATACTCCATACATGGGAGGACAAGTACTGAATATAGACACAGAAAATATGATTGTTACCATGGTAGCTCATAGAGGTTGGGGTCCTGACGGAAAGACAATATACTATATCGTAACCGATGCAACACCGGACATGCCTGCAAACATGATGGGAGTTTCATATGTACCTGCTAGTGAACAGTTGGTTGGAACTCCGGTAGCAGTAGATCTGTTTCAATTCATGAACGGCATTAATGGTTCAGGACCAATGGGATTTCAAGCGGGAATAGGCGGAGCCAATCCGACAGATGATAATTACAGTCCAATGTGGTTCATCCAATTCATTGAGTGGAACGACCCATTGCAAGCAAGAACACTCGAGACTCAAAGCGATATCGGAGCGATGCAGCAAGCTGGACTGATAACAATAACTCCAGCAATGGATGGCATGCATGTGGTTAATTGTCCATTCTTTGATCCTGATACAGTATTTGAGCACAAGAGCCAACAATTCGGATAGTAGACAGACTGAAAGATTGTATCATATACAAATGGCTTCCAAACAGGAGCCAAGATACCTAGATACATGATTGGCAAAACTTGGAATCACATCCATTTTCTTTCTTTTTCAGTCATTTAATTCTTAAAGATCATATAATCCAAAGCTGATTATGAAGCTGGTCAAAGCCCATATTTACCTATCACACAAATACTTAGTTTTCGCATCTGCTGATTGATCGATTATCTTCAAGCATAGATGGTTACAAAAATATTTCAGATTGCAACATTTGGAACATTTTGTGCTAACAGCATTTTAACTGGATTAAAGATATATCCTTCGCAGAAACTAGTGCTAATATGTTATGATTATGATAACACCAATGCGAAGCACTTTACAAAAATGATCAGTTCAGTTGATAAAAACATTGGGATTATCATATGCCTGATATCTAGACAAAATATTATAGAGAGCGTATTTGGGCATTTTAGTAGAATAGTTGGATCTAGATCTGAGATAAGCAGATTTCAGCGGATATTGCTAAATGTAAGTTCCGGCGATAAGTTCTTGAAATATGCAGTCTTGTCTGCTGCGTATATAAAGGGGATAGAAACGTTTTTGATAAATTCCAATTTCTCTGATAGTCCGGCTGTTCTACCTATACCCAGATCATACTATGACAAGACAATTACAAAAACAAACCTTAGAATTCTAAACTCGGTTGCAAAAGCAGGGGGTGTAGTATATGGTCTAGATCACTTACAAAGGCTATCTGGACTAGTAAAACCCTTATTGAGTTATCATTTACATGGACGTAATAATACTAAGGGTTTAATTGACCTAGGATTAGTTTGGGTTGAAAGTAGAAGGAACGAGAATGGTACCATTCCTATTGTAAGGCTTACTGCGGTAGGAAAACTCTTTCTTACAAATAGAACATGATTAGAGTATAATACAGTGAGTTAGGAGTGAGTGAGGAGTTTGATAAGCAATACCCTCAGCAGCTATAAGGAAACAATCTTCTATTCAATAAGTAATATAGTCCACTTTACCAATAGTAAACGGACACAGTCCTAATTACTAATAGTAAACGACATTGTTAGTTGGTTATGTATCTATAAGTATTGATAACAGATTAGGTAAAGAAAAAAAAGAGACGAATGTCTAACTAGACTTCATTTACGCTTACAAAATACCCACTTGAGGTACTATGCGTTAATACTCTCTCATGGTTGTATGCATGGATGATTGCTTCGTCTTCTTCTGCAAAACGTTCTCGAATTCCGCAAGGTAAACAGGTTACCTCATACATTTGTGCTTCTAAAATTCACCTTTCAATATACTATATGAATTGGCTGTATTTAAGTTCCATGTGTACAGTTATTTGCATAATATGCTTAGGTGTGGTTGAATAGAATATTCACAGCAAACATTCACACGCGCTTAGGCGGATACCAGATGAAACTAGTATGTAGGCAAACGGTTACACACTTTAAATGGGATTGGGTGGTAACAAATACCATTTAATACCAATATTTATATATGGATGGGTTCTATCAATAATTATGTCATCATCAGAAAGTAAAAGGTCAAAAGATAGCACGGGTACTACAGATGCAGCAGCAGCAGCAGTCAACGTAACTCCCATATTCGACGCAGCAAATGACAATTTCACAAGATTAATAAATGAATCTGCAAAGGTTCAACCACAGTACGCACAAGCAGTATCCAACTTACAACAAGAATATATAGATGTAGTTAGAACTGCCGTTCAGAGAACAACTTCAATTCAAAAGCAATTAGCTAGCAGCAACAGCAATTTCAACAACGCCATCATCTCAGATGCAGCAGCACCATATGTCCAGGACGTCGCAAGACAATCAACTGATTTTACTAACAACCTCATTAGAATGGCAGATATCAACAATCAGTTAACGATCAATGCACTAAACGCGCTAAGAGAGAATGTGAAAAACAATAGCAGAATAGTAGAAGCAATTGCTGAATATAACTCTAATCTAGCAACTGCTTGGGCATCATCCTCTTCGTCAATTCAGCAACAATTCACTCCTAGACACTAAATAAGAATAGGCATTCATGAATGCCTACATTCATATTTTTCCTGGCATTAGTAAAGTAGTTAAAAGTTACGCGTAGGCATGGGAATTAGAATACCAACTTCAGTTATAGATATTTATCATATATAATGTTGAATCAGTTAAAGATAAATTTGAACGGTTGGAGGCATATCTTATTATCTAGTAGGTAAAAAGTAATACAATGGTAGCACAATTCCGTAACCATCATCACCAACTCTCCACACTTCAGATTGCTACTTTTGGATCTGATGGTCAGGAGGGGGTTGCGCTAGGAATACGAAGTTTCCCGGTTCAAAAGTTAGCATTAGTCTGCTTTGACAATGATAAAAGTAGAACTGAGGAATTCTCCAGAAGGATAAAAAGTGTACTTGGGATGCCCATTACTATTAACCTGGTAACAAAATAGAATGTTATTAGAGATACTATGGAAAGAGTAAATGAAATACTAAATCTTGAAGGTAAAAATTTTCAACAAGTGTTAGTTACAACAATTGTTCTCAAATATCCCTAAAATGGATGTTTATGTACTCATGAAAAGGCTGTGGCTATTACCAGTCTGGTCCTTCCGAACCTCCAGGATTGTTGCTGAGTTTCACGATCTGTGGATCTTCCATAGAGGATTTCATCAGATATGACTCATTCGATAAATGGATTTGATTGTGCGATATTACTAATTGCCCGTGCGTTAGTACTGTTACCGATAGTTCAGTTTGCGAAATTGATCAGTAATACAGGTGAAGAACAGTACAACTCACTTTGAATCGTTCAAGAAAAGATTCAATCGTTAGAAGTAATGATTATTAACATAGTGGTCAATAATTACTTTGGTGTGAACGACATCGAAGATAATGATGGCTACGAAAACCATGAAAGTACGGATCATGCGCCTAATTGGACAAATTTAGTATGCCCATCATGTGCTATATATTACGGCGTACAATCATTGATTAGCAGCATAAAGAAAAGGAAGAGGAAGAATCGAAGAAACATGATCGTGCAAAATAACTGATCCTACTCTGTTACCCTATGTACATCCTCTATAAGTTGACCTAGTATACGCAGAATAGCAATTAAAATCAGCCTGTAGCAGACAGTAGCAAATAGAAAAAGCTATAGCTTGCAACAGTCTCTAAATCATATACAAGTACCAAACAAATTTGTTAGTAAAATGCAAAGCAGAATTAGAATAGATCCATTCAGATATTGAAATTGCATTAATCATAGGAAATATGGCAGCTAGACATAAAATTGACATTCTTAAATGTGCTTTGGTCTGGCAACTAAATAGATGATAGAATAAAAATACTAAATATGATTCTGTCACCTTTCCTGTTGGCAGGCATTTCTGGTCTGCGCCAGGCTATGCTAGCACCAACAACGGTAGGGCAAACACTTCCAAAGACCGAAATGGAGAGCATAACACCTCTAATCTTTGATTAGGATTAGGAGCAAGTCCTATTGTATCGACATAATGGAGAAAAATGTCGTTCAAAGTACCAGATATACCAGATGAAAATACTTGTGACCAGAAATTAATGTTTAAATAAAAAAACCGAGTATTGAGACTGTGACTGAGAGACGAATAATAAATCCTTGGAAATGGCAGGATAAATACGGATTCGTACAAGCAAATGAGATTAGGGGCGCAGAGAAATTTCTTGTTTGTTCCGGGCAAACGGCCATTGACTCGGAAGGGAATACAGCATTTTCTGGCGATATTGCTGCTCAATTCAAATTGTCGAATCCAAATTTCAGTCATGCTTCTCCGGGAAGCACGCGCTAGAAATACCCGAAATATTGACCGTCAGAGGATTTTCTGACGGGCAGCACTCTGTGGCACCGTTTCCCAGATTTAATAATCTTATAAACAAACTGTTATGAATATTACTCGATAATGTTATGAAACAACCATCGTATGTGTGTGTGACTCGTTCCGAGTTTTACTAGGAAGTCTAGCGGAGAGAGACATAACCTCAACATTCATTCCGGAATGGGATGCATAGTTCGGTTTCTAGATTACATAATTGGAAGGATAAAAGGTCAATACGCTGCAGCCGATCCCTTATCTTTTAGAAAAAATAAAGGCAATAACCTTAGAAACCTTCGCCCAATCAAATCAGACTCACTTCATCCGTCTTCAAAAAATTCGGATGCAGATAGCATTGCAGCAGCGGAGGTTCATGATTTGTCTTCAAATAACCGGTCTTTCGTTCACCTTATCTATTAGGATTGTTTCATTTGCCAATAGTGAGCTGATTTAAGATTACAAAATAAGATATTGATACTTTAAAGTAGTAGCACCCATTATTAGACATTAACTATAGACATTATATCATTAACTGACCTGCCTTTATTCTTGTTTCACGGAGGTATTTGCTAAACAGGTAGGAGCTTCACTACTTATTTTACTAATCTTTTTCTCTAATTCATTTTGAGGCACATATCCAACAATTTCGCCTACTTCTTTTCCTTCACAGAAGAATTTTATTACAGGTATACCCTGTATACCATATCTTGATGCCAATGCATCAAGTTTGTCAACATTAACTTTGACGAATTCAATATCTGGGTATTTACTGGCGATTGATTCGAATATGGGTTTTAATCTCATACAATAAGGACACCATGGAGCCCAAAAGTCGGCTGCCAATAGTTTCTTCTTTGATATCAATGAGTTCCATTCTGTTTCTTGTGTAATATCTGAGGACATACAATTATGTTTCAGATCACAATCTTAAAAGTGATTCCTCTAACGATTTAATCTACCATTTAACAGTTAAATGTAATGCGTGATTGAGTAACTGCTGTTGCTAGCATCAATGTGGTAATACATATACATATCTACGAGTTCATTAATGGCTTATTATAGCAACCTATTGACACGCCCTTAATTTTATCTCTAAAGTTAAACCGTTTGAAGTTTTCTTTAACTATTGGAGATAATCAATAAATCATACAATAATACCAATATGATAATATGAAAGATAATTCCGAATATGATCTACATCTTGATAGATTTGAAAAAACCCTTGTATGTATATATGATAAAGACAGAGACGTAATAATATACTGGGAACCTATTCTTTTTTTATTTTTATACGGATTGTATGAAGTAGATAAGAAGATAGTATAGGATACGATTTAGGACTCAAAATTCATGAGGATAGAAGGCATAATTAGAAATGACTTTAAAGCAATTTTTATAGATATCACTAAGGATCACTTAAAGATATGCAAATAAACTATTATTTTCACTGGGCTTATCGGTAATTAGACACACACACACTCTTCACAGACTTGAATGAATAATTAGTATCAATTTCTTGTCATTAAAGTGAATGTGTGAAGTAATCTGACAGCTTTGATCTTCTTTCACATCAGCTTAATTTTACTCTTGGACCTCTAGTTCTTCCAATTCATATATAAATAACTGTTCTTGATCTATTGATATTAATCTAAGCCTTTCCTTCTCTGCCCTTTCATTGTTGATCCACACAGAATTAATGATCCCTGCACGACGGCCACCTATTAAAATGGACCCTTTAGGATAACTCATTAGAATATATACTTTCAAATTCTGTTTCCATTATTAATCCATTAGACACCTTAATTAATGTAATAAAATAGAGGCATTTCGGTATCATTTCATATAAACGGCCAAAAGAATTATGATGGAAATTTGAGTGAGGAACAAGTAAAATATATTTTTTCATCATCACCTATTGACTATTAAATAATCAGCAAGACGCAACGCAAGGGGCTGTGATTGCTTTAGTCAGCACAGGTATCAAAGCAGCCAATCAAAGAGAATAATATGATACAAATGATGTATTAGAAAGGATATCTAAGGATACATGTAGTTGTTATCGATATCAAGTGGAAAAGAATTGTGCCCAGTGACAATCTCTATGAATCATATACTACTACTGTTATTTCTGTTACTACAGCATGAGATAGTAGCGTACCGTTTAGTTTAGTTGTTACAGTGCGCCCAATCCCATGGAAACTCCGGCTAAAACAAAATTTTTAAGTTTTATCTTAATTACAATAAACCTACACTAGTTACGAGGTATTAATTTCTACGCTAAAAAAACAAAAAAAAGAATGTTTTGTTGTTGTTGTTGTTGTTATGGGATTGATCTGCTGTACAGCTTTCCTTCTAATGCTAGTTTGTACATCTCTGCTACGTAGGGATTCTTTGCCGGTGTTTCAGCTCCAAGTTCAACCAATCGTGCATATACCCTTACGACATATGCTAGAGCGCCCATGAAAGCTACAACAACTCCCATGTTAAACATCCAGTGGTTTGGAACTGCAAATATCTCTTCTACGAACCAAAAGTGCCACATCTCATTGATACCTATAGTGAACATGGTTGCCAAATATCCAAGAATGGTCATCTTTAGACCAGTATTCATGGAGTTATTTGGTCCTCTTAGAATAGGTACTTTTCTGTCATACATTGCTACAAATCCCCAACCTAGAGGAAGTGCAATGAAGTGACTGTATAGCCACCAATGAGCTGGTGTGAATGCACTATCTCTGATAGCAGTTTGATGTAATGATCCATCTACAAAGTTATCTACTTCTACTGATGCTGCAATTGAACCTAGCATTATAACCATGATGTATATTTTCTTTAGTCTCTGTATCTCTACTTCTTTTGGTATCAGTGCTGGCATCTGTGCCATTATGTTCTTCAATAATAAAGATGCAACAGATCTATATTAAGTTGCGAGTATCAAAA
>JBAUMZ010000052.1:0-24074 GCA_049578985.1 Nitrososphaeraceae archaeon
AGTTGGAGGCGACGAGATCAAAAATGCCTATCCATACCTAATCAAGTCAAGGTTGAACCTGTCGAGTGGAACATTACTCTACGTGATGAATTAGTTCTCTAAAGAGGAATACCCTGCCGGCTTACCAAACTCAATGGTAGTGTAAATTTGAAGACAGCGCCATCGGTTTTCTCCTCCTGCTTACTCTCGGCCCATATTTTGCCACCATGAGCCTCTACAATCCCTTTACATATATACAAGCCTAGTCCCAAACCCCTTTCATCCTTTGTTGCAAATTTTGTAAATAACCTTGGAAATATGTCATGATGTATACCTCTGCCGTTGTCCTTCACACTAACAATAACTTTGTTATGTAAATCGTCCTTCTGTGTTGATATTTCGATGTACTTCACACTTTGTATGGCGGCATCACCCAACTCCTCACCTTTATTGTTGTGTCTGCGGTTTACAGACCAAATGGCATTACTTATGAGATTATTCAATACTTGGGTTACGCGGCTTCGATCTACTTGCACGATGGGAGGAAGGACATTATCATTGTTGAATACGATCTTTACACGTTTTGGATGAGGAAAGTCACTAATCTGGCTCTGAAAGTCTTCTATGACTTCTGAGATGAGAGAATTCATATTTACCACTTCTGTTCTCAGTTTGATAGCTTCACCCTCTATCTTGGTGACATCAAGGATGTTTTCAGCAAGTTTTTGAAGTCGCCTCGCATTTCGCAGAATAACCTTATGATAGGGGGCAAGGTCTATACCTTTATCTAACCTTAGTATCTCTTCAGATAATCCCAAGATTGGTTGTATAGGAGTCCGCAACTCGTGCGCTGCTAGATTAATAAACTCTCTTTGAGCGGCATCATGAATCTGAAGCTTAGCATATAGCTCGCTTTGTTTCCATAAGGTCTCAAATATTGTAAAATATGACATTACAGTCGGCTCGCTTGTTGCATATATCGCAGTACCCATTGCTTCTTCAGGAATAGGTTTAGCATCATCCCTTAATTCTACTACAAGACTAGACTTTCTGTCAACTATCAATATTGTTACTTGTATCTGTAATCCTGTCTCTTCGATGGTCTTCAGCTCAACTTTGGGATACTCATTGCGAATCATTTTTGCGACCTCTAGTACTGAATCATTTACGGGAGTAAGTATCTGGATTGTATCGACCTTTGATTTTTTACTACTTAGTATACTAAAAAGGCTATTTAGTAATCCTGACTTTGACTGACGCAACAAGGTATTCGCTGAGGAAAGCGAAATTAGTATCTCTTTATCAGAAGAATCAAGCATTTGACCAGCTAGGTGCAGTATTTCAACCGGTTCATACATAATCTCGATCGAATTTAATGGGTCAGGCATATTAGGTGGTTTGTGTCCTAATCCGTTGGTGCTGATCTAATAAATATTTCACATTTTCAATGAATTTGTCGCGAGTTACTGGTTTCCTCATAACTTCAGCCATCCTAACCTCAGGAAGTAATGTCATGAGCTCAGCTGTGGCGTCCAAAGCTGTAATGAAGAGAACCTTCATACGGGAATTAATGGACTTTAATCTTTGATATAACTGCAATCCATTAGGATGGGGCATACGGATGTCAAGTATCACGAGATCAAAGTTTGATTCTCGAGCAAATCTCTTGAGTGCAAGTTTTGGGTCAGAAAAACAATGTATAGCAAATCTTTCCTTTTCTAAGAATGATTGATAGGTGAAAAGGCAATCTGGTTCATCATCTATGACTAAGATATTTTGAGGACTTTCCTGAGTCGCCGCTGTTGGTATGTATGATGATGCGTAGCTAGTTACAAATTTATCGATAGCTTGCGGTATACCAGGTTGTTGGACACCTTGCTTCGTTTTCGCACATTCTAGCTTGTCTGATTCATACCTACGTCCCCGTAGCAAATTCTGGTGAAATAACATGGCTTTTAACTTTTCATATTTAATTCGGTCTGCTTTGATACTAGCGTTAGATATAATATGAAATATTGGGTAGAATTGTTTCAAGCCAACAGATAATGCTGAAATTTCTTCGAATTTATAATACTCATCAAAAGTATATAGTTTTTTCAAGACCTGATGAAGGTCACCTCCAATTACCATCGAATTAGGATTAGCTTTATTATTTATCTTTGCACACAGATTCATTGTTGGTCCGAAGAGATCTCTATCCATTGAAAATCGTGATTCAGCCAATTCCAACCTGCCATAGTCAGCGCTTATACGATAACTAATTGGCTGGATACACTCCTCTTCATAGAAACTGTTAATGATATTCCGCAGATCAAGTAATGAAACACCACATTCAAGGACATTCTTGAAGGCCTCTATGTTCTTGAGCTCTGCTGTATTTTGAAAGTAGTAGATCACAGAATCCCCGCCGGTCTTCAGGATCCTGCCCCCGAAGTGGCTGATTATATGGGAGACGGAATTAACGAAGATAGAGTAGAACTTTCTAATCTGGTCCTCGCGAGGCAACGAGGATGTAATAACAGTGGAATCGACGATATCAATCATACAGACACAAAAGTTAGAGGATATTCCATCAAATACTAGCTCTAAAGCGTTATCATTTATTGTATTAGCCATCGAGCTATAGTTAGAGGGATCTAATTTCCCATCATTAAATTCATTAGATTTAGTATTATCGGTATCATGGGTCAAAGTTAACACCATTTTCTTCAATTGCTCCACCCGGAGCGGCAATATAGTATTGCATATAATATAGATGCATGATACTTTGTAGATGCATGCATATAAACGTATACGTGTAGCTATAACAATTAAGATAATTCTTCCGACATATTCCTAATTCCACATATCCAGATTGAAACGTTTAGTTCAGGTTAAAGAATCATGCTGCACTAGTTACGCTGGTGGTTGGATCTCACACTAAAATTCATGATATCTGCGTCGATGATGCCGTTGAAATAGTAACTTACGCGGGGCCACCCCACTTCGCCTGCCTCTCCCCAGTTTCCTCCATCAATATGGTCATCTAAGATCCAACATCACTCTTATTAACATATGTTTCCATCTTTATGACTTACTTGCCCGTAGTATCTTTCGTATTAAACCGATCCATTCTCCAATTACATCCCCGATATTGCGGGATTCTGAGGATACGAAAGACGGATGCCACTGTTGTTTTCTAAATCGCAAATCCCCATTGGATGATAACTGGTTTCTATATGAAGTTCCAAGGCATCGATCCTCCTCATTGTATCTTGCTTCTATAGTATCTGTCGCGTATATAAGACGTAACCTCTACGTTTGTCCAATCAGTAGGATCAAACATATATCCCCTCTCCTCAAATCTCTAACTGTTGTGGAAAGAGTAGTGAGTATCTGCGCTGTCTCCAGTCCATGGTTCCAAAAATTCTTCGTCTATAATAAGACAGCACTCACTGGCAAGATTGGACTGTAAATCTGACCCGTGTAAAGCTCAAGGTTATCTGATGCGGTTATTTGACAACTAAGTGACTAGTGAATATTTGGAAATACAAAAAACTAATCATCATCAGTTTTTTAAGTTCCCGTTCCTTCACTCTTTGGTATGGAATTGACATGTATTATTCCGTACGAGACGAGACACGGGTAACAAACAAAAAAGAAGTCTTTTTAATTGTCCATCAAGCAAAATGAGCGTTACTGCCTTTAAGCTTCAGTCAGAATGGACTTAGATATCACTTTTCACGACTGTTGAAGTATTCACTTGACATCACGTGCCCTATATCTGGGATGATCTCGGAAAAGTGTACGTGCTTGCAGTCGTCTGCATTGCATAACGAACACCACAGTTTGAACGACTTTCCTACTCTAACTTCAGCCGTAACGTCAGCCTTCTTAGATGAATAATCCTTAATGTAGAGAGACTTTTTTCCGATTACATCTAGTTGCAGTTCTGGGAATGCTTGTTCAAGAAAATCGTATTTTTTTAATACTGCCTTTAAAAGGTCGTTAACGAATTTTCTTATGCTTACATCTCGTTCATTAGCCTTCTTAGATACTTTGTTATATACCAGTCGATAAATGTCAACGGGAACTATAGAGGCATCACTCTTTTTAGCCAACTATATGAATTTGTGCTTCTATTATATAATTATTAACAGGCAATCTAGATTTATATTGCATGTAATATGCATAACTAATACCTTGTTTGCTGCGATGTTGGATAGTTAGTTGATTGTCTATCGATAGTTAGTACTTTTTGCTATCGATGATATTATGATAATGTGCTATGGTCTATCCTAGTAACGCATATTTTTCTAAATCCTAGAACTCTCCAATTATCCTGCCATATCAAACAAAGTGGCTTTAAATCTAAACACGATACCTATTCATGAAGATACTAACTACGTTCCTCTTTTTTAGGTGTCTGGGTCAGCAGCGAGATGCTAGAACAGTCTCGGAACGATAAGTTGGCAAATTAAATCCATATCTAGTAATGGTATCAAATTTGTATCAAATTGATAAGAATTGTAGAGAAAACCCCGCCAGCTTACAACCTGAACAGCACCTGTCACAAATCGGTACGCGATATCCTGTAGGGAGTTTAACATTCATAACAGGCGCAGACTGTTTTCCTTGACTAGGGTTCAGGACCATCTGTGCCATTAATAATTTGAAAGTTTCGTTAAAGGGTGATTCTGGTGGTCTTGTCGTCTGAACTCAGCTAATATATTTGCAGATTCATTAAATTTACGAATGCTCTCCATATTTTGATCTTGAGTTCTTTCTATTTGCTTTAGGGCATCAGTAGATGTATCCTGACGATGATGTACCCCATATAGGGGGTACCCCATAGGGTTGGGTACAGATGTGCTTCCAGTAATAGAAGCGGATGATGGATACCTTCCTCCATGCGTTCTCTTAATATGGACGTCCATATTCCAACGTCTCCTTGACGTCTGGCCACATCCATTGTGCGGACACTGATATGACTTTCCTGATGGCATCAGTAGCAGATCTCCCATCTTTTAATGTCTACTGCAGTTACTGCAGTTACTGCAGTTGATAGTACTGATTTGTTCATTTCCCTTAGGACTCAGTATTCACAGTATATAATATTTGACTCCATATATCTACTTCTGACAAAGAATGCTATCAGTAGTATAGTCTACCTATTTACCAGTTTACGAGTCTCCTAGGATACATTCAATATGGTAAACTAGAAATATGTCATGAAAGAATCACAGTGTTAATGAAAAGGCTGGAAAACAAGAAGTTGTCCAAAGCTGTATCGACAAAACTTACCACAGAGGAGTACGAACTTTGCCGGAGGATCGCTAGAGACTATTATATTACTGGGAGCATTAAGTCCCCATCAGTTTCAGAACTTCTGAGATTTACCATGTCGAGAGTTTTCGAAACATATCGTTCTCGTTCCCGGACGAACCCTCCACGTAATGCATATCATCCACAAGTGACTAGATTTTAATAGCCCAATTAGTTGCGATTCAATAAGCAGGTATACAAATGTTTCACTGAGAAGATGGCTGGAAAGCAATAGCATATAACTAAAGAAGAGTTTGAACGCACGTACGATTTTAGTCAGCTAAACAGCTTTCATCAGTCTAAAGGATATTACTCCAATAATTCCTAAAGATGCCGCTGAAAGTAACAAAATACCAATGTTTAAGGCGAACGAGTTCATCGACATGTGGTGGGATTAGGAGATGCTACAGGTGACCTATCGTCACTTAAGTTAGGCATGCGTCAGAATGTATCATTATCTTAATATCATCTACGCATAAATTATTTTTATGATCATAAAAGAAATTAAAAATTTAACTCATACGGAATTTGAAGAACTTCGTAACATATACGTTTCAACATTTCCATTGGAAAATGCCAAACAGCTAGACACGTACATTAATCATATCATAGATACGCTCAGAAATGATAGTCGATATCATCTACATGCCGCAGTAGAAGATAGTACTATGATAGGAGTTTCTTTGTTATATATTTTTGAACATTCAAAAATGGCTTTACTTGATTATATGGCAGTTAAATTGAACTTTCAACGACGTGGTATAGGTAGAATGCTATTTGAATTCACGAATAATGAGCTAAATCGCTTTATTCCAGATAACATAGGAATGTTGTTAGAAGTACCGAAAGAAAATGTATCTGATCCTGATGAAAGGCTAAGAAGAAAGAAAAGAATCCAGTTCTACTCTGGACTTGGAGTGAAAGTGTTAAAAGATGTTAATTATCTACTTCCACTTCAAATAGATGGAGATGTAGAAGAGATGTATCTGATGATCAAACTTTCAAAGGATATGGCCTGGATATCAAAAAAGAGTATAGCTGATTTCATTGATTCAGTATATACAGATGTATACGATTATAGAAAGCCTGATTTGCTTGGCAAAACGATCGCTAACTTGCCAGATATGATTGACATTGAGGAATTGAAAGTGAAGACATAGGTTTTATGAAAAAAGAAATAAGAACGCTAATTGCAATCAATCTGATGGATTTATCCCAGACAATTGGTTAGCTCTACTAGACAGTGACTATGAATTGACTCTAAAAATCAAATCATTAAAGGAACGAACTGAACCAGAAGACGGTCTGAGGATCCTAATAGCTAGATATAGACCACGAGCTCTTCCTAAACATAAAGAGAATTGGAACGAATGGTGGAGAGAGCTAGCTCCAAGTAAGGACTTACATAAGATTTACATGAAAGACAGAATTATAGATTGGTCTGAGTACAAAAGACGATTTCTAATTGAGATCATAAACAATCCCAAAGCATTAGAAAGAATTCAAGAGTTAAGACGGTTGAGTAAGAACAAAGATATTACTTTATTATGTCATTGTCATAATGTAGGGGATCACTGTCACAGGTACCTAATCAGAGATATGATTGAATCACCAACAGAAGCAGCATAATAGAACAAATAAAAAATGGAAATGCACGGAGAAAGCTATACTGACAGCGATATGACTATATGATTTTTAAATCCAGCTATCTGCATCTTCTACACTGATACTGATACTAAGATATATCATATAAAGTAAGCAAGGCAATGATAAGGAATTGATCAAATATCCTTATATTGCGCCATTCCTTGTTAACATCGTATTCAATTCGACTCGTAATTATTATCAGTAATGGAGACTAATTCGGATTGCATCCTAACCAATAATCTTATTATCATTTCATATTGATTCCTCAAGGGAAGACTCCTTGTCTTGGCGTGTAAGTCAGGAAATGCGTTTTGGGATTCTTTTATCCTAAAGAGCGCAGAATTAATCTTGTTTGCACACGGCTTAGCCTAAGTAAGTAGTGAGTAGTACTCTGCTTTAAATAATATAGCTTTATCATTACGTGAAACATCGGTGCGTGTAGTGAATGTCGAAAGTACTTTCCTTTGCTTCTCTATATCTATTCTAACCTTAGAAAATAATTCTTCGGACAAAGGTCATCATTTATGAACAAGATACTATTTACCTCATTCTATGTATAATAAAGTATTGGACTTGAATGACTAGCTCAAAAGATACGTACTTAGTATTCACTTCCTATAAACGAAGAGTGGTAAACAGGGAGTAAGTTAGGAACATTAACTATACGATCTATCGTTGAAATTAAGTTAAGGTTTGATGTACGAGTTCAGACAATGCTTTAGTAGATGGGCAACCAACGCAGCAGCGCTTCCAACTGTCACACATGGTAGCCTATTCCTATTTAAGAACGACAAGTTAACCTTTGAACTGAGTAAAAATATTATTAAGAACAGGTTACTTGACTATTATGGCCTTAAAATGTCCAGCTTGTGCAGTCACCTTTTCTCCTACCCTGCGCATGGTGCCCTTGGGCACTATCTAGAATCGCAACATCATTGGACAGAATTGGATCAATGTAATCGGAGGCAATAGGTTTAGAGAGACAGAGACAATAGGTCAGAGAGACAGAGACAATAGGTCAGAGAGACAGAGACTCTTAAGTACTAAATTCTATCCACAGTGTATCGTTTGTAGATTTAACTTCCAAATTTTTCACTTTCATAAATTCAAGCGCTCTCTTGTAATAACCTTTCATATAATACGCAGCATTTTTTCCCGTATCATGTTGAACTACATGGCCAGGATCGCTGGTATAGGTTTTATAGTGTTAGGCATAATGTCCTCAACTGGGGTTATCTCTCTGCCATCAGATTCGATGAGCAGAGATGGTGGGGGAATGATGATGCCGATGGATATGTCTTCATCTTCAACAGGGGGTATGAAGTCAATGGATATGTCTTCACCGGACATGTCACCATCGATGTGACGGTTATCACAGAACCGAATGGCATTTATTCTAGATTTCCACAAAGATCTTGTTGCAAACATCTGAAGAATCTAAAATGCTAATTCCAAATTGGCGGTTCAAGGCTGACTATGTTGAGGCATGTAACTGCGATTATGGATGCCCATGTAATTTCAGTGGATTTCCAAGTAATGGTTTCTGTAGGGCCCTGGTGCTTTATCATATACAGGATGGAAATTATGGGCGAGATACCAATCTAGATGGCCTTGATGCTGTCTACGCGGCTTCATGGCCCAAGGCGATTCATGAAGGAAATGGCACTATGCAACTATACATAACACAAAAGGCCAATGAAAAACAAAGAAAGGCTCTTGTCAATATCCTGTCTGGCAAGGCGCAGGGAGAAGGTCCTTTCAAACTTTTTGCTAAGACATTTAAATATATTCTCGAACCACAATTTGTTGATATTGCAGTCAAAATAGATGGGAAAAATAGTAGTTTCTCAGTACCGAATGTGATGGATGTACATGTTGAAAGTTTTACAAATCCCGTAACGGGGGAAGAGCAGGAAACGAAAGTACAGCTACCAAAAGGATTCATATGGAAAATTGCAGAGGCGGCGAAGACAAAGATAATGCGTATTACAACTCCAAGCCTTAACTTTGAACACTCTGGACAGAATGCATTTTATTCGGTAATAGATTTTAAAGGTCCCTAAATGATTGGCATATCCCATCACTCCATAATCATAATCATAATAGAAGAACATCGAGTATCTTGCTGAAGCCGGCAACGGACAACTAGAGAATGGATACTAGTAGTAGTAATGACTTACCATAAGATGCGAATCTATTCATCGGGAACATTATGGAAGACGCAGAAGAGGGACCAAAAACCAGACCTATAACCTCTTTTATATTATAGGTGTGAGGGCATCTGCTACTGCCGACTGAAATGTCTTCAGTCAGATGATCCCCGTCCATTTGTTAGGCTCGCGTATTGCTATCGAGATGAGCAATCAAGGTTGGAATTTCTCCCATTTGACAATTGAAGAGAGTGAGCGTGTAAAACTGTGTTTGAACCGAACGTGAATATTCGCTCACAACTCTAGTGCTGAGCGAATTTTTTCAGGTAATGTTAGCATTAGCTGCCTTCCTCCATATTGGTTCAATGCAGCCTCAGCAAGTTGATCGCGGAGGATAACCCTTTGATCATCTTTCAATGATTGATACTCTTCTAGGAGAATAGCAGAATAATTACTTTCATACATGGATGAATCATTTTCATATCTACTTATAAATGAGGAAAATATAGTCGAAATTTCCTTACTATTTAGCCCTGACACTATTCCAAGCCAAGTTCGAATCACTTTCTTTAACGTCTCATTATCTGCCTGGGAAAGACCCTCCAATATTGAGTCAGTGAATTCGTTTTGCGCTTTTGGGTCCTTAGTGATCAGTTCCTTGAGCCTACTTTTCATCATAGATTCACGCAAAAAGTCGGGAAGATTCGATAAGATTCTAATGATATCCTTTGTAGGATATTTCTCTGACTCGTCGGACATATTTTTGAATTCGAGACATCTCTTATTAAGTATAGATATCGTTTTCCCCCTTGCTGTCAAGTATGACGGAATATGCTAGGATCGCCGGTACCTAGATCATTTTTATTGGCTTGGCAAGATGAAGGTCATGAGTATCCATCCTATGGATGGCCTCTTTTTGTCGGTCTGTTCGTTCAAGCGAGCAGAAAAATGTTTATTGGGTCGTCCACATAGTCTGCACCAATCTCTAAGCATTTATCCATTTTCTCCTTGCTTCCTGCAGTAGCAATTACGTCACAATTATGTAATTTTGCAATCTGGATTCCTACCATCCCAACCCCACTTGTACCACCCATGATTAGGACACATTGACCGGGCAGAATGTTTGCTCTGCCTACCACCATATGCCAAGAAGTTAATCCTACCATAGAAATGGCTGCAGCATCATTAAATGAAACACTACTTGGCAATTTGACTACGTTCACTTCCGGCAGCTTTGTAAACTGACAGAAGCCACCCATAGCGGACCTGTTTGGAGGCGGCGCCCTTGGTGCTTATGAACCAGGCAGGGTTTATGTGGTTTTCAAAATGAGATTAGGAGCAGGGTCAAAGTGGACTATACCTACGGATTAAAGGCCTCTACTACTGCTGTTGTTAGAGGCTTTGCGGTGAAGTAGCATTATAATCTATTTAGACAAAGCATGCACTTTTAGATACTCAAATTTGTAAATGTTCATTAATTGACACCTCTTGAACCCTCTCTTCAGCAGAATTTATCAGCAACGTAGACTGTCCGACCTCGCTTGGCAGAATTTGATCAAGATCGGTTGGTTGGAACGGCGGTTGCACTGGACCCAAGTGGCACGGGACCTGTACTGGACCCAAGTAACAAGGGATCTGTACTGGACCCAGGGAGATGTCTGGCATGATACATGAATAATAATACTCCTCGAAGGGGCAACTAAGGGAGATTGCACTGGCGCTGCTAGAGCTTTCAAGTACTGTTGTACCCACGAGCATTGCTGTCATCGCTGCTGCTACTATGAACAGATACCTGCTTTTCATTTAGCTGCAAAAACGATGATAGTTTTTATCTGCATTGTGTAGAAATAGGCTTTCACTTATATCTGAAAAATTTTCTAGATCACTGCAGAATTTGAATCCGGAAGATTCAACAAGATGCTCGATAATTTTAAACCTACTGGCCTTAGAAAACTGTTTTAACACCAGATGATTAACACGGTTTTAGCAGACCCCAGATACACACGAATTGTAGATCACAACATAGAAACAGTTAAGGCTGCAATTTATCTGTGGACTAAAAGTATTCGGTATACTATTGCTGATGACATCGTGTATCTTGGCCACAACAATATTTTATCAAAATGTATTGGCTCAATGCAGTAGTCTCTTGGCTGGGTCGGATGATGCAGATTTAGACGTAGTTGAAGCAGAAGAAGCAGGTAACACAACAATGATGACCAATCAGACTACTAGTGGAAATATGACTGGCGCAATTAATTCGACCAGTTAATACTTTTTATGTTATTAAACGGCTCTGTTCAGTTAACGGTAAGAGATATAGCTAAGAACGTCCTGCTTTCTGATAAACGGGATTTTTGAATGCGCACACTTCGGAGGATCATTCACCGAACCCAATCAGCGCATATCAATCACCAGATTCACTCGGTGCTATTCCATCCTGGATACATACAAGAAAGCCTAACAAGTTGTATGTCTCAGGAGGAGGTGCAAGTCTAGCATTACCAGGACCATTTGTCTCGATGGAGGCCGGTTCACTGAGGGAGAAATGGTACACCCCTCTTTCCAATAATAACGTCACTGGCGACTGGCTTATTTCAGGTGCTATGAACTTTCCGGCCGACGGCGCAATCGCTGTCTCACAAGCTCAGTACCTGTACAAAGTGAGCGCAACTACAGGAGAAGTTGAGAAAGTAGCATCTTTACCTCCTGGTTCAAACTCCCCCTGGTGACAGCAACTTCGACGGTATGAGTGCATCCGCTGACGGCCAGCCGATATTGAACTGTTATTTTAAAATCGTCGCAGGTATTCAATCCGATCTATCTGTTGGACCTATCTGACAATATCACACTACGTAAGATACTCGATGTAGATAGCAATCAGACTATCAAGAAAAGATAACCTTCCGAACCTTAATATCAAGACGAAAATAATTAATATGGACAATCATCAATAAGAACGTTCATTGCCGTATGTATCTACTTGTTTGCTGCTCTTCTAGTATGGATTCTATCTTTGTTCACGATTATTATCACCCCACTAAGGATTATTATCGTCGCTATAAGCATTCTAAGATCGATAGCTTCACTAAATATTGCCCAACTTAAAATGACTGAGATCGCCGGCGCAGCATAGGCAAATGTATTAGCTAACGTAGCTGTAGTTTTTCTCAATATCCAAAAGTATGTTGCCAGTCCAACCTTTGCTACTGTAGCAAGATACAGTAGTGAAGCAAAAGAATTCAACGAGACTTGTGACAATTCAAAGTTATCAAGTTCGCCAATAATTATACTGATCACTAACGAAATTAATCCACCAATAAGCAGCCACATACCTGATGATAGTAATATGCTCTTTGGCAATTCTGCTTTTTTGGAAAATAATGAACCAGAGGACCAGCTAATAGCGGCTATTAAGATGGCCAATATCCCAAACAGATCAAATCTTACAGATGTGTTTTGATTTCCAGAAATTAGCTCTTCCAACGATGGATATATGAGGATGACAAGACCTATTGTTCCTATCATAATCCCAAGCATAGTAAACTTATTTATTCTTAGTCCATAGAAAATAATCCCAAGTAGAATTGTCCATATAGGAATAGTTGAATATACAAGCACGGAAAAGTCTGACGTGAGATATTGTTCCCCATATGCTAGCAGCACCTGTGATCCAGGAACAAAGAAAATGGCAATTATTGTTAATAATTTCCAATGGTCTCTCGTAAGTAGGTGTCTAATGTTTTGCTTGTTTTCCCTCTTTTCAATCTTGAACGTATAAATTTTGAAAATTAGTAACAACATTAGGCCACCAAAAGTGCCTTTAATTCCTACTAACAAGACAGGGGGAATTGTTTCAACTGCGATTTTTATTGTTGGATATGTAGAGGCAAGAATGATCCATACGGAAACTAATACCAGCCAAATCTTTAGTTGATGCATTAATATATTGATTCATTGTTATGTGGAGTGATAAGAGTTGTGCCGCTTTCTAGTTTGTTGTATGGTTTAGTTGCAGTTATGTCTCTTCCATATTTGAGCCTCGCAATCTCATAAGAACTAAATCACAGCGACGATTTGAAAAACCCCTCGTGTCGGACTACAATATAGTAATCCTGTAAAAGAAATTACCGGAAAAACCATTACAATACGATCCTATATACAATAACACTTTTTAGGTAGTCTACCCATCTTGCGAGGTCGCGTTATCTTCCTTCCTGTTGGCAAGCATTGCAAGTTTGCTACTCCTAAGTACGAGTACATCACCAGGCCATGCTAGCACCAACAATGGTGACATGTTGCTTGATTCTTCTTGTAGGCGAATGCAGTATAGCCCGTTGATGATGACATTACAGTCGTTGCGAGCAACATTGCTGCCACTGCAAAAATCGCGATGTTACGAGTTTTCATAATAAGAGGTAACTGTTAAATAGTTTATCTGGATTGGGTGAAAAAAGACTGTCAAACAAATCTTATTTTGTCAAGATAGAACAGATCATTAACATTTATAGCTAGTAAAATCGAAGATGGTTTGAGTATGTGTGTGCAGATGAGCATCAATGCATCATGTCGATAGCCAGATCTCAATCAGATAGCTACATCTATCGCGGCGCCACTGATGTGGTAGGTACACTGGTAGTATCTAACCCGATATAGCAGTTGTTCTGTCTCTCAGTATCATGTAATTAGCAGAGTTTTCTGAGTTGATATATTATTAAATGTGTAGGGTTGATAACTCCCTATTTTTTATATAGCCCGATGAAACCACATGGTAATATCTTATGCTTTTCAATAAATAGAAGACGAGACAGAATAGTAAAGAGTGCACTTGTCCTCGCAGGATTACCAGTTTTAAATCTGTCAGATTCGAAATAAACGGTTCCATAATAGAGATGGAGTGTAATATATGTAATGGTACAGTTGGTTGGTGGTGGGATGAGTCGTTGCGTACGAAGAAGCTCATACGTTTCAAACAAGAATGGACTAAAGAAGAACGTCCATTACCATTATTATTATTATTATTACCATTATTATTGTTACTGTTATTGTTATTAGTAGTAGTAGAAGCACTGCTAATAGAATTAATGGCAGGCCACGCCACATGAAAATTTAGATACTGTGTGATCAATAGAGACTGCCGCCGGATTGAATAAAAATCACGAAAAGGCTGCAATATTTTCCCTCTGACCTACTGTTGTTGATATAGCATTAGTAGTGAGTTCCGAAATTCTGTAAGGATCTATTCTTAGCCTAGTTATTCATAACTAATAATAAGGCCCAGACGGGGTGTTTCACTTCTGGAGTGTTGTCACCCGGTGCTACTTTTGATTTCGTCTTCGACACACCAGGCACTTGATTGTGATTAGGACACACAAATATGATAAGTTATTGTATATGTATCTAAAATGGTAAATTATTATTTAGCCTTACCCTTTCTTCCAGGTGGAGTAGAAGTGGCAAGAAAGTTCGCACAGGAAAATACCAACACAGGAGAACACGACGAGTTCTACCGAATTGCGGGCATTTCTCGTGAGCATATTTGGATTCAACACAGTCTACCGGCGACCGGGTCCCCTGATCTTGAAGTAGTCAGTATAGAGACAGACGACCCTGCTAGTACCCTAAAGGAGTTTGCTACATCAAATCAGAGAATAGGCTCTTAGATGATCCTAGAAAACTAATATATCAATGCGAACTAATCCGCATTCAATTAGCAACTCGTTTTAATCATACCATTTATCATTCAGCGGAATGATCAACAGCTGGAATACTTAAGCAATAAGACTATACTGGTAGATTCATACAACTATATATAGTGATATTCAGAGGTTTTTCAATAGGAAAGTGTTGGAGTCTTTCATATTATTATCTGGTAGTTATCAAATTCTATTATGGGTTGTCTTTGGCCTATTCGTTGCGATAGCCTTAGCGATAGATTTAGGAGTAATCGAGAACATCAGAAGGCGTGTACCATCAAGAAATTCAAATTTAGACGATGTTAAGGCTAAGAGTCTTAGTTATCAACATAGAAGCAAAAAAACATTTGAACATGCGATACGGTGGACTGTAATATGGATATCCCTTGCGGTCGTCTTCGCTGGTTTAATTTTTGTAAGTATGGGATATGACAAATCCCTACTATTTCTGACTGGATATGCTATAGAAAAATTATTAAGTGTAGATAACATGTTTGTGTTTGTACTAATATTTTCTTCTCTTGGCATTCCTTATATCTATCAGCACAAGGTGCTGATGCTTGGGGTACTAAGCGCTATATTTTTGAGGATACTCTTAATACTTGCGGGTATCTCGTTACTGGAGACATTCCACTGGATGATCTACGTTTTTGGAGGTCTATTGCTATTCACAGCGGTACGAATGTTAGTACAAAAAAAGGAGAAAAAGATAGAGATAGAAAAGAACATCGCGGTAAGAATTTTGAAGAAGTTCATATTTATAGAGTCAAAACTAGGGGATGACAAGTTTCTCCACCGGACAGCGGATGGACTAGTGTACGCGACTCCAATGCTCATTGCACTAGTACTCGTGGAGATGACAGATTTAATATTTGCTTTAGATTCTATACCAGCTATTCTAGCGATTACAACCGACTCATTTCTGGTTATAACATCGAACGTATTTGCAATATTAGGCCTACGAAGTCTATATTTTCTACTTGCAGGCATGATGGACAAATTCTACTATTTAAAACCAGGACTCGCTGCGATTCTCCTTTTCATAGGAATCAAAATGTTGATTTCTGACTTTTATGAGGTGACAGTACCAACTTCTGTAGCTATTATATTCGGAATCCTTGCAGCAGCAATTGTTCTGTCACTTATTAGAATAAAATACTATGCGAAAAAAGACAAATTGCAGCATGATATTCCATTTTTTAATAACGATACTGATGATGAGAATAAGACTAGTGAGTTCCAGAATTGATTCATTATTTATTCATTCTTCCCTCCCTTTTGACTACATTTGTTCTTGTAATACAGATAACAGTGTGACCCACTGTCATTCTCTAAATCATCATAATCATTATCGTTGCCTCGGAAAGTAGTTATTACTGTACTTTGCATCCACAAATGGTCGGAACGGCGACAACCCGCTCCTCAAATTAGACCGAGTATGATCTAATTTAGGGAAGAATATGGCGCTATGGGTTAGCCATTGAAGGAATATGCAATGACATGACCAGTGATTCATTGTAGGAAGGCCAGTCAATCATATACTATGTAGAATAATTACTATGCGTAGCTAAATGCAGATTGGTCAAACAAATATCACTTAAAACATAGTAATCGCGCAACAAGGCAGCTTATTAGATAATCTATGATATGATATCAAAGGCTATTTCAAATAAGTGCATTATACGAAGCCGTAAGCTTCTAATTAAGCAATAGATCTTGTGTATATTTCTCTTAGGTGGTATCGTTGTAATTCTTTGCATCTACAATTGATAATTTTGGGGCCTGCAATTGCACTGCAATTGATAGTACTTATCATTGTAGGTACCACTCCAATCCATGCCATGATCTGCAATGCGCTGCACGTGATTCATCGTACCCTGAGCACACTGAGCATTAGCAATAATTTGGCGATAAATTTTCATCACGCCGATCTGTTACATACTAAGATGGATGATTGTATTGCTGAAAGATGTATTACGTCTCCAAGCGAAAATAGCTTGTATGCTTTGGAGAAAGTTCAAGTATAAACCTCAAACAATATTAGCATGAAGTTATATAATTACACGATATGAAACTTCAGAGTAGAAAAACTATAGAAGGACCATATAGGGCACCCAATAGGGCACATTACCATGCGATGGGACTTACTGACGAAGACCTAGGCAGACCATTGATAGGAGTATCCTCTGTACATAATGAGGCCACACCTTGCAATATTCACCTTGGAGAGCTTGCAAATCATGCTAAAGAAGGATTAAGAAATGTTGGATGTACACCAAGAGAGTTTACAACCATCTCTGTATCTGATGTTATTTCAATGGGTCATGAAGGGATGAAGTCATCTCTGGTAAGCCGAGAGGTAATTGCCGATTCAATAGAACTAATGATGAGAGCTCATCAATATGATGGAATAGTGGGTATTACTGGATGTGATAAAAGTAATCCAGGGACATTAATGGCAATGGCGCGCCTTAACCTACCATCTATATTTGTATTCGGGGGAGCGATGATGCCTGGAAACTGGAATGGAAAGAAAGTAACAATTCAAGACGTATTTGAAGGAGTAGGAACATACGAAGCAGGAAAACTAAGTTTGGAACAACTAATCAGCTTGGATCATGTTGCATGCCCGTCTGTAGGCACTTGTGCTGGATTCTATACAGCTTGCACTATGGGATCATTAGGGGAGGTACTTGGAATGTCATTGCTTGGAAGTGCTTCTCCTCCTGCGGAGAGTGAAAGAAAGAAACAAGTGTGTTTTGAATCTGGAAAGGCATTTATGAACTTGATTGAAAACAATATTAGTCCAAAAGACATTCTTACATTTGAAGCATTTGAAAATGCAATCGCATTTGTAAATGCGGCAGGTGGTTCCACAAATTCAGTTCTTCATCTCTTGGCAATTGCTAGAGAAATCGATGTTAAACTAGATTATACGGATTTTGAAAGAGTACAAAAGCGAACACCACACATAGGTAATTTACTACCAGGTGGTCCATATGCAATGTCTGATCTAGACGATATAGGTGGAATCCCTGTGATTCTAAATAACCTGCTAAAAAAGGGCTTGATTGATGGTGATGTTATGACAGTCACAGGAAAATCAATGAAGAAAAGTCTTGAATTAGTGAAGCTAGATATTGTCCACCCAAATGAGACAACTAAAATCTTAAGACCTATAGACAATCCCATTGATAAGGAAGGAGCTCTTGTAATTTTAAAAGGTTCTTTGGCTCCTGATGGGGCTGTTGTAAAAATGGCCAGTATAAAGTCAACAAGATTTTATGGTAAAGCGAGAACTTATGATTCCGAGGAAGAAGCATATGATGCGGCAAAAGAGGGTGTAGACGAAGGGACTGTTTTAGTAATCCGATATGAAGGTCCAAAAGGAGGACCAGGTATGAGAGAAATGCTATCTGTCACGGCGGTTCTAGTAGGTCAAGGAATAGACGATAAAGTAGCATTGATTACTGATGGAAGATTTTCCGGTATCACAAGAGGATTAATGATAGGCCATGTTGCACCAGAGGCAATGGTTTGTGGTCCCATAGCTCTAGTTGAAGATAACGACCAAATAGATATAGATGTTGCAAAGGGAAAACTAGATCTCTTAGTATCAAAGTCAGAGTTGGAAGCAAGGAGGAAAAAGTGGAAAGGAATCAAGCCCCACTATACAAAAGGAGTACTTGCCAAATTTGCCAACAGTGTAAGTTCCTCAGCCGATGGAGCTGTAACTAGTCCTATATAATATAATTGATATCGAAAAAATGCAGCGTCCGGGATGGCCGACTCCGACTAACACCTATAGCCTTGAAAGACTCCCTCAATTCCATTCGAGTACTTTCTTTGCACCTTCAAGTTCTTCTAGTTCCAACGAATATCAATGGTAATTGATGCTTCATTTTTAACATATCTATTACCAAAGCCGCTGTCCAGGAGAAATCCTTCCCTCCAAGGCCTCGCCCTGTAGTTGGATGAAAGTATTCTCTAAACCCCTGATTCTGTACCAGCTTAAATACTCCTTGACGTATTTGTTCTGCTCTTTCAGTATATCCATAGCGCAACAGACCTAACCATAATCTCCAATTTGTATTTATCCAGATTGGCCCTCTCCAGTATGTTACTGGTTTGAAATATGATGCCCTCTCATCTGTGCTAGCTACAGTATCATAATCTGCATCAAAATCAGCGCCGCTCATCCATTTTACAAGAGCCTTTGCCTCTCGACCTGATACCAATCCAGAATATAGTGGTGTGAGGGATGAAATGGTTCTTTTGATGATCTTCTCATTTATAACAAGATCATAATCATAGAATAAACCATCAGCGCCTGAAAAGAATTTGTCAAAACCCTGCTCAGTTCTAGATATCCACTCTAATATCTCTCCTGCATCCTCTCCTATAAGATCTGCTATATGGGACAAAATCTGGTTGGCTACATATAATATGCCACTAAACGCAACATCTTTAATTTTGAAGGGAAGTTTTTCATACAATGCTTTCTGATCGTAGTTATAATGTTTCATTAGTTCAATCAGATAAATGAATTTGTCGTATTCCTCATTTGTCGGCCTTTCGGCTTCATCCACAGCCTTAACGTCGAGCCTTTCAAATTTTGGGAGATCCTTAACTGTGATTCTCGCCAATGCATCATCCCAGACCGGGGAATCATCACGGCCTGATTCCCAGGGGTGAAACAATGTTACTAGTCCAGATTTTTCAGGATCACGCTCACACATAAGAAACCTATGAAACCTCAATAAATTAGGATAAACCCCTCTTAGGAATTCCCTAGATTTCTCCTTGTCATTACTATTGTTGTAAATATAGGCGCATGCTACCGCATGCATAGGAGGTTGAGTCACTCCGGAGGTCCCAATATGTTTTGGTGCATTGGGGGAACGCATAACATCGTAAAAGTCAGCGGAGGGAAAATAAGTCTTCTCTTTCTCATTAAAAACAATATGAGGGATCATGCCGTTCTTCCATTGAGCGTCAAACAAGTACTTGAGTTCTTTCATGGCATGATCAGAATTGAAATAGGAGTTTCCAATTGCTATAAAGCAAGAGTCCCAACTCCACAAATGAGGATAAAGAGTCGCAGAAGGAATCGTGAATTTGCCGTTCCAATTCCCTTCGAGTACTTTCTTTGCACCTTCAAAGAGTTCTTCTAGTTCCAACAAATATTAAAGTATCGATCTTGTATATTAAATCCTTTCTTCAAGTAGTAATATATTATCCATATTTCCATTGTGAGTTCCATCATCTACTACTACTGCAATACGGTGAGTTAACGACAGTATGAACCAAACTGCATGGTTGCAACATGGGTAGGTTGCATAACATCAAAAATTCCCAATGATATGAATTCCGAATGATATGATGGTATTATATAGTACTTAGCATGCTACGGATGGTACTGCGTTATAATGATGGGATCTTCTTATATAGAAGAGAACTATAATGACGATAAATGTCTTCAAGCGGCGCAATGTTAGATACTAGATCTAGTCAGAAATTCACGATCGGGAACTACCTAGGGACTCGATTTGAGCAAATCGGCCTCAAACATTGCTTCATGGTCCCGGGAGACTACAATCTAGTCCTACTTGATCAGCTCATACAGAACAAGAATATTCTACAGATCGGGTGTTGCAACGAATTAAATGCAGCTTACGCAGCAGAGGGATATGCTCGAGCCAATGGATGCGGAGTAGTAATTACAACCTTCAACGTGGGAGCTTTCTCCGCACTCAACGGAGTAGCGGGAGCATATGCCGAAAACCTGCCCGTAATAATTGTCTCCGGAGGTTACAACACCAATGATGAAGCGGCAAATCACCTTTTACATCATACCATTGGAACTCACGACTTTTCGTATCAGTATGAAATTTTTAGACAGGTCACATGCGCAGCTGTCAGAATTCTAAATGCCGAGAACGCTCCATTACTACTTGATCACGCGATTGTAACAGCACTCCGAGAACGAAAGCCAGCATACATAGAGATCGCGTGCAATCTGGCAGCAGCACCTTGCAATAAACCTGCTCCTTTCGAGTCTGTGTTGATCGAGAAGGTTACCAACCGACATTCATTGAATGCAGCGGTGAAGAGCGCAGCTGCCATACTGAACAATGCAAAGAAGCCACTCTTGCTGGCAGGCTCACATCTCCGTTCATTTAAAGCAATGGATGCGTTCCGTGAGCTTGCAGAATCTCTTGGTTGCGCCGTTGCGGTAATGCCAGATGCCAAAGGCTCCTTCCCTGAAGATCATATTCAGTATATCGGAATCTACTTGGGAGGCGAGAGCAGTCCTGGCTGCGAGCCAATCGTAGATTGGGCAGACATGATTCTTGCCGCCGGACCCCAGTTTACAGATTATACTACAGATGGCTGGACAGCCTTACCAACCCGTGAAAAGTCGATAATAGCTCAACCTCGGTCCGTGCGTTTCTCGGATTTAGTATATACTGAAATTGAACTCGCTGATTTCCTTTCAGCTTTAGCCAAGAAAGTCCACGCTAATGATAGGACACTGATGGAGTATCGTCAAATAGGAGGAGGGGAGAGGGCAACTGAACAAACAACAACTAAGGCGGATTCTGATACTCCTCTCTCCCGAGCTGAAATGGTCAGTCAGATAGAAAAAGATCTAGACGGGAAAACAACATTGCTCGTAGAAACGGGTGATGCTTGGTTCAATGGTATGTTTATGCGACTACCAAAAGGTGCTTGCTTTGAGATAGAAATGCAATGGGGAGCAATTGGTTGGTCCGTTCCTGCAAGCTTCGGATACGCAATGGGGATGGAAGATGATCGAAGAATCGTTTCAATCATCGGAGATGGTTCGTTCCAGCTTACTGCCCAAGAAGTTGCCAACATGATTCGATACAAGACGAACAATGTCATATTCTTAGTTAACAACCACGGTTATGTAATCGAGTCGGAGATTCATGAAGGTCCGTACAACTACTTCAAGAACTGGGACTACGCAGGCTTAGTTCCCATATTCAACGCAGAAGATGGAAAGGGACTTGGTCTGAAGGCTACAACTGCTGGAGAGCTTGCTATTGCCATAGAAAAGGCGCGAGAACACAGAGGTGGACCTGTCTTGATTGAATGTCATATTGCTCACGATGATTGTACTCCGCAACTGCTCAAGTGGGGAAACAAAGTAGCTGCTGCCAACGGGCGCCCTCCCATCCTGGTCTAAAAACAGATGGTGCAATCTGTCCTCCGTGGGACGAAATGTAGTATAATGGTTTGCAATAGATTACTCAGAGTAATCTATGAGTCGTCTGTAACCTGAACAATTCCGCCGCACTGCTTAGGAAAATCGTCCATCCCATCATGAAGAATTACTCTTCGTTAAGGAGGTCTGGCATTGGAAGCGTAGCCGTATGCGTTTAATGTAGAAGATGGTGCAATGACCTAGCTGTCACTCCTCAGCGACTTCGGGCAGGTTTTTCGTTGGAATATACGCAAAATATTTGTTCCCGCATAGGAGTAAGGTGAAGACGCTTTTTTGTTGGAAAACACTAATCAACGCAAATAGAATATCCTAGGTTATCAATGGAAGGAGAAGGAGACTGAGCGTTTTGAATGAATAGAAATTCTACTGCAGTTGTAGTGAGTGCAACAAAGCAGTAGTGACAACAAATGATGTCACAGCAACACACACATAGCAAATGAATCGTCAACAGTGCAAATTGACATGTTGTCTGCCTCAATCCACAGCGGAATTCCGGTAGCTCCGCATTTGCCATCATCGTCTGCTATCGTTACATACAGTACACCCCGGATGCAATTAGTCCTCCAAGAATGGGAGCTACCCAGCTCCAAACAATTAGCGAAGGACCAAAAGAACGCGCTGAGTTCATGGATGCGCCACTTATATTAGCTTATGGCAAATCCCATCGCCATAAGTCAGACAGCATACACTATTTTATTTTTAATGTGGTGTAATGTTTGTAATACAACATATACAGCAGTAAAAGTCATAATAGTTTCCAACATTAATGCTCTGATAGCGTTATTATCTGCAGGAAGTGTGAGAGGTTGCACTTCTATATCTATTGGAAAAGAACTCTTCCATCAAGATTATTAGCTGTGAATAACAATACTATGAATAGAAACTTATAGATTTTCGGAACCCACTGCCAATGCTAGTGGAAACCTTGTAATTCTCCACTGCATGGTAAGTGGAAGACTTAATACTTTGCCCATATTCCTTTCAAGCGACATGAAGAAATACGAAATATTAGCTGTTATTCTTGCCATCGTTGATCTGACCTCACTTACGATTACGGCATCGTCTTCTCCGACAGGTATAGAAAATATTGTCACTTATCTGTTCGACATCGTTGTTATTGGATTAATCGCGTATACTTTCGGCAGAAGAGTGAAAGAATCTGTCAATAGGAGACGGTACATCATAAGCAATTGGTATGCAATCTTAGGCATGATACCGGTCATGGTATTTGTCTTTGTGGGACAGGGCTCTAGTTATTACGATGGGTTTGTTGCGGTAGGAATTATGCTGCGGTTATTAGGGTTAGTCTACCTTATCAAGCAATTTCATTTCATTGGGAACAAGGCAAGTATTCTAGGAGGGCACAAGACAATGCAGATATTCATTATCTTCTATCTGGTGATCACAATATCGTCATTCTTTTTCTATATTTCGGAACATTCCAATACGGACTCTCAAATAACCACTATGGGCGATGCGTTGTGGTGGACGGTTCAAACTGTAACTACTTCTACATTTGGGCCAAATGCTGTTACCACTGACGGTAGAATTGTAGGAACCATTATCATGCTCGTAGGCATCGCAATTACCGGAACATTTATCTCTTCTCTTGCAATAGGATTAACGAAATCGAGATCAAAGAACAATACTGAAATTCGAGAGGATCCAGTAACAATCCTGAAAATACGGATGGCAAAAGGAGAAATAACGAGGGAAGTATACATGGACCTGATAAAGTTGATGTCGCAATAAAGATACTCATCCGTGCACACAGGCCCCAACCAGATGTATGCATATCGGTCTCTCCCCCACTCCCCTATTCGTTTGTGCCCAGTGACAACTAGCCTCGGTGCAGGATCTAGATGGCTAGCTACTCTATCCTGAAACTAAACTGAACCTCCTATAGCGTTTGCTACGCTATCCTAACGACTGTAAACGAGCGTGGGAGAACAAACCACTACTACTACTATGTATAGATACGGTATACTACTACTATGTGTAGGATCGAGGACGTTGATTAGATGGTAAACTAATGGCAGTAGATAA
>JBAUMZ010000053.1:0-65992 GCA_049578985.1 Nitrososphaeraceae archaeon
TGAATGAACTCATCTCTATCAATAGAGAAGTAGCAGTCTAACTAGGACTTCTAGTTACCATGCTAGGTGGCTAAAGCGTAGCCATATCACTACTAGACCACAAACGTCGCATAGTGATAATGGTATAGCATGAAGGATATTCTTGTAATTGATTCCGATAGAATCGGGGGAGGTAATTACCTTATCCCAGTCATTATCAAATGCATTTTGGACATTTTCCCTTATCCGCTCTAATTGAACATAGCTTTCCATTTGATTTGAAATGAGAATGAGAATAGATAAGCCCACAATTCTCACATTTATGAAGGTGATTGCTTTCGCGAATTATTTCAGAATTTTTTAACTGTTTGTCTATAACTATCCAAAGATCGTCACCGCCACTCATTCAAAATCTTTCCACAAGTATCGATCTCGATCCATCATTCCATATAAAAAGTCACTGGAACTTGAACTAGAGAGAGACATAGACTTGTTTTTGACAGGATAAGAAAATCTAAAAACAGCGTAGCAAGAGCGCTGAACTGAAACGCACAATTTACCTTTTACCTTTTACCTCTGCTGAGGCAATGTATGGGATAGAAGCATGAAGCTCGTATGAGATGAGCCTTTAAAAATCAGACATTCTATTTTATTCTGTGACGGGTTTTCACATAATTACCTCAGGACATATTTTTAGAATATCGGCGAGTCTCTTTCTTAGTGTCACAACACTTATGTTTCCAGCTGCTGCTATTTTTGATTGGCTAATGGTCGACTCTTTCTTTTTTAAACAAGAAGCGTACAACACGGCCGCAGCTATTGCCCTGGGATCTTTTCCGTGGCAGATCGGATTCCTTTTTGCTACACTCAACATATTTACTGCTTCCCTATAAGTCTGTTGGCTAATCTGTGCATTAGTTGCAATTTTGGAAATGTATGATGAGGCATCTACTGTAGCGTGACTAATCCTCAATTTCCTAGACATTATTCTATAACATCTACCTGAGAAAATGGGCTCCGCATTTGCCGCATAAGATATCTCTTGCATCGTTCTTGGAACACTCATTTCTTTACATGCGGCATAGATACTTGCTACAACCATTTCTTTTATCGCTCTTCCTTTGATCAATTTGCTATCAAATGCTCTTCGATAGTAATATGCAGCTCTTTCTATTATGGGATTGGTCAGCCCCAATTTATCGCGAACAGTCGCCATGATTGCGAATGCATTCTTAAAATTTCTTAAATGATTCTTGTTATTGCTCCAAATCTTGTCCAAATATCTAATCTTTTTACTAGTTGTAATCTGTTCTTGATTTAGGACTGTACCATTCGCATCAGTATTGGAGTAGGTTATAATAGTTGACAAACCTTTGTCAGGGAAAACAAGTGATGATGGCATGCCCGATCTATTTTTCGTGTTTATATCACTTACTGGCGTTTCCTGCTTATCCAAAACAACCGTACCGCAGGTTGTACAGATTATTTCACCAGTTAATCCATCAAAAATTGTCGTGTCACTCTTGCATGATAGACATATACGAGAATTGGTAATAACCTCAAGAGCACCTTGCCGTTCTTTATCCTGAGCAGCATTGGGGGGAAATTCATATAGAATATATTTCCCATGCTGTATAGATTGCTTATTCATTGCGTCAGTTTAGCTCATCTTTTATAAAAAACGTGTGTGTTTTGTGTAATTTAATAATTCAAATACGTTAAATAACTCTAGTGTAATTAAACAAGTACAATGTATTCCCCGGGAATGGATAAGTAGGTGACCCTTTCATGAAGACAGCTACCAAAAGACGAAAATCTGCTACCGAAGGTGTAACCTTCAGACTTCCCTCCGATAACCTGGAGCAATTATGCAAGGAAGCCGAAACAAGACAGATTAGCGTTAATACACTTGTAAACCAAATTATTAACGAACACCTTGATTGGCATCTCTATGCTGCTCAAGCTAAACTCTATTATGTACCAAAACCATTCATATCAAGAGTTCTTGAAAAGTTTACAGAACAACAATTAGCAGAATTAGCAGATACGAGCGCAAAGAAGGATTTTGTTGATATTGGTTTACTATTGCGGGGAGAATTTACGATTTCCTCCTTTCTTAGCATTTTGGAAAATTGGTCTAGAATTTCAGACATACCTTACAGGACGGAAGAAAATGAAACTAACCAAAAGATCATAATTGAGCACAATATGGGGTCAAAGTACTCTTATCTGTTCAAGGAGATCTACAGGCGTTTGTTGGAGAACGCATTTGAAACAAAGACGCAGTTTGATACTACGGATAACACGATTGTTCTAACATTTGATAAGGAAGCACGTCCTTTGGAAAAGGAGACTAAATGCTAAATGCTAAATGCTAAATGCTAAATGCTAAATGCTAAATATCCTGACTAATAGGAGAAATCTTACTGCGAGATTTTATTGAATGCTTTTTCAAGTAATGAACGATTTTGACCTTTGTTATAGTTGTCTGAGATAGCTACTGAATTCCATACTAGTGCTCGGATTGTGAAATTAATTCAGGACCTTATCTCCCCCATCTTTTTACAAATTATATATTGACTAACAAGGTTGAAAGCACAAAAGAAAATGAAATTTAGCTTCTACAGCAACTTTTCTAATGCATAGTAAAGCGATTGAACCTTAGTCGAGTTTTTCTTTTATTTACTCTCCCTGGTATTCTGTTTCTAGATCTTTATCTGGATCCTTCACTTTATTAAATACGGCTTTTGCTCCTGCTTTTATTTTGTCTTTGGCATCTTCAGCACCCTCTTTTACTTCGTGTCCTGTTTCTTCGACATCATCTTTTACATCATGTGTGTCTACTTCATATTTTGTTTCTTTCTTTACTTCAAATTCGCCCATTTTCCTTCTCGATAATTCATATTCAACATTCTATTTATAGCTTGTAAATCTGGCGACTACTTATCAAATATCTAATTTTAACAAATTACTTGGTCAAGTCGATTGCTTTACCTCAGTCAGTAATGCTATTTATATTTTGTTTACTATGCTTAAGATACAATAAATGACAATACTGTTTGAATCAAGAAAACTGCCTTACGTAGCTATTTTGACTCTAACTGTAGCGGTAGTGACATCACTAACCTATGGACTGGAAATTCAAATAGCGCAAAATGCAGTAGCTCAGAACGAATCTGCCGATAGTGCCCAGTTACAGACAGCAAACGTGACCGGAGAACTTACAAAGCCAGCTGAAGGCAATCCATATGGCGGGGAAAAAATTGGAGATATCACAATATCTTCGGATGGACATCAAACCAACATCAAGGGGTTAGTCAGCGCATCTCCTGCAGAGGGAAATGTTTATGAAGCATGGCTCGGTGATGCCGGTGGGTCTGAATATAAACTTAGCTTGGGACAGCTTAACGAAAACGGGACAATAAATGTCGGTCAACATATGGTCAATCCTTTTACATATACCATATTCTTCGTAACAGAAGAACCACAGAATGATGTAGATCCCAACTCGGCGAATGCCATAGCTGGAGTCCAATTAAAAGCCCCATTCGGACAATGATAGAACCTACGTCCCACCTTTTATTACCCAATTACAGAAATATTCGAAAATATTCGAATGTGTGCAGTCATTGATTTACATATTAGAACTTTAGCTAAGGCATATTCACAAGAAGGAAAATTTACTTCCTCCCTTCGCCTCAGGATAAGGTGGCGGAAGATTCATCTCCTCGAAGTTGTAGTAATAGATATGACCTGTAATGTTACCTTTATTTGAAAAGGTTAAACCATTTTGGTCTGCTATCTTCTTCCATATGTTGAATCCGTTATCAAAATCCTCGATGTCTGAGCAGTTATCGTACGATGGAGATTCAAATTTTCGTCGCGATGGAGATAACTGCTTAGCCTTTTCAGGGCGGTATATATTGGTCAAATTTTTAGTGTTTTCGGGCGATCCTATATGCTCGCGCCAAAGTCGTATCCTCAGTTCCTTAGCAAGCGAACTAGAAGTGATTCCAACATTAACCTCTGTTGAGTCTTTGAATCCATTTTTATCTATATTTGCTGATCCAATTGTAATCCATTTGTCATCCACTATAAAAAGCTTTGAATGCACGTAGATTTGACGCAGACTTTTGGTTTTCTTATCTTGACAAACTAGTGAGTAAGTTCCCACTCTTCTTCCCAAGTCTCCTGCATCCCTTATCCACTGCAAATGTTTGTTGACATCATTTACACTAGTCTTGGACAGTATACTCCCTATCAAACCTGGGAGGTTCGGTTCCATAGGACCAACAATAATAACTTTCAGGTTTTTTTGCTCTTGAAGCCTTTTGCAAAGGATCCTTGTAATGAATTCATTCTGAAATGGAAATTGGTTTTCAATGTATATAGAATTCTTTGCTTTTCGGATAGAGTTTGTATACCATGCTAGAATACCTCCGTCCTTATCCATTCCTTCCCAAGTGCGTAACGCAACCATTTTGGTTCCTCCTTTGGAAACGTCAAACGGAAAATTAGCCGGCTTAAGATTCAAAGCCCGAATCCTTTTTTCATCTTTGACTTCATGGTATGCCCATCGCTGATTGAAGTGATAGGCTAAATCCCACACGATCGGACCTCTCATAATAGCATGGCAGTCATGCCACGGTTCGGAATCCTGGTCCCGTTGTGAATCGTTATAGTGGTGTCTACTAGTGTCCCATTTACCTCTGGATAAATCAAATCCTCCACAAAATCCTATCTTACTATCGATCACAATTATTTTTTCATGGTGTGCAGAGGAGAGAGTGGGTGAAGTATTATCTATCTTGACAATCAGATTCTGCTCTATTCCATATTTTATAGCTAATTTATTTAATACCTCAACCTCTTCGGCTCTCCCATCTAGTCCTCTTTCGTCAGCTCCTGGCAAAATGCGAAGTGGCAGCCGCGGTTGCCACACAATAATTCTAACTGTCGCTCCATTCCTAGCTTTCTCAATTATCAGCTCTTGGAATCTTTTATATGAATGCCTGCCCTTCACGCGTTGTCTTGAAGTTGTACAATCAGCTACAGTGGATAAGGAATTTTGACCAGTGCTTGCAGCAGAACTTGATGAAGTATGACTTTGATCTTTTCCAAATTGTTCCACATCAGTTACAACACTCCCACTACTGGCACTAGATTTGCTCGTCTTAGGCAAATCATAGTCGTTATCTCGAACAAAATTCAGCGAAGGATCAAGGTCGTAGCCGGCTATGAAAATAGAACTCTCAGCTTGAAAGATGGCGTCATAAATAAGCTTGAATGTTTCCTCACCGTCGACTGTTAAGTCTATCTGATTACCGTGCGTGATTTCTCCAAAGCGCTTTCTCTCGATGGCAACAGACGCAACTTGCTTCGGTATTCCAAGTCTCGTCAACAAATTCTTGCTATTCGTCATTTGTGTTCTCCTGATGAGTACAAACAACCTGGTGCATCTTGTAATGAGTAAATAATCCTTTCATCCTTCGAAGTGGCCTGACCTCATCGCTTATTCACCATTCCACAATATATTAGCTTTAGCAGGGCCTGCGCCAACCCCGCTTTAGCAGGGCTATTTAGCTATATTATTATGAGTCATTTGAGTAAAAATAGAAAAATCAAGATTGCATTGATCCTCCATTAAAATAAACTGGGAATCCTGTAACATTAGGAAACAAAAAAATTAATTCGTCAGCCTGTCTAGCCTAACCGCTCTGATTTCGACCCCCTTCGTTAAGGAACCCCTGTACGCCTTCTGATAGATTGCCAAGGAATTCTCCGGTTTCATTTGCTGCTGCTTGTAATCCTTCGCCAGTTCTATTACCTGCGGTCTGTAATGCCTCAACTGTCTGGTTTCCAGCAGACTGCATAGCTTCGCCTGTCTGGTTTCCAGCAGACTGATTGGATCCTTGGGCGAACAAAGGGTCTGATAGGGTCATAACGGAAACAAGACCCGAAAACAACACCATGATGCCTAATGTACCATATTTCACTTTACCTGAGACCATGTTACTATCAATTACACAACATATTATTTAAGGCGATCACAAAGGGCGCGGGATTTGGTTTGCCTTTTTCCAGATCGTCACCAGTAGGATCGTAGTACAATCTTTTTTGCCATTTCACCATCCACAGTTGTTTTATCCATATTTGCGAAGAGTTCCCCAATAAGAAGGATATTCATTCTTGTTGTCGTTGCAGTTGCTATCGGCTTCATTCCTAGCCTATTATTGCCAAAGCTGATGTGTGACTCTCGTTCAGTAAAATATTCAAAACGGCTTCCCATGTTGACAATGATTTTCCTTCATACAAAATATTTATTCTTAACCAGACGATCCACCTGGCAATACTGTATATAACTATGTTACTATCAACCGATGTTACATTGATAGGTACATTGTGCACATTCGATATAGAATATCTGAGGCCTTTTCGGCACATATATACTGCTGTCATAATCATGGTCGCCGTTACCATATATACTGCTGCCATAAATACACCAATTTGGCTTAAGAAATCGTATAACTCAATGCCTCAGCCGTCATCATCAATATCAAGAAAAGAGAACAAAGAGCAGCGTATTATGTAACAATAATACTTTGGGTAGAGTATCTTTAGATTTTCTGATTTAAGAGGCAAATAGCATTTCCTATCCACTATATCTTGCTCACTAGTCAAAATTAGTTAGAAAATATCTGCTAATTGGTTTGATTTTATTTCAGGGGTCAAGAAAATAAATTAGACGATGTTTGTTAAGAGGATCGGAACGAAGTAGGACTTTGAACTTCGCCATCGGTTTTAATCAGAAGGATGTTATCCGTAAGAATATAATTCGTTTTTATTAGGAATCTTTGTTCCATTACAGAGTGGAAAATCAATTTTAATAAATAACTGTAATTGTATCCCATATCATGCATGACTATAATTTTGAATTCATATTCACTTTGTTTATATCTTACAGGAGTACGTGTCATTCTACACCAATTATCAAATATATCCATAAACGTCGAATGGTTAAATTCACCATGTAACAATAAAGTCATATCAAAAAGCTGATCCACCACAGATTCTGCAATTTCTGACAACTGCTGTTCTGTAAGCAGATTAATTGTCTTGGCAATGAATGGTTTTGGCATATAATACATTTTTGCTTCAGAAGCTTTTGCATGCCAATCCAGATGTGCTTTAATGATCTGATTAATAGTTGTATTAAGACTAACTTGGTTGACCGACGACTCTTTACATAACTGATTTATGTTTGCCGCAGGGAGCGTGACGGTAATGCGATCTCCCATAATTGTTGATCCGTCATCTAGAAAATTAGGTGTCTGAATATTATAACATCTTTTGGATCTCATCTCTGTCTTTGATGTATGACCGAACGTATAGTAGAACACGTTATCTTCATCATTAACATCATCAACATTTGAGAAACTCATATTCGCTATCTACATTTATTTCTCATGCCTAATAAGAATAGCAAAATGGTTCGTACACTATCTTAGCCTACCTTTAGAGGATCACTCCTACTAAAAATAACGGAAGTATTTGGGAAAATAATGGTGACAACTCTGGCTCTGTCTTTACATTAAGAATGCGAATACGAAGCTTTAGTTATCTAGCTAGACAGGAAGTAGGCCTCTGACATCAGTACGCTCCTTACTGAAGGTAACTTCTATACTTCCAAAAGATGTCGTACGTGGTCTTTTAATTGTTTCATAGATGTTGGTTTTGAAATATAGCATTCTTGAGCGAGCTCAGGGAATATTTTTTGTAATGCTATATAGCTTACATCTAACCCAGTAATGAAAAAACTTTAATCTTGCCCTCTTTTTATTTGTTTGTACGGATCAAAACCATTCATATTTGGCATCCTTACGTCTATCAATGTAACATCAACTGCTGATGATTCATAAGGATTGAATCATTAGAGATTGGAAAGTTTACCTACGAGTACTTACGAGTACTTTCGCTTCGGAATTTCTTCGGTGTAAACAAATTCCCCAAAATGGTCTGCCCTGATTGGAGCCGAGCACCAATTCTTCAGGAATTTGCTAGCTGACCTTGTATCGTTGAAAGTAAATTTTTCTGGGGTTGAAGTCAATACTCCTTAGAAATCATTGTTAATGTCAAGAGGAGTATTATTCAGAGTAATAATACATTCTAAACCTGCACTATTGGCAGCTTGTACCCCTATTGGTGAATTCTCTACTACAGTTACTTGTGAAGTAGCTAGATTCATTTTATTTAATGCAATCACAAAGGATTTGGTTTCCCTTTTTCCAGGTCGTCACCAGTGATTATGAAGTCAAAATCCTTGGCTCCTATATTCTTCTCTAAAATCGCTTCGACCTCTTTTCTGGCAGCACCGCTAACAACTGCTTTGATACACGACTTTCCGCATTTTGTTGCTCATAACCTCTGCATGAAAAGGCATCGCGTCAATAAGGACGCCGTCCATATCAAAGATAATACCCTTTTTAGTTAACATATAACAAGATGTTTATGGGATTTTACGGATTTATTATACCTCGACCAACAACTTTTCCGTCTTTCAGTTTAGATAGAGCTTCTGTAGCCTGTTCAAGGTTAAATTTATCCGATACAAGGGGCTTTATTACACCTCGTCTAGTCAACGATACCAGTTCAGCAAGCTGCGCGATGTTCCCTGTATAAGATCCAATCAGCTTGTAGGCCCTCGTGGGCATACTTATAAGGTTTAATTTTATCGCGCCTCCATACAGCCCAACTAGCACCAATCGTGCACGCTTTCTTAAAAGTTGCATGTCTACCTCTACGCTTTTCGAGGAGTTTACAAAATCAATGACTGCGTCAGCGCCCAGTTTTTGTGTAACTTCCATCACCGCAGTTACAGCGTTTTCCTTCTTTGAATTAATGATAAAATCTGCGCCATTCTCTTTAGCCGCCTTTAATTTGTTGTCATCCAAATCCATAGCAATTACCGTTGAACCTGTAATTGCCTTCGCGAGTTGGATTGCCATTAAACCTAACCCTCCCGCGCCGATAATAACTGCAGTGTCATATGGTCTCAGACTCGCATTGGTTATTGCACCGTATGCAGTCAATGAAGAACATGTAAGCGTACATGCTATATTTGCATCAAACGAACCGGTCTCAATATCATTGGTTATATCTAAAAGGTATCTGTAGCTTGGCACCAAAACAAATTCAGAATACCCACCGTCATTGTAAATACCTAGGGATCGCGGTCGGTCACATAAATTCTCGTTGCCCTCCCTGCATGCTGGACACATTCCTTCTCCCAACCACGGATAAACAAGAACTTCACTATTTTTTTTGAATAGGTTGAGCGATGATACTTCCTCGCCGACTTCTTCTACCACCCCTGCAATTTCATGCCCGGGGATAAGAGGATAGCGTACACCTCGATCAGTTGCTTTGAGGAACTCTCCATCTGGACCTTCATAACCTCCTTCCCAGAGATGAATATCACTATGACAAACGCCACAGGCTTTTACCCTCACAAGAACCTGGGAACCTATAGGTTTCGGGGTTTCTTTAGATACAATTTCTAAAGGAGATTTTGGCTTGGTAATACTTGCAGACTTCATAGATGGGTTAAGAAGAGATTGAATATAAAATGATTGTTATAGGGGTTGTACATGAGCAAATCGTATTAATATGGCAAAAAATTGAAATTCTTAACGTCTTTTCCTATTCAATAATCCTGTAGAACACATTGTGCTTGTAATCAAATCACCACGGTATTGCACCTTAATAATGTCGTCTCAACTTGATATCCACGATTGGTCATACACTTGTAGCATTGCGCCTTCGTTCGCCAGTCGTCAGTTTCTCAAACCAGATGGGAATAGCATTATGGTTTCGGGGGGACAACTTCTCAAATAGTATTGTATAATAGGTGCTGAGAAGATCAATTGAATTCAAGTCTGCCCAAAAATAAATAACCGGTTCACTTAAGCTTAAGCTTTCACCTGTAGCGATACGTGATCGAATCGACCTATTTGCAGTATTTCTTATCTGTATATCTTATCGCAAAATTAAATGCATGGTAGCAAGAAAATGCTATATGTATGATCATTTTCGTTAGTATTATTTATTTTCCTAAATTAAAGGATCTTTATTCCTTGTTTCATTAGTTAGTTCATAATATTTTGGTGAGATTTTTACCGTTTCGGTAGTAATCCCTAAATCATAACCAGCACAGCAAACTTTTATTTGGTCTGCATAATTCGCCGCAAAATGCATCGTAGAACGTATTCTTATATTATGTTGCATATAACCAATTTAATTAATGCCTCAATCCAAAACAAAACCAACAAGTGTAAAGAAAAGCTCAAAGGGGCCAGACAAACTACTAATTCTCCTTTAATGTCAACTAGCCAGCCGCCTTTAGCTGCTGGCTGCAGCCACATATACTGATTCCGTTTGGATAGTTTAATCGGAGGATATTCATACTAAAGTCGTTAAATAGTTTGCAAGATACTATTATACGGAGTACAAAAATGTCATCGGAACACGAGGTAGAAGAAGATTCACGCTATAGTGATAAGGGTAATGAAGATGCCAAGTCTGAAGCTGAAAAGGAAATTGAAGATGTAATAGATAAAGTGAAGCCTGGTGGGACGGCTGCCGTCCAGAAGGTGATTGATCCACACAAAGATTTGGGAACAGAACATCAACGGGCAAAAGGAACTGAAAATGAAGGGAAGATAAGGGAAAAAGAAATAGTCAAATCTTCAACAGATGTACAAAGATCGCGTAAAGAATTTGTTGTGACTTATGCTCCTCAGTATAGAAGAATAGTGGTACCACATAATGGGACTGAAATATCAGATAAAGCGTTAGCTCATGCGATTTACTTATCCAAGATTTCAAAAGCTGAGATTGTTATTCTAAATGCTGTTGAAGATATACATGAAATTGCTCCTACGACAATTTCTGCTGGGCAAAATTCGGGAAGAGAAGGATCAGACAATAAGAGTACGTCCGCAGAGAACAAAGGAATGGGCAATTTTACTAATAATAATGATGCGATGGTCGCTACAGCAGCGACCAGAACCGCAACAACAAGAACAATATCAATGAATAGTAAGGAGTTGAATGTTACGATAGAGGGACACTTAACAGAGATGATCAAAGAGAGAATAGCTTTGTGTAAAGAGGCTGGAGTAGAAGCTCACATATCGTACATGATACAGACAGGAAGTGTAGTTGATCGGATAGTCAATTCAGCTAAAGAGGTCAATGCTGATTTAATAATAATGGTAAGCGACAAGATAGGCTCATCAATTAAAGGTATTATGAGTAGTACTAGAAAGGTGATTGATGCAGTAGAAATTCCTGTACTTGTATTGAATAAATAGAATAACCAGGTTTATACTCAAAAGTGCTCACATCGTTGTGAGCCCCGACAATCGGTTCATGACACTATACATTGGCTATCTCTCTCTAAGTTATGTTTTCGCCAATATACGATAGCGTTAGCTCATAGCCTATTATGGGTATTTCATACCTAGTAATTGGATTCAAAAATAAATCAAAAACACAATTCATTTAATATGGTGACGATATTTATCGCCATTCATTAACATACCAACTATACGTGTCCAAGTATCCCGAAAAGAAGCACAGCTTGACCCGGCCAAATGACTACATGTATTATTCTTAAACAAAGTAACATCTTCATGTTCGGTGGTGAAAACGCATCCTTCGGGATCATTAGGAAAGTTATTTCCTAATCTAGTCTTAATAAGACCACGAATTATTTCCTTAAAGACTTCGATCAGGCCGGATCTAGCACCGAAAGCCCCGTTCTTGTTGATTAACCAAAACATTTGAGTGGGATCGTAGTCGTCTGGGAAGATAGATTTCTTTACTTTCATTGCTTCAGGAGAATAATAATGACCTGCTAAACGTATCCATCCTCCTGATAACCTTCTAGCCCAAAAAGCAAATTGCGCACATGATGAGCACCTGTCATCGAATATGAGCAACGGCTTTGAGAAAGGAGAAGACGCAGGTATAGACAACATATGTTGATATTCTCTTCACAAATATAAGACTTCTCGATGACCTTTTCAAAGTTGCTAAAACAGATTCTGTGATCGCAAAATTAGCACAATCTGTGCGATCTTTGGCAGCCCCGTTATTCAGAACACGAAAGAAGGTCAGAATTTAGATATTGCGTCTCATTTAAGTCAATTTAGTCGACTCACTTGAAATTTCATATCTCGGTTCAAATCCTATTTGTCTGCTGAAATCTGTACTAAACTGAATCTACCAGGACGATGGTTTTGTGGAAGACGAAGAGGAAGATGAAGTGGACATTGATGATGAGTTTGAAGATATTGAAGAAGATTTAGAAGAAAACAATAAATCAGACCCGAAATAAAATAGGTACTTACCGAGGTACCCGATTAATCAATGAAATATTATTGTTTCTGTTTCAAACATTAAATATACGTCGATTTGTCATAGCTAAAAGAAACTGTCGTGCCAAAATGTATCCGATGCGGACATGAAATGAAGGACATACAACCGTGTCATTTGAAATGTTTCAACTGTGGGAGCGAAATCGACTGTTCGGATATAAACTATTTTTTGATTGAAGATGATTGAACTAGTTAAAAAAAGGCTGAAAATAACTCCCAATTCTTTGATGGTTTCACTTCTAGTGATATGTCAACCTTTTTCATATTTGTCATTCCCGCAAAATTAAATGCATGTAGATTGCTGTATGTTACCCGTGTAGGTTATATTATGTTGTGTATAGCCTGTGCAAATAACGCATCGACCCCAAACAAAACGGACTTGTGTACTACAAGGACAAAAAAACAAATTGATTCATTGCCAGAACATGCGCAGCGTATATACAAAAAACATACGATAATGCAATCAAACAATACCAAGATCCTGATAAAAGACGTAGTGGTAAGGGCGAAAGTGCTGAAGAAGTTGCCTAAAGTTTCGTGGGCAGCAGTAAAAAAAGATATAGAAAGAAAGGAATTAAGGTTAAAAAAGAATAATTCTATTTCTGACAACAGAGCGGGCACATAGTTTCAAATATTACTTCAGCTATTGATAGTGGTTGTCTAACTGTTATGCTTGATAACATTCTATCTTATATATTGAAGAATTGACATGCGTACATGTGCTAACTTGTCACGTGCTACGATTTTATCGTAATGATGATCCGGCGAACTAGAATTGAAAAATAAATCAAGCTTGTAAATATGTAGTACAGAGATTGAGTATTCTATAGATAGCACAATATAATGAATAACTTCCTACTATTTTTTCTTGTAATTGTTGCTAAGGAAATCCGTTATTCTCATCTGTTCTTTTTTGAGTTCGAAGATTTTACTGCCCCTAATCCACTCTTTTTTAGATGTAGATAGGCTCAAACATGCGAAGGTCAGTGCTTTCTCGAAACTCTCGAATTGATTTTTCTCTCTTTTCAAAGCTTCTCTGATTCCCTCTCTAATCTGCCATACTCCTACTGGCATGACATAGTCGGGATGAATTTCTCTTAAAACTAATACCGCTGCCTTTCTTTTTCTATTTGAAAGATATTCTGAAATACTTAATCTGGCCGCAAAGTATGCACCTGCTATGGAAGGATAATGATCTAAACCTCTAGCATCTTCAAAATCTATACCCATCCCTATGTTTCCATTGTTGTCAAACCACACCTCTTTCATTTCAAAGCTCCAGACATCATCAGGAATTAATATAAGCGAATAATGATTGCCTAGATGTGAATATTTGTAAACTTCAAAATAATCGATTTGTGGGTATAATTCTAAACTTTTTATCAAACTGCTAGAAATTATATCATCTGTTGCAGTGATGCTCCATCGTGTGGGGACAAGTCTTCTGTTCCTTTGTAAGCCTAGCATTCCTACACTAAGAACGCGATGAATTCTGCTAACCTCCACTCCCTCATGGTAAAGATCAACTATGGCTTCTGCTGTGTGCAAATCCTTGTCATAATAGACGTTTTCTAATCTTTTATCTACGGAGAGTGAAGCTGTTTTGAAACTCTTAAGGGACGCAATTGGACCAAATGGCGCAGATTCACCTAAATCCTTCTCATATTCTATATCTACAATTGGCCTTTTTTCAAACAGTGCCACACTTTCAGCCGATTTTGACGCCATAGCCAGTTCTTGTAATGATTCGATATATCGTCCTGACGTAGCGTAGACGTCAGTGACTGATACTCCTCTTACAAGAGATAAGCGGTATTTAACGATATCCTCTAGACTTTTACCGAGCCACATCTCTGGTTTATCGAGTATAGTTGTGTCGCCATGTATTGGAGGGATCATAGGACCAACTTTCACCTTAGGATAGCCATAGTGTCCTATGAAAACTGAAGGTGGGGTGGCGCCAGAAAGTGTCTCTGAGGCTAACTTGGCTGAATTTGCATTAAGATATTCAATCCAATTATTCTCTAATCTATTTCTAAGTTCCTTGGCTGCTGGCACACCTTATCCATGATTAAATAATAGGCATAATTTAATCTAACAAGCCCAGATGACGTCATTCACCAAACTGAAACAGATTGCGTGATATATTTTCCTGTCATCTATCCTTTTCATCTAACACGTTATGTTGGGTTGCGGTCCAAAAGACAATCTCCTGCAAAACTTACATTTTAGGCAGCCTTATTTACCTATGAACACGGTTATTGCGGTGGCTGTCAGAAAGGAAGGTGATGCTATCCTCAGAGAATATGTAGGTTCGATTTTATTGAAATAATTTCATTGAAATACCCAATGATAGCATCGAGAGCTGGTTGAAGGAACAAACGCTCTCCACCTGGTTTCACTAAGCCTCAATAAGTTGGCCGATATGCTCTTCCTCATCAATACCACCTGCACCGTCCTTTCCTATCTAATTAGAGAAGTTAATTTCAACTTGAGTTAATTTCAACAATAGATACTCGAAGTCGATTTCTAATAATCGACTCGTCTCGTGGGACATCCTCCGTCACTTATGCGTTAATTGCCAACAGGACTTCACTGGAAGATGGAATGCTCAACGCCACAAAAGACTTATGCACGCCAGACGGGCCACGATAATACCAATCAAGAATTTTCGATATGGATTCTCACAAAATACACTCAATGCATCGAACTCGAATGCAAACAAGAAACTCGATGATGTACTAGAAAGTATAGCAGAAGACTTCGAAAAGTTCGAAATTGAGTTGCAAACACAAACACCCGAGCTAAGAAAGAAGCTACTAGGCATCGCTGTTTGCAAAGCTGTTAATTCGGATAACCCGACCGAGACGATGAACAAAACAATAAAGTCATTCCGAGGGAACCGTCTCAACACAAAGATGCTGAGCTACGCTTATGCAGCTCTCGATCTGCCTCCCTTATATGTAAGAGAGATGTTAGAGTCGCTTATCTAGCAGATGATTTAATGAGATATGAATGGGGATATTATGACAGTATACTGTGAACCATAATCGGGATATTATGACTAGTGCGAGCGGGGTGTATCGGCATACTATGACAGCATACTGTGAACCGCGTTCCGCTGGGCTAAACAGCTTTGCGTGTCTTTTTAAAAACACTGAATGTTGGTTTGAATGATTGTTTCTCTCTGTCTTTGATATTAAGTTCTATGTTTGATATCTTAATTAGTAGCGTAATCATTACAGTCCATCCAGTAATTTCTGTAATTTCTTTATCACCGCTAGTGAGGTTCAATTACTTCAGCAATATCAAATTTCAGTCTAACATGAGTACAGTTGAAGTTTGAAAAATCAGATTCAATATTGTCACAATCATCTTATATCACTACACTCATTTTATATCATCGGAGAAATATGAATCTAGAAATTGCGAGAATCTTCAGGGAGATAGCATATATTTTGGAAATGGGGGTAAGCCTGAAAAATGAAGATCAGAAAACAAAACTTAGCCTAATTTTTAAGATTAGGTCTTACAGAAGAGCCGCAGACATGCTAGAAAATCTCTATCCTGAAATAGATGAATTATACGAAGCGGAAAAAATAAACGGATTATTGAAATTACCTTCAATCGGGAAAGCCATCGCCTTGAAACTTGAAGAGTACATTACTACGGGTGGGTTGAGCTACTACGAAGATCTGAAGAAGAAGATTCCGATAAATGTTAACGAATTCATGAATTTAGAGGGAATAGGTCCCAAAACAATCATGACGTTGTACGATATACTGAAAATTCGAAGCATCTCTGAATTAGAAAAAGCTGCACTTGAGGGCAAGATTAGAAAGATTGCGGGTTTTTCTCAAAGGAGAGAAGAGATAATCCTCAAAAGAATTCAGTTCTATAAGAAGGGTAACGAAAGGAGACTAATTGGTGAAATTTATCCCCTTGTTAAAGAAATTGAGAATCGACTTGCAAGTATTGTGGGAGTTAGAAATGCCACTGCAGCTGGTTCCTTTAGAAGGATGAAGGAAACTGTTGGAGACGTAGATTTCTTGGTTTCGGTAGCAGAGAATCATGATAAAGCTACGAAAGCCAGGATAATCGATTATTTTACTAGAATGCCTGAGGTAAGAGACGTTGTCGGTAAAGGGTTAGCTAAAGCATTCGTAAGGCTCAGAAATGGTATACAAGCTGATCTGTTAGTTGTTCCTGAAGATAGCTTCGGTGCAGCGCTTCAGTATTTCACAGGAAGTAAAGAACACGGAGTTGCGGTACGGAAAGTAGCTCTAGGACGAGGTCTTAAATTAAATGAATGGGGCGTATTTGATGATAAAGATCATAGAGTAGCGGGCCGAACGGAAGAGGAGGTATATCAAGCGTTGGGCCTGGAATGGATACCCCCAGAAATTCGAGAAAATAGGGGAGAAATACAGTTAGCTTTTAAAAAGGAAGGCAATCGTCACGGTAAAAGAATCGAAAAGAAGAGAGCAAAGCTACCCCAGTTAATTAATTATAATGATTTGCAGGGAGATCTTCAGGTTCACAGTAACTATACTGATGGAACGTTCTCAATAGAGGAAATGGCTCAAAATGCAAGGGTTAAGTTTGGTTTGAATTACATAGCTATCACGGATCATACAACAAGCCTCAGGTTAGCCAATGGTCTTGACGCGCAGGAATTAATGGATCAGTCAAATAAAATCGCTGAAATAAATGATGAAAACAAAAACACAGGCTTTCATATACTTTCTGGTGCAGAGGTAAATATCCAGAAAGATGGTTCCCTTGATATACCTAATAATGTACTAGATAGATTGGACATCGTAGGGACTGCCATTCACTCGAATTTTTCCTTGCCAATTGATCTCCAAACAAATCGACTCATAGAAGCAGCAAAGAATCCAAGTGTCGACATTATTTTTCATCCTACAGGCAGGGTGATCAATAGGCGAGATGGGTACCCCGTAGACATCGGAAGACTCATCGAGATCGCAAGGGATACAAGAACAGTTCTTGAAATAGACGCACATTATAATAGGCTTGATCTCAAAGATGAGTACATAAAGATGGCCGTTGAGAACGACGTAAATCTCATAATTGATTCAGATGCCCACCATCCTCTGCATTTTGCTTTCTTAAGATTTGGCATCGGCCAGGCAAGAAGAGGTTGGGCAGAAAAGTCAAATATTCTAAATGCTTTACCTGTTAGTCAGATGCTTGATTGTTTAAAATAACCATTGGGAAAGAAAGGCAGATCAAATTCTTTGTTCCTCCCAAAACGGATTAGCCGTACATAAGATTCTCTTCTTCACCCTGACCCGTCTCATTCTCCTTTATCGATCTCTGCTGATTGCGGATGGAATTCGCGATTTTTTCAAGATTCTTTTTGACTTGATCACCTTGTTGTCTTAACTTTCTGACGTCAATCCTTAGTTCGTCGTACCTAGTTATCCCTGCAAGTGTTTCAAGTATTATAGCAGCGCCCTCAGGATCCGGAATACCACTCAACGATGGAACAAGCACGGCGATACATGGAATATTATTGGAAATGCAGGAAGATAGTAAGCCACCAGATATCCCGCCAATATATGTAGGTTCTATATTGTCAGAAGTATCATGATATCTAGGTAAGCTTTCATAGCCAATTTTCCCTTGACTTCTTTTCTTTGAATGTTTCAGGTTCCCATCAAATGCATCGAGTTTGTTGATTAGAGTATGATTATCTTCACTGTTAGAGAGTATAAATGGAATTCTTTTTGATTGTGGTATACCTTGCATCGGTATGCCTTCTAGAACTAGCACATCGGTGACCTTGCTGTCTAATGCCCACTTCATCACAGAGTCAAGGACACGATGAATGCCTTGAACTAATAATGGTGTTTCGCAAACTAGGACGCAAATTGTTCCTTTATTATTAGCGTACAGTCTAAAGGGATGCCTTAGTTTTCCGCCAACATAGATTACGCCAGGCATAATATATTCTGATTCGACACACGCTATTTGTCTCATATTCAAAGATTCTATCATAAAACCTGTACTAATAGAACCGACAAGCCCTGGACCGGGAAATCCAGCAATGAGAAGAGGATTATTAAGTTTTACTGGACCTTCCGTTTCTGAGATAGTTGGGTTTATTGCTGTACTCGTACGCCAATTACCGCGTAAGGCTCCTGTACCCGATGTATAGTAGGCTGGACTGACCGTAGAAGGGACATATTTTTGCCCTTGACTTGCATCACGGGCGTTGTTACTCTTGTTTCTTGCCAATATCGACCTACCTATATTATCATTCAAGATTGATAATTGTTTTTATAAATTAACTGCAAGAGACACAATATATACACTTACGACATTGGCTTAATCCTTGCTTCTACCGGTTCTTGAAGAAGAAGATGGAGATGAAGATGAAGAAGACGATGAAGGCCGTTCCAGACTAGCTTTCAATGCTGCGATCAAATCCTGTGTTTGTTGTGGCTCTTTGGTTACTTGCCGAATCAGATGGACTTTCCCCTTAGCCTTTGCATTTATTAGTTTCTCCAATTCTTCTGCATACTCATCATGGTAACGAGATATATCGAAGTTTTCGTTTGTTAGGTTTTCTACTAACAATTGGCCTAGCGAACTCTCCTTTTCGTCAATGAATGGTACCCTAGCCTCAGATATTTCTGTAATAGCCTCTACTGGTTTTATTTCATTTAAGTAGTGAAGCGTGTGTAGTACAAGTCCCCTTTGATAGGCTCTTATAGCAACCAACTGCTCTCCTTCCCCCCTTAGAACTACCTTGCCAATTGCTGCTTTTCTTGTATCATGTAAGACCTTCACTAGCAGAGAATAAGCTTTGTCTTGAACAGAAGGCGCAGAGCTCTCTTTTCCTTTCTTTCTCGCTCTCTTATCATTGGGGTCAGGAGCTAAGTAATAGCTCTTCTCCACGAACAATGGGTCAAGCTCATGTTCATCGATAAACTCTTTGATGTTTATGGCACTTGTGCTTTCAATAGCAATTTTTTCTAGATCTTGCTTTTCAATTACAACATATTTATCCTTGGCAATCTCATATCCTTTTTTTATTTCTGAATACTCGACTTCTCTTTCTTCGATCGGGCACCACTTCTTGTATCGTATCCTGTGTCCCTCTTTGTCAAGTTGATTGAATGAAAAATTCTTTGAAGCATCAATGGTAGTGTAAAGCCTGACAGGTACATTAACCAGTCCGAAAGATATGCTCCCGGTCCATATAGTGGAGACCATGTAATCAAAATAATTTGTACTTTAAATTTAATAAATTCAGCTATACATTACTGACGGCTATTCCTCCAGATGAATAAATTGCAGAATATAATTCAATAACAAAATTTTATGTGAATATTATATAATTTATTTCTATCAAGATTTCACATTCGGCTAATCATAAAGTAATCAGAAGAATAATTATGGAACCTAGGGTCTAATCTAGATAATGTCTAACCATAGGTATCATTTCGTGTATGCAGCTGATGTTAAAGATATAGAAGCTAAGGGTGACTGTATCTCGCTATCAGTCAAAAAGCATCCCATTGCACTTTTTTCGTACAATTCTATGGTTTATGCCCTAGATAACAGATGCCCTCACATGGGCTTTCCTCTTAGTCAAGGCACACTTAAAAATGGTATCCTTACGTGCCATTGGCATCACGCACGGTTTGATCCTCATAACGGCGGAACTTTTGACCAGTGGGCTGGTGATGTAGAAGCATACCCAGTACAAATTCGAAATAATAGCGAGATTTGGATAGGTATACCTGTCGAAAATGAATCAGCTATGGGCACAGCTGCAGCTGCTGCTTTCAGTGTCACTGCCTCCCATAGTGAAATGATGTTAGATATAGGTCTGAAACGAAATATTTCATTGACAATAGCCAAAGCAATCATTGGGTTGTCTCTAACCTCATCATATCAGAGTCTCTCAAAGTCTGCAGCGACAGATAACAATAGTAACAGTAATAGTAACGATGATAATCATGCAGTCCATGATAGTTTAGAATACTCCTTTAGAAAAGGCCTTGAATTCGGTGCAAAGTACAAACAATCTGGATGGGGAGTTGGATTAACTATCCATACGTGTATGATGAATGTCGCTACACTATTTCATGTCAAAAGCGATAAACTACATGCTCTATATCATGGTCTCTCCGCAGTAGCCCAAGACTGTGCTTCCATGCCACCCAGATTCACAATCCCTCCTTTGCCCAAACCTTGGCCCGATTTATCGACTCTTAAGAGTTGGTTTCGTCAGTTTGTAGAATCGAGGAATGCAACAGCAGCAGAGCGATGTCTGGTAACTGCAATCCATGCAGAAGCAGATGCGGCTCAACTTGCCGATATGCTTTTTGCAGCAGCTACAGATCACAGGTTTGTAGGTGGAGGACATACTTTGGATTTTACCAACAAAGCATTAGAGGCATTAGATTATGTCGGTTGGAAAGATAAAGAACTAGTCGCATCAGTTTTAGGTAGTCTTGTGTCAGGATATGCCACTGCAGAGCGGATGGAAGAGTCTAGCTCATGGCGACATCCCATAGATTTAGTCACCATACTTGAGGATGCATTCAAAGAACTGCCCTCCGCCTTAGAAGAAGGAGGATTAAGGAGAGAAGAAGAAAAAATGGCTCGGCCAGAAGATACGAATAAGAGGAGTACAAATAAAAAGGAAATCGATCTAATAGATACTCTTTTAGGTGACGATCCAAAATTGATAGTTAATGATCTACTTGCTGCTTTGAGACGGGGAATATCTGAAGAGGAGCTCGCGGGGGTGATTGCCTATGCAGCTGCTCTCAGAATAGCTCAGTTTAATACACGCAATGAATTCACAGATTGGGATGTCGCTCTTCATACCTTTACCTTTGCTAATGCTGCTCATCAATGTCTGCAACGTATTTCTGGATCCATGAGAAAGGAATCTGAATCACAATTTCCTACGAATTATCGACGACATGAACTAACGCGCGGGGTATTTGATGGTGCAATGAGAGTGTATCTAAATAGATTTCTTAACATACCTCCAGCTTCTATACCTAATCTAGATAGTAACTTCAAGCATGTTACTATCAGTAATATCGATGAACTGAATGTGATAGAAGAAAGGCTGTCAACGCTGCTTGATAAGCAACAGCAAGTAGATGCTGCAGCACAATTAGTTGCTGATTTTTACGATCGTCCCTCTACGGGTAACAGTAGCAGTAGCAACCACGAGTTTCAACTCGAACAAAAAAGAAGGTATTTTCTTATGGACTTGATTGGACGGTTATTGGTTCGAGAGGATCGCAGTTTTCATTTGATTCAAATGATAGAGGCCACACTTAAACAATGCTCTACCATAAATAGTACGTTATCTTTTTCCGCAGATCAGCCTCAGATTATTAAAGAATATCACTTTATGTTGGCAGCAGTACGCTATTTAGCTGCGCATTCTCCGACAATGCGTTCCCAAACACATACATTTCAAACAGCTGTTCAATTATCTTTAGGTCAGACCCTTTTCGAATAATGTTTTAGACTCACGCATACACGTAACAAGATTAGAATATGACATAGACACAAGCTCAGTCTTAGATAAGATGACTAATATGGGTGTTAACTCCTCAGCAATAATAAATTATTATGTCTGGTAGACTGATCGATGGAAATGCCGTGTCTGCAAGTATAAGATCTAGGCTTGCAAATAGGGTCAGCAACCTAAAAGAGAAAGGGATCTCCCCATGCCTTGCAACTGTCCTAGTAGGAAATGACCCTGCTTCGACAATCTATGTACAAAACAAGCAGAAGGCAGCCAAGCAGGTCGGGCTAGTCACTCAAGATCATCAATTGGGGGATAATTTACAGGAAAATGAATTGGTACTCTTAATCGATTCTTTGAACAATGACCCTAGCGTTCACGGAATTTTGGTACAACTACCTCTTCCAAAACATATCAACAAATTCAATATAATAAACAAGATTGCGCCGTACAAAGACGTCGATGGATTAACCTCTAGCAATTCAGGTTTATTGCTGCATGGGCATGCGTCACTCAAACCGTGCACTCCATCTGGGATTATGGAGTTGTTTGACTACTACAATATTGAAATTAAGTCTCGCAATGCAATTATAGTGAATAGATCCATCCTGGTAGGAAAGCCTCTCGCACTCCTGATGCTGGAACGTGATGCTACGGTTACGATATGCCATTCAAAATCAGTAAATTTGAGTCATTTACTATCGGAAGCGGATATAATAATAACAGCAGTTGGAGACCGAAATAAATTTATTCTCAGTCCTCAAATGGTCAAAGAAAATGCCGTGGTGATCGATGTAGGAACCAACAGACGGTCAGGAAAACTAGTAGGTGATGTAGATTTTGAGTCTGTCAGAGAAAAGGCATCTTGGATTACCCCAGTTCCCGGAGGAGTAGGCCCAATGACTATAGCCATGCTGTTAAGTAACACAGTAACTGCTGCCGCCCTAAATACTGCTTCTACAATTTAGTATAGACTCTGCAAATTTATAATTATGAATAACGATCTGTCTAGGATCGGTTAGTAATGCTTGAGAAGACAGACTGCTGCCATGCATGCACAGACTCAAACGCCTACGAAGTACATATCCCCCGATGCGGTGCTTCCGCGGAAGAACTTGATATACATTGGCGTTGACGTGACATCTGGAGAATATGAGACAACAGTTATTCTTGATGATAATAATGATGTTAATGAAAAAAACGTATCCAAGCTAGACTCCGATGGTGATGGCCTATCAGATAATCAGGAATTAGAGGTTTACGGGACAGACCCGCAGAGCCAAGATTCCGATGGTGATGGCCTATTAGCTATTCTCCTACTCCCATTTCCACAACTTTATCTGATGACTGGATGTTTCGAAGTTTTCTTCTACCCCAAATACTGTTACTGAATTGTTGAGTCCGCTCCATCTTCGCCGAATGTTAATTCTGCTTGGTTCTTCACCTCTCCATCTTGGACCAAGACTTATGTTAGTAGGGTAAAATAATAAGATAGGCAGCATTTAAGCTTTGTATTGGATAACCAAGAGCCAATTTCGTATAATAACTATGGTGAACGGTTGCAACACTTATTAGAATCCAAAAAGATTACAACTGATCAATTCAACCATTTCCGATCTAGAGGTATCAAAATTATTCGTCCTTTGCAAGATTTCGGTTTAGGATCTCTTGGGCGTGTATTGCCCCAGATAGTGGTCGGAGCCTCAGATGAATTCATTAGACGAATGAAAATCCCTTACCAAGCAACTAGTTTCCTAGTTGCTAATACCAAACCTAACTTAGATGGATGGTATGTATACAAGATTCCTGAACAACCCAAAGGTGGACTCCAACTTTTGAGTGGTGGTAAAAGGAGGGTTGGTGATAATATTTTTGCATCCACACATAGAATAATCCTGGGAAGAAAAGCAATACTCGTCAGTGCGGTTAACTTGATGGCAAATAAGAATAATATCTGGAATTGGCATTTCTTTGGAGACCATCTAAAACGAGACAAAGAATCGCTGTATGATGATCTGGTGAAACTTGAGGCCATAATGAAACATGAAGACAATTCGGAGAATGGTGTTGATAGAACATACCCATATTACTATATAGTAATCGCGAGATCAGAATCAACCTTTAAAAAATTGGAAGTTGTTGAAAATTATCTGCAAAACAAGATTGCAGTCCTAAATCCTGAAAGCATGATACATGTTATTTTTGTCACTAATAAATCTGGCTTTGATTTTGCTTCGAAAAGAATTGAAGAGTCCAGTTTAGTCAGCTATATTGATACAGGAGAAACTTTCAATATGTATCAGGGAATGCAAGAACTAAACCAAAAGTATGGTGTTGATCTGATCTTAAATGACGGCGGTCGTATAATGTCAGAAGGAATTAGGAGAGAAGGCCTTCTAGGCGAAGAAAGAATGTCCTTAGAGCCATTCCCCGGTGAGGACGTCTTTCCTTTAAATAAATATATTGATCCCACCACAGTTGCTGGGTCTCATGGTTTGGGATTAGATGGTGGGGAGATTGAAGGAACATTACTTCTACACTCAAATAAGCTCGGTGATGAAAAATTGAATGTATATATTTACCCCTTGGAGGAACAGAAAGTAATTCAAAGCTGACCGGATAAAAGTATTAATGAACCAATAAATATGCTAGGTTTAACACCACTTCGATAATGCCGTGGATGCTATCTTTGGCCTTATTCTCGTTCCCATTTAATTAATGCCTTATTTCAATTACTGATATACTATTACTATTTCCAACTATCTTCTTGAGTTGGACCACATAATCGAGTCCATAATCGAGTCCATATGTGTTGTATTCCAATATTCGATGATAATATGGCCAGCTGAATAATGACGACGAATTGAGAAAAGATGATAAAACTAATGACCAGAACTAAATAGAGAAGTGAGAAATGAAAAGAAGGAGACGAAGGAGATCCTGACCAATTCCTCTGCATCGCTCAAAGAAAATAAGCAAACCAAGCGTAATCCCGACGGAGATAATTCCAACGCTATTGAAAATGTTCTAGTGCTCCAGGGTGGCGGCTCTCTGGGCGCCTTCGGCTGCGGCGTATTCAAAGCCATTTCCAATTACAATATCAAATTAGATATAACTGCAGGTACATCTATTGGAGGCATAAACGCAGCGATTATTGCTGGAAGTAAGGATGAGGAACATCCAGAAAAATCATTGGAACACTTTTGGTTGGAATTGTCTGAAAGTTTTGTAAACTTGGACCATATATTTTCTTCTCCCTCAGATTCTATACCACACAAAAAGAATAGCCATTCTAATACCTCTTCTAATATCCTTCGGAACTACGATATGAAAATGAGGCAGGTTAGATCCTTCTATAGCTCGGCTATTTTTGGAAATGATAAGATGTTTAGACCGAGATGGAGACAGGAGACTCCATTCTCAGATCCAGGGTATCTTATACCACAAAATTGGACTTATCTATACGATCATACACCACTAGTAAATACCTTAGAAAAATATATTGATTATGACAAACTGAGACCAAATGGGAAGCCTAACTCTCGATTAATACTAACAGCAGTAAATGTTCTAAATGCCGAACCATTAACCTTTGACAGTTCAAGGGAACAAATTACACCAAAGCATATACTCGCAACTTCTGCTTATCCTCTTTACAATTTCAAATGGGTGGAGGTCGAGAAAGGAGTTTACTGCTGGGACGGAGGCCTTCTGAGTAATACGCCATTAAGAGAGGTTATTGATGCATCTCCTGTAAATGACAAGCGGATATTTCTTGTCGAAAACTATCCAAAAAAAGTTGATTCACTCCCAAATAGCCTACCGGAGGTCCATCATAGGGCAAGAGATATCATGTTTTCAGACAAAACGAAGCATAATATAGTCATGTCGAAGGTGATTACTATGTATCTGAAGTATATTGATGAACTCTATAAGCTAATTGAAGATCATGTTGATTTATCGAACGTTGATCAAGATCAACTCAAGAAGGTCCGTAATAAATATAAGAAAATAAAACGAGAACGTGGGGCTGAAATAAAGGATATCTTATACATAACTCGAGATGAACCTTATCCCCATATATATGAGAATGCAGATTTTTCACCCCAAACAATAAAAGCATCAATCAAAGAAGGCGAGATTAAGACGGCTGAAATACTGGATCGAAAGATGGACTCTAAAGGTACGGTTTGATAGCGATAGTCCTGGCCAGTAAGCCAGTAAGTGTAACTATTAAACAATTGATTTTAACTGGGAATTCTTCTAGGAAATAAGAATGTCTGGCTCGTCAATCCGGATAGGGACATCAGGTTATACGTACTCTTGGAATGAAAGACGACCTTCACCATTTAAGTGGTATATCAATCAAGGATTAAATTCCGTGGAAATTAATGCGAGCTACTATAGATTTCCAAAGGAGATTTTGACATGTGTAAAGGATTTAGACGCAGAGAAGAAGGCCATCTACTTGAACAATGATCATGGCGTGTTACAAAGTGGTCTTTATCTGCTTAAACGAATGCAATAACCCCGTTTATTTACGTGAATTATAGATACTGTATCTTGCGGTAGATACTGTATCCAGCGGATTTCTATATCCAAGATCAATTGTTTACTTATTATTGGTACAACTATCATATCTCTGCACAAAAAGCTTTAGTTTTGGAGACCTGTCACTACGATAAAAGGTTCCGATGAAAGATTTAATGACGATACATTCTATAGATACCTAAAACAGATACATTCTATAGATACCTAAAACAGTTTCTCTATAATTTATAGATACTCAGTATACTATCTATTGTTAGATAATACCACAAGTTAATATTGTCTATCTGCATCTATATTCGCATGGGTTCAAGAATTCGAGACCCCACAAAAATGCCTGTTATTGAAGTTACTGCAGTTACTGCAAAAGAAAGGGGATCCATCACTGATGCCAAATCGAAGACTATATCAATGTCCATACACGGGTTGTAGCCAAACATCAACAAGAGGCTGGAATATGGATATCCACATGATGAGAAAGCATGGTGGTGGGCATGCTGAATTTGAGCCGACCAAGACTGCACCCTGGTCTATTCCAAGTAGCCAACAACCATCTTTTTACTTAGATTATATGGGGTCTCATGCATACAAGACTACCCATCATCCAAACCTCAGTACAGACGAAATTAAGAAAACCGAAATACTTCAAGATACAATGCTGGAGGGCCTTCGCAAAATAAGTGAAATGAACCGTCTAACGAATGAATTTGTCCGGAACTCAACGCCCCAATCAATCTTAAATGAAGCCACTAAATTGTTTATGATTCAAATGGTTCCTGATTTGTTTCAGGGTACACGTACTATGCCTACTACTAATGGACTCACTATGCCTGCTAAGAAAGAAATCCTCCCCTCAGGTTACCGGATCTCATTATGCGATACATGCTTGTTGGGGTGTGAATTTAGACCGGCAATATATCCAATAGACTTCGAAGCACTAACAAAGCTACTTCATGAATGTGATTCTAAGAAGCTCTTTGTTGGCCAAAACCAGAATGAAGTGGAAATTCTAGAAAAGAAGCGTCAGGTTAAAGCCTCTCTTGGAGATATGCTATCACAGATTGTCCGCTTCAGAATTGGTCGTGGTGACGCATATCTGAAGGCCAGGAAGCTATCACAAAACGCCTTCGGTGAGCTCTCTGAGGAAACACAAAGCAAATGGGCTAAGCTTCCTCCAAATAGATCTCGCATCGAAGAAAGAGATTGTATTAAATTTAATCCATCTAAAGATACGGCAAATGCAGACCACTGGTTCTACCGCACAATCAGAGAACATGGCAAGGATAGTAACGTCAAGGTAACCCAAAGTGAATTAACGGAATTTCTTCGAATCGCAAATGCGACATTTGGAGTCTTCCAGGTTAATACAAACGATCCTGCAAAGAAATGCTATTTCTTAATCTATCTTATGTTATAATTACTAGATCAGGCTGAAGAATATCGAATTAGTTAAATTCGATAATCGCCAGGGCTGAACTAGATGCAAGTCGTATTTCTCCTTGCAGGGGACTGTAGGCGCACTAAGCGCACCTAGCTTAAGTGGTCTAGTTCTTCAAAATCACCTACGGAACCATTTTTTATACACTTTCTAAAAGTTTAGAAAGATCTTGCCGACTTTCAAAAATGTCTGACCAACATGATAGCAATTTTTTGAAACCTTTTCTATCAGCTATTTTTTCTCTTACGCCTTGTATTGTAAATTCTGGAGGTAAGACCTGGTCTATAGTATCCCATTCAAGCGGCATGGATATAGTGGCAAGTGGAGTGGGTCTAGCCGAAAAGGCCGATGCCAGTGTTTTTCCCTTCGCATTTTGATTGTAATCAAAGAAAATCTTTCCTCGTCTCTCAGGAGTGTTCCAATCTGTCGTTATCAAGTCAGGATGTCTATTAACTAGTGTCCTACCAATGATCTCGGCAAAGCTTCTGGTTTGATCATATGTATACTCCGCAGTGACAGGTACAAAAACATGAATTCCAGTTCTGCCTGAAGTTTTGATATAGGATTTGATTTTCAATGCGTCAAAAATTTCAGATTTTAGCAGTTGAGCTACCTTAGCTGTTGCCATGAATGCTCTACGGTTGTACTCTGGTTCCTGGTCAGAGCTAGTTTCTAAGCCAGAATAAATGTATGGATCCAGATCAAATACAATGAAATCTGGATGATTGAGGCCACAATTATCCTCATACAACTCATTAGAACCCTTTAGGCATGCCTCATAGTCAACGATCCTGCTATACCAAGGGTGGATTTCTATACAGCCTAGGTTAGCCAGCCAGAGCAGTGTTTCCTTGTTGTTGCAGATTAAATAGTTCGTTGACCTTTCCGCAGTTTCTGAATAAATCTTTACTGAATTAACGAATTCCGGTTTTTCCATATTCCAATTCTTTTGATAAAAGTGTTTACCCATAATTCCGTCAGGATATCTGCTCAATGACAAGGGTCTATCCTTAAGGAGGGGGAAAAGGTAATCGCTTATCTTGTCATAATAATCAATCAAATCACCCTTGGTTAAATCATCGTGATGAAATCGATTCTTAGGCCAAAAAACCTTGTCCAAGTTAGAGAAGCTATTCTGTACTCTCTTGGCAGTTCCAGCCGAAGATGTGTTCGAGGTAACTGCAACTGTAGATAGTGGTGGTGATGATCTCTCAGAAGATGGCGCCGGTGATGATGACGAAGATAAAGCTGACGATAAAAGTGATACAGATTGTTCCTTGTAATTGTTTTTGGGATTATAATTGTAATTGTAATTTTGCGATTTTACATTAGATAGCTCGTCTACCTTCTTAGTTTTTTCAACTGTACATTCTTGAGGTTTCTTGTCGTCCCTGATTCTTAGAAATATAGGAGCTCTCATAATCGTGTCCTTTGTCCATCCATCAAACTTGACTTCAACTACAAGCGATGGGCGTACCCAAACTGGATCTCTATTGACATATGGTATGTAACTGACTGGAATCTCATTAGTCTCTATTTCATTTAATTGGTTGAAAATTTCAATAATTTGTGAATGATCAAACCCACTTCCAGAATGTCCAATGAAGACAAGTTCCTTATCGAATGCAGCCAGCAGCAAGGACCCGAAATAACCACTTCTGTTACCTTCTCCTCTGGTATAGCCAATAACCACACAGTCCTGAGTATGTAAATTTTTGATCTTTAGCCAATCAGCGGTTCTAGCCCCTTGTAAATACTTACTATTCTTATTCTTTGCAATTATGCCTTCTAGACCAAGTGCTTTGATGTTCTCGAATAGTTCTACGCCTTTTCCTTCAAATGAATCAGATATTCTTATCACATTCTTATCGCTACCATTCAAACATATTACCCCCGACAGTAACTCTCTTCGCTTCCAGAATTGCAAATTTTCGAGATTCTTGCCATCTAAATACAGAATGTCAAAAACATAGAAGGTAGAAGGAATTTCTTTAGAAAGGTGTTGTATCTCCAAATCGTGATCTACATTCATCCTTTGTTGATGACTTTGAAAGTCCGGATGACCTCGTTCATCTAAAACAACAATCTCGCCATCAAGTACGACCGAATCTTGACAGTTTACGACCGATGATGACATGATGGAATCAATAATTTCTGGATATCTGTGACTAATAGATTTGTTAGTTCTAGATTTAAGCTCAAGTAAGTCTTTGCTTTTGCTATAAAAAAGGACAGCCCTTACCCCGTCCCATTTGATTTCGAAGTCCCTTTTGCTATCATTAAACGGTTTATCCACTGGTGTGGAGAGCATGGGCTTTATTCTATTAGGGAAATCAGAAGAGGGAAGGTCTTGTATGCTGATTTGCCTAGAATGCTCAACTTCTGTTTCATCAGCTGTTTCACTGTGGTTCATGATTCTAGAATTCATTTGAAGGCTAGAATATCCACCGTTGCCGGTGGGCTTTCTGCTAAGGGTATTCTTTTTAGTTTGTGACGACACAGAATCAGACCTAGAAGATGTTAGATCCTCTTCTGATGCGAACTGGTCATCATACTTTATTAAGAGCCACTGGTTCTCCCGTCCAGTTCTAATTAAGGAAAATTTGCCATTTACCTTATGTCCATGCAAAGTAAAGGTTAACTTTCCTTTATCAAACTGATCGGAAAACTCTTCATTTGATTTTTCCATTACATAGATACCTGTATCCCATACAAGAACTGTACCTGCTCCATAGTTTCCATGAGGGATAGTACCTTCAAACAGGAGATAATCCAAAGGGTGATCTTCGGTTAGAATGGCAAGGCGTTTGATTTTGGGATTGAGAGAAACTCCTTTCGGAATGGCCCACGATTTTAGAATACCATTTTCTGTTTCGAGCCTAAAATCATAATGCATGCTTCTAGCATTGTGCTTTTGAATAACGAAATGTCTACTTTTATTCATTGGATGATCGTTAGCAGTTCCAATAGGTTCAGGAGTCTTTGCAAAGTTTCGTTTCCTATTATATTTTTCAAGCATTCGTTGTATCTAGCCTTTAAGTGCTACCCTAAACTATTATTAGACAACTTATTATTTTTGGATTTTGGATTTTGGATTTTGGATTTTGGATTTTGGATTTTGGATTTTGGATTTTGGATTTTGGATTTTGGATTTTGGAGTTCGAAATACCCTTATTTTGGCATAACTCCCTCCTAGGCCAGTATTAGTTGATAAAAATTGGGTCACCTATATTAACTAATCAGATCAATATAGTGTCTTATTCAGAGGACAATATTCACGAGAAATCGGAGGAGCTATAATTAACTAAAAGTAGTTAAAATGTGGAATTTAACTGATTTTCTACCTCACTTTTGATCTCTTAATCTTTTCCTGTAGCAGCATAACACCCTGAATCAATGTCTCCGGACGCTGGGATAATTCCATCGACTCCTGGAAGTACATTATATGAGTCTATATATAGACCACCCGTAATTGCACACGCCCCCATCGCTACAACATATTTTGGCTCAGGCATTTGATCGTATACCATACGCAATCGAGGAACCATTTTCCTAGTTACAGTGCCCTGTACAACTATTAAATCACATTGTCTAAGGGAGCCAAACGCTTCTATTATTCCAAATCTTTCCGCATCATACATGGGCCCAGAAACAGCACCAAACTCCACACTACAACAAGCCGTCTCGAGATGAACAGGCCATAATGACTACACCCTTCCCCAGTCAATTGCATACCCAAGAGGTTTGTCTAATGCCTTAATCAAAATATCTCCGATTCTGCTTACCATAACATTAAAGTTTGATTGGTTGAGCAGTTCAGTCTTCAACTTCATTATAACCTCCAGGTATTACAACGAATCTCCCCATACATCGTATTTAATACTTCATACTGAATACTCGATGTTGAATCAGCAATCCTCTTTGTAGGTTAATGCTAATAGTCGAATAAGATAGAGTATGAAATGATTCTAAGACTGAAATTCTAGGTGATCAAATTATCAAAAATGTATAAACGATACCCAACTTCAACTTATAGGATTGGGATGTAAAATAGGCTTTCACGTATCAATTTCAGGAGGAATCTCGAATTCCGTGGATAATGCTCTAAAGGAGAATTGTACTGCATTTCAAATATTCAGTAGAAATCCTAGAGGGTGGGCTGCTAAACCATTGGATAAAAAGGACGTCATGCTCTTCAAAGACAAATTAGCAGGACGCTCAGATAGCAACAAATCAACAAATAGCAGATCAGCTAAGACAGCTGACCAAAACAACAGTGGAGAGAAGAGGCACAAAAATAAATCTAAAATCGATAGAAACGCCATATTCGTTCATATGCCTTATTTACCCAATCTATCTTCTCCCAATAAAAGAATCTACGATCAATCTGTGCAGGTCTTGACAGATGAACTGAAAAGAAGCAGTACTTTGGAGATCCCGTACCTTGTGGTTCATCTTGGAAGTCATCAGGGAGAAGGAATTAAGAAAGGAGTTGAACAGCTTGTTATGGCATGCTCTCATGCGATCGATTCAGTATCAAATGAAAATAGCGTCTCCATACTCTTGGAAAATAGTGCAGGTCAGAAAAATACCGTCGCTAGCAACTTTGAGGAATTGAGGCTAATACTTGATAGGCTATACGACTATAATTCTGGTAGCGAAAGGGATCGATTTGGTATATGCTTGGATACATGTCATGCATTTGCTTCGGGGTATGACCTTGCTTCTAAAGATGCGGTTGATAAGACGATGGATAAATTCGACTCACAGGTTGGATACAGGCATCTCAAACTTATACATTTGAACGATTCAAGAGACAAATTCTTTTCTCGCCGAGACAGACATGAGCATATCGGCCTAGGAGAAATAGGAGAAAAGGGATTTAATGCATTCTTGAATCATATATTACACAGAAATATACCACTAATAATGGAAACGCCGATCGATAGCAGACGAAGCAATTCCGATAATCTAAAGTTTGTCAAAGCTATCATTGGTAATGAATGAATAAGAAGACTATTGGCGAGTGGGCAGCAGGCTACACCAGAAGGGGTAGGAGAACGAGTTCTGTCAATATTAGAAAATGGCTAATCAAGCGCCTGTTCGAGCGATCAGAGAAGCTGGCTTTAATAACACAGTCTAATTCTGGTTGTGTCATATTCAACTTCAGCAAGTCTGATTAATTTTTAGAAATATCAACTACAGACACTTATTGTTTTATTATGACATAATAAAAGTCGAATTGCACTTATCATAATGTATTTAGATGTCACTAACCATAATGTGTTCAATTGAATGCGTTGGAATTAGTTCCCTGTTAATAATGATATTCGCGGCCTCATCTTTATAATAAGTAATTGTCAAATATTCGGCAACCACTTGTATATTGATTGTGTCAACAGTCTGATTTCGTTCGTATTTCGCAGTTAATATATCCAGTTTTTCAACCGTACTGGCATTAGATGTACGTCTCAAATGAGTAATGATCACGTTCTTGACCTTTACTCCATGAAATTTTATTGATGTTTCTTTTCTTGAGTCAACCATCACTCCAACTCTAAATATGCAAGTACTTTAACATAGCTAAGGAATGAAAATTAAGTGGTAGCATGTTGGTAAGGCTTACTCTAGGTAGCGCAGGTCCCAAGTGGTATCCTCTTAGAGCCTATCCCAATAATATCCTCCTGTAAACAATAAGATCCACCCGCTCTTAGAGCCTATCCCAATAATATCCTCCTGTAAACAATAATATCCTCCTGTAAACAATAACACTCAATATTATTGGGACACTGGAGTACAGCCACGTGATAAAAATCAAAAGCTGAACCCCATTAATTACGAGTTATCTTTAATGAAGGCAATAATCGTAAATATACCTTGTTACAGACAGAGTTTAAATCGAAGAACCTAGATCCCATCGACCAGATCTTGAAATTAGATCAGAATAGGTTGGGATCTAGAATCTGATCAATGAGGAATTTTATTTATGATTCTCGTCGTAATGCATAATAAATTCTGTATCATTTTTGAATGCTACGTTGCATTTGCTACACATTACAGGTTCTTCGTTATTATCTCTATTATCTGACATATGAATCCCTTTTTTATTAAATAGGAAAAATCGTTTATAAATATTTCACTGTGTGACATAGTTGATGTATCCATTGACCCTTCTATACAGGAAATCGGAACTTCCGCTTTTTAACGGAAACCCCGAGTAATCTAGTGGAGTCAGCTGCTAACTATTAGGAGCGCGTTCATGAGGATCTAAGCCTCCTGCAGGTAAGAGGCTCAAATTGTGCTTCTGGAAACGGGACTGAAACCAGCTGCACCATTATTGCAGGAGACTAATATAAGTAAACTTTGTTTAATAATGCGTGCTACGATAATCATATTACCCTGATGAGGATAGCGTTATATGAACTTGTTAAGCATATATAGCACAAAATCATAATTAAATAGACTCCGATGGTATTCCTTGGCAAAAGGCATCTTCATAGCCCTGAAAGTGACCACATTTTAGACGGACTAGTTAGGTTATTGAGCTCAGCAAATTCCGGATCTATAAAACTGGAATTTGCCAATAAACCAGCTGCAAATATCGGCATCTACACCATCGATAATTTCAGCGATAGTAGCAAGAGGAGGATCAAGGTAGATCTGTTGGAACCTAGTCTTTTTAAGCTCCAGGATGACGACCTTGGTTTATTTGACAAATTGAGAACTGCTACAGAATTCGCTCAAAAATTGTCGGATAATACGCTAACCTTAACGCTATTAAGAAAGGGTAAAGAAGCAATCACTTTGGGGGAAGGAGCTCATCCATCATTTTCAAGACTAATCACGAGAAGTGGAGATATTCAAGTAGATAGTTTGAAGGAGTCTACCAAATTAAGGAAGGATTTCAAAGACGAAGAATAAAGGATTTGGTCCCATCTTGAAATTTGGTGAGGCTTTGATTACTACCATCGGATATACTACTTTCTCTTTAAATATTTTAACGACCTTGCTGAGTAGACAATGCATTTGTGTAAAGAAACATAGTCCTTCATAGTCATATAGCTTTGTACCTATATGGATAACCACCGTGGTAACTAGAACATATATAGATACCACAAGATAAGATTATAGGCCGTTTATTAAGGCAGGTTGGCTACAAATGTTTCCGCCATTAGACTTATGAGAATTATAAAATAAGCCTCAAATTAACTCGTCGTAGTTCCATACAAGACCTCACCTGGCTTAGGAATCGGGTACGTGTAAAGTCTGTGGGCCAAAATTGTTGATAGATTTACTAAAATCAAGTTTCATTGATGTATTTCGAACAGTCTCTGACTTTGGACACGGAAACCCCCCCTTTCCCGTCAGCGTACTTCAGTTCTTAAATCAATTACTTGTGAAATACATTTGTTATGAATAGTTGGTACTCCAATGTGGCTCCAAAGCTCGAAACTAAAAGTTCAAAGTCATTAATTCATTCGTTTATAGTTAAAAAGCATAGGGGCCTGACAATAAACCCATATCAAGGATGCCAGCATCGATGTGGATACTGTTACGCGACTTATGAATGGTCACCAGATTTTTATGACAAAATATACGCAAAAAGCAATGCTCATGAGATTTTAGAACGCCAGCTCAAGTCATTTAATTTTGAGAGTATTGAGCCTGTCATGATATCGTCTGCAACTGACCCATATCAACCGGCAGAATTAAAGTACGGACTTACTCGTAGATGTATTCAAGTACTCCAGAAATATAAAGCACCGTATTATGTGTTCACTAAATCAACTAACATACTTAGAGATTTGGATCTTCACAAGGGATACAGAGACAATTGTTTTTTGGTATGATCCATTACAACTTGTGACGAAAAAATAAGACGCCTAATAGAACCTGGAACACCCCCCATCAGATGTCATTTTCAGCGTGATAAGAAAATTTGTTGACGCTGGGGTGTGCTGTGTTGTAAATATTGATCCAATATTACCTCTAATCACCGATTCTGAAGTTCATCTAGATCAGATACTTGACGCATGTAATGTTAATGGCGTTAAGCACGTTTTTGGAGCTGTTCTGAGACTCAGAGCGGATATTTGGAAAAGGATGAAGACGGTATTAGTGTTACTCGATATCCATGAAGGAATTCACAATTACCAGAAAACTGTTTTTCAATTTTTAGAGCCCATTCAACCCGGAGTCAATATTGGATCATCTAAATCATACGAGAACAGAGTAATCAATATACTGAAATATAGAATCGAGCGCAAAGGCATGATACCCGAATTTCCGACCCTCCATTGGAATATGCATTCTTCGCCTGATCGGCGTCCAAACAGTGGGCACCAACTTACATTAATGAAATATGTATAGCCTTTAGCATATTAGTTACTATGCATCAATAAGACCTGTAGTAGGTCCCATTTGTAGCTTGTGACAAACAAACTATCTTTCGATTGATCCATCGATTGATCCATTCAACCAAATCATCATTCGATTATACGAAGGGACGTGAATTCCTGTATAAGGTTGTTCTCTGGTATAATATAAGACTATTATGTGGCGGTGATAAAGAGTGAATACTTTGCAGCGGTAACTGTTGTATTAATTGCCTCAATTTTGGCATTGTGGGTTTACGTCAGCTATCTCAAGCAACTATGACAGGAGGAAAAATGACGGCACTGGAGGGAACGATTGAGAAGGACGTAATGGTGACGACAACGAAGATGACGGCAAAGATGAAAAGAATGAAGGTGCAAATGGAGGATCCAACTAGCCTAAAAATTTGAGAAATAGAATTCTGGATTAAGGAAACTATATTTATTATGTTTACATTTATTTCACCCATAAGCGGTTTTTTGCCGGTTAATGAAGGCTGCAGGTTAATGAAGGGGCTGCCTTCTGCCTAAAATTTTCCATTTCCTTAATGGAATCAGGTATGTCGTCGTCGGCTCTTGCCCCAATTGACCACTAGTCGCATCGTTTGGTTTTTGATATCTTTTGAGTGGGTCCTTTCAGTACTATAAGTTAGTGCAAAGTGATATCCTAGATAGATGGCCTTTGGTTTCCAAAGTGAGAATATTTCTGCGTTGTCTGCCGTCAATGTGGGATGTAGTAATAGAGTATCATGTGTTATGAGACACAAGCAGATCTTATCCGTTATTACATACTTGTGGTAATACATGGTAATTATTGCGAGAATATAAGAAAGTCTTTTAAGAGTGAGTTACTTATCCTCAACTATGATAACCGATTATGGACACATCCACAGTCAAATAATGAAGCTTGATCCCAGTATCCGGTTAGTTACCATATGCACTAACGATGGACAGATTATGTATTCTGATCATCGTGAAGGTGTGAAGAACTTACTGACTCAAGACGAAAGCAAGAGATCTCTCGAGTTAGCGGTAAATGCTTGGAAGGTACGAGGTGAACTGGGCCATAAAATCGGGAAAGGAAAGTACGTATTGGCAGAGTACGAACGAATAAAACGGATTACAATGCCTCTGAATGATAACAATCATTTAGTGTACATCACAACTGAGATACCCTCTGAGCACGAAAAAATCATCGAAGGTGTCAGACAATTAAAATTGTAGAACCTCAGCGTCTATTACATGCATCGTAGAATTAGAGTCTTAACGTAGTACGAAGTATGATTATCATTAGGGTATTACAACGATCAAAAATCTACTGCGCAGGATTTTTGAGAAGTCTATTTTGTAAACACAATCGATTTATTTTTTATGCTGAATCTTTGCACTAGCCGGTGATCATAAAAAACCAAGTTTATGCTACTGATACAAAATTAACCTTCAAACTTTTTATTCCACGATTTTGAGAAATGTGCTTTGCTAAATCCCTTATTCTCTTGATACTCCCCTTAACCATGATCGTCTCAAGGCAGTTATCATTTGCGAGATGGAGGTGAATTGATGCACTTATGATATCTGCATACTTATGCTGGATGTGTACTGATTTCTTATCTTGATTGTATATATGATTATTGTATAACATTACAATAGCCCCCGCACCATCTGCCTTATCTTCGCTTTTCCATGTGTATTCGTCCACTAAATAATGCATGGCTGCTTGTAATGCCTTTGATCTATCTGTATAGCCCGTCTTAACCATACTCTGGTCAAATCTTGATAGTAGGTCTGACGGTAACGATATACTAACTCTACTTAATGATGCATTTTTCCTTCGATAAGGATTGGTGGGAGAACGGTGTTCAGTATGATGACGAAGACTACTAGAAGCCAAATATTGAAGAAATATAGATTGTCTATCTTAATAATATTTCCTCAAGTACCAAGCCCGTTATATCTTTTTGAGAGGACTAATATGAAAAAATGAATCCACGAGAACTCAATCGACCCGATGAGCTTTTCTGATCCTTGCAGTTTTCAAACTTCGTGTATCAGATCTACTGTCAAATAAGATTTGTGCATACCATCAAAATTCTTAAAAGAAAGGATAACTTTCCTCATCCTTTCTTTCCATCCAACCAGGACGGTCAGATGTAGTGAGTACAATTTGGCATTATTCCTCAAATATGAGACTTTTGCGGTCGAGGAGGATAAGGTGATGAATGGAGTCAACTCTTCTGTTCCGCTTCGTCAAATTATCAGTTACTGACGATATTATCCAAATCATAATATACTGTCAAGTACTGAATGCCTTTTTCAGTAACCATGTATTTTTTTGTACCCACATCACATTCTATCATCTTACCTTGAAGTAGTTCTATCAAATAGTGCCGAGCTTGGCCGTACGAAAGATATACTTCATACATCACATTCAACGTGGTAGCACCACCTCTCCTACCAACTGTTTCATATGTTCGAATTGCTTCTAGTATCAATGCCTTGTATTCAGTGGGTTTTCTCGCTATCTTCGGGGTCCCGTTAAGCAATATCGAACAAATGAGACAATGGTATTTATGAGAACCTTCAGTAATAGTAGAAACTAAATTGAATCCCTATTTGTCATGAGTAAATGACACAAATAAGAATCAGAGTATTTAGTTTAAACTATCTCCATAGAATCAGTTAAGTTAGGTTATACTAGGAAATTTTGTATAGTTTGATGCTAGAAAAAATGCTCGTAAAATTGGTATATTTGCAAATATTGACAGAGTTCTAAGCCAATGGACTAGAATCTCCTCACATGATATTGGAGCGCTTCCAACCTACAATATTCTACAATATTCTACAAGGATCATTCGGACACGATATTTCATCGGTTTCGTGCATTTTGATCCCATCTTGGAAATTCTTTTCAAATATAGGCCTGCACATATCTTTGGATACATTTGTGAAGTTCAGTTTTGCCCAGTAAAATAGAATACTTCAATAGCAGAACCGTATTCTTTTATAGTTACATGAGTAAAGAATGAGAATCACAGGCACAATCAGTTCAATCTAGTTGCTTAATATTTTGTTGAATGATGTATTACACAAGGTAAAAAGTCTTACACTAATTACTTTTAGAGAAATGTTCTATAATTCCAGAAGCTTATGCCTAAAAGTATTCAGATCAAGCGCTCCAATTCAAATTCTGACATAAGTGCATGGCACGTACTAACGCTCGATGATTTTGCCAGATATAACCAGAGTATAAAAAACGCTAACCGTGAGTCTATTGATTCTGTCTACTCAATCATCGAGAAGCGAAGTGGACAGGTTACCACAAGGCATATAGAAAAAGAAGTAGGGTTGGATATAGGAACTGTGCGCTATGCTATAAAATACCTTACAAAGGAAGGGAAAATCCAGCGAGTTAAGGGATTGGGAACCCACAAGATAGAATTTTATTACAAGCTCTGTTAGTCTGTGTTGTTCGTCAAGAATGCGAAAGCACATACACCTTGAGCGGCAAAAATATCCTTTGGTTCGTATGTTCGTAGGTTTTGACATAGTGAGAATCAAACAGGTTCGGCAAAAATTCTAGATATTAATAGTTTAACGATACCGTGGGAATTTTCACTTTTCAAAACCACCACATAGCTCGCATATAGCGATATCCACAGCCTCAGACTATCCTTTTAGCAAATTATTTTTGTTTTCAGCCTGGATCAATCAATATTAAACCATACTGAACCGCTGCCCCCTCATCGTTCCATTGGTCAACTATTTGACTTGCAGAATGATCCGTTGAATATGAGGCACTAATAATGATCAGGCAAAAAAGTATTCCGAGCGCTAACACTATCATTGCTTCTTTGTCTTGACTCATTCAAATCGATTTCTTTATTTGGGAAGTGTAATACTTACAAGGCTAATATAAAACGATCTTTCAATTATCTACATATCATTCTCAATTTACCATAAAATGTATCATAGAACGCTTTTATTGTAGAGAGGTAATTTTCTTGTATGGTCAAGGATTCGAATAGTAAAGAAACCGAAGATGATGAAGAAGCGAGAGAAGAAATCAAGGAAGAGGTTCATGAACTTCAAGATTATGAAAGTGAGGAAAGCGAGGAAGGGGACCTTGATCCAGACGAGTAGCTTTATTACTCATTTAGAATGTGAATGTTTAGACTAAATTGATCGAATGATTGAAAGGCACACTGAAAAGCCGCCTGTCAGGGCTTCACTTCAATAAGCACCCTCACATTACCAACATCGATTTCGAAAGATTTTGCCGTTGTACCGTAGATTATACATGGGCGTTCAGCGACACAGACATTCAAATACCCTGACCTTTTCTTTGGATCCTCCTTAGAGAAAAAGTAAAAAGGGGCTTTTCCTCGCGAACTCCTGTTGTCAAGGACGAATGTTGGGAAGATCGTAACCCTAGAAGGAATAAAAAAGTCGGGCAAGACTACCCAGGCACGGATGTTAAGTCATTATTTGAGTAATGAAAAGCATCTGAACACTCATTTTGATCTCCCTGACTAACAGACGAATGTGGGTAAGCTAATAGACAAATACCTTAATTATGCAGAGATGCCCTCTAATCCGGAAGTATTACATCTTCTTTACGCTGAAAACAGATATGAAATTAGAGATGTGATTAATTTCCATCTTAATGATGGGTATGTGGTGATAATGAATCGTTACTACCAAAGTAACATAGTGTACGGATATGTTAACGGTTTAGAGATTGGATGGCTTTCCACCTTAGATGAAAATGTGCCCCGTTCAGACTTAATAATAATCCTTGACGTGCCAGTACAAATCATCGAAAAGCGAGGTACTCTCATGAATAAGAACCGATTCGAACATGACAAGGAATTTATTGAGAAAGTGAGGGAAGCATTTTTGACCTTACCGGGAAAAGAGAAGTGGAAGGTGATTGATGCAGCTCAAAGTAAGGAAAATATCCACAAAGATATCATAGGGATCGTCGAGAACCATTTTGAAAGTTAGTTAAAGAAAGCCTTGAACTGGGCATCAATTGTGGGTATAGGGTCGGATGTTCCTCAATTGTGGGTATAGCCTTACAATTCAAGCCTACTTAAAAATCAGACAGGCTTACCTTTTATTTAATTTAATCTAAGTACTGCCTCAGTGTTTGGTTTTAATATCGTATTTATTTTTGATAAAATCATATCGAAATTACGAAGTTCCATTTTTTAGATATTACTTCTAACATACTTAGAAGATGTGTTTTAAACATATTTTCAACGGGTCTGGTCGCATCAAGCCTTCAAAGGGAAAGAGATTGAGATTCTGTGTATTCAACACTAAAATGAAAGAACATAAAGACAAAATTTCTGCAATCGTTCTTGATAATGATGAGACGATTTGATGCTGCTGCTCCATTGTCTGCATGGACAACTTCTCAAGAAGCCCAGAATGACGTTGCCTCTGATTCGGGGTTAAGTTTCAATAGAGTTGGTCGAAATCCAAAGACTAAAAAACATCGCGTTCAGAGAATGGTTGACCTCACACTCTTAGGTATTTTTCCACTTCGTCACCGATAAGAGTAGGAGTAACGGTATCGTAATTGTTCGCTCCCTCTTCTTTTGTGGGTGTCGAATTCTCCTCCTGAGTTATTTCCCCATTGTATTCCACACGTTCAGCCCCTTCGTTAATGAGTTCTTTTAGAAGTTGAATTTGACCTAGGATTTTTCCCGTTCCAAGATCTGAAAATCCATTGTTCTGTAAGAAGGTTAGATATCTAATGAGAACATTTAGCTCGTTTAATTTTGTTTTAGCTAATTCCAATGTTATCATAAGCGTTTGACGATAGTAGTAATAGAACTTGCTTTGCCTTAATTACCTGAAGGTTGAATATATTAGATAACGCTCTGCAGAATAATTAAGTCAATATGATCTGACCCCTCAAATCATGATCCAGGATCTGAATAAGGAATGTCATTATAACGGTGATCATGGAGAAGCTCACAAATTTCAAGATCTATATACACAACAATTCTATTCTTGAGCTTGCCCAATCACATCTCTATAGATCAACCCAAAAACTTCTGAATTGAGTTGTTAAGAAATTTGAACTCGCGCAAGTAAATACCTTCCGTACATACAGATGAAACAATACACTTTGCAAATGTCTATGATTACAAAATCCCTGAGACCTACGCTACATGCCATCAAAAGAACAATGACCTCAGCCCATAGAGCCTCTATTGCCATCGCTGTAACTGTCGTTGCTCTGATGATGGTAGGTTCTACAGGCCCTAGCATGATCCAGCAGACGGTAGCTGGACAAGTAGATCCAGAACAGGAACAAGAATATGTGTCGTCTTCGCAACGAGTAGCTGCACAAGAAGCTGAAAGGGCTACCGCTGCCTCAGAACCAGACTACAGTAGCAATAGCGTATCACAGAGATTGGATTACGCACACTTTGTTCCCTTGACCAACGGTCCAGGAAACCAGGTGAAGTTACTGTTGAATTATTCATCTCTAGATCCATCAATGATCAATGCTCCAATTAACGCAGTAATGGAAGTATATTCAGCCAATCAAACTCTATTAAAGACTACTTCATTCCCTCAGCCTCTCTTACTTAATCAATCAGGGGAAATACAACTTGCTACTACATTCGAGGACGAGTCACTGAACAACATAACGGCAAGGACAATGTTAACAGATGGGGAAAAGGTGATTCCGATCTCGAACACCCTCGAAACCAGACTCGCTTTAGGGCAGAACATTTCTGACACCATAGAAAATATTATTGGCACAAATTAACCACTCCCCTTTCTTTTTAATTTTTTATCTCAGCCAAAATCGTTCCAACCGAGACGCAGTCAATTCATATTTAGAAGACTGGTCGCACATTTGTATGGTAAGTATGAACAAAAATGCAGAACCAATAAACTACGAATTTATTATATTGAATGTTTCAATAAAAGTAATAAGTGATTAAGAATCTTATTCATTATATCCATAATTGACACAAAACTTCTGTTGAATGTGGATTATACCAAGAAAAAAACGAAGATAAATCCTCAGAATAAAAAATTCTTAGGATGTCCGTTGTGCCACTCATCAAAGTATGTAGTCTTTACATCTAGTATACCAAATACCAAGTATCAAGCTCACGAATTATATTGTCATGGCTGTGACGTCATATTTTCTCCATTCAATGCAACTCTGCCAACAGAGATCATTGATTTGAATGATTCAATTAATCAATGATTCATTGATTAGAATTCAATTTTCAATTCCCCCAACCCCGAGATTGTTAGGAACTTCTGCAGGAGGTTTGAAGGATATGAAAACACCAAATTCAGAAAAGAATTACTTTGGTTGATCACAAATCATATCCGGTTAAAAACATGGTATGCATAATACCCCTTAGTTAACCCCGATTATCCACCGATTCTATTCTAGCATCCCGATTAAATTAGTTCGTTGACCTCTTATCTCGTTTCCTAAGTCAGTGAGACTGCTCCCGACGGCTGAGAGAATTTGTCGCGTGTTATTGTCAAGGGCCAATGAATTGTTCTGTGATATCACCGTAACCTCTTCTCCCGTACGAAACACAGATGCGATTGTTTTCTCTAAGGCTTCATCTGCCATCTTGATATGAGGAATTGCTCCAGAGGTGTTTCCCAAAAATGCAAATTGATATCCAAGCGACAGCTGAGATTGTATCTCATTAAAACCGAAGGTATTGGCTAACTGATTATTCAGCTTGTCTCCTTGACTTGCTAACTCGTTCTGAATATTCTCACTTGCTTGAGTCATCATGGAACTAATTTCTCCAGGATCTTGAATAGAAGTCGACGCTGACGCAAATGCAACTCCAATCGTACCTATTAATGTCAATAATAGTCCTATTGCCCCCAGCAAGAAGAAAAACATCCTGCCTAGTCCCTTTATATTGTGCGAAATTCTCGTACTCAAGATCAATTATGGTCCATTATTAGGTAATTTGAAGTATAAAACCATGATAAACAAAGAACAAAAGACTGTCAATTTGCTAATATCTATGTAGAGTTTGAAAATTGCCTACCAGATGTGTGTCGTAACTCTAGATCTTTACCCAAAGTGTCCTTTAAAGCCTGTTCCAAATAAGGAAAGCGAAATTGATGACCCGATCCAATTAAACGCGAGGGCATCACGCGAGTGCTAGACAGCAGCAGCGCGTCGGTAAGCTCTTGACCTACTAACACTCTTAACAGAAATTTAGGAACTGCGACGAATGTTGCTCTTGACAAGGTCTTACCCAATGATTCTGTAAAATCTGTATTCGTAACAGGATTAGGAGAAACAGCGTTTACCGGTCCGCTAAAAGTCTCATTCGCAATCATTGATAATATAATGGTGAGCAGATCCTCCAAAGCAATCCAACTAACATATTGATTCCCTCTACCTATTCGCCCTCCTAACCCTAACTTAAAGACAGGCAATATCCTTGCAAGAAGCCCTCCTGATGAGGATAGTACTATCCCAAGTCGTAGATTAACGACGCGAATTCCAGCCTCTTTTGCTATATGAGTTGCGTATTCCCATTCTCTACACAAATCCGACAAGAAGTCAATAGATGGAACCTTGCTCGGAATAGATGCTGCTCTGGTACCTGCTTGACTATCCTCTGACAATATCTCATCACCTCTATCCCCATAGTACGCAATTGCGGATACAGATACCAAAACTGAAGGCGGTTCATTGAGTGAGGCCAGTCGTTCACATAAAGCAGTTGTAGCATTTATTCTACTTTCCAATAATTTTTCTTTCTTTTCCTTCGTCCACTTGCCAAATATGTTTTCTCCGGCAAGGTTAACTACCGCATCTACACGATTGCTGTTTAAAGGATCCAAATTGAAATGACTCAGAGTTTGACCTTGTTTGGTGCGCAAAGAGGGAGCAACATGCGGACTCCTGGAAAGTGGAACTACTCTATGCCCTCCTGTAGTGAGGAAAGGCATTAATGCGCTTCCCACAAAACCACTCGAACCAGTAATGGCAATAGTTAGAGGCCTCTCGCTTTTTCTTATTCTGTTTATGAGAGAATGGGTACGAAGATCTTGACTAATAGTCCGATGACGGTAATCAAAGATCTTTCTTAATTTCCTATCCACAAATCGATGGGCTGCTAATCTACCTATTCTACCAGCGGGGAGGGAATATTCAATGCGATCCTCTAACATACATGATGTACCAAACCGCTCAAACAAATGTAAATGAACAAATGAGGGAAAAAGGCCTTCTATCTGGATATCTTTAAATTGTTTTTCCGGGATATATTCGGCGTGCCTAACTATCCATTTCATATAGAGGGGCCCAATTTTTGTTCGAAGCTTTACAATCCCATTATTTTGAATGCTGCCGCTACGCCCGATTACCTCGAATTGTTCCCATGGCGGTTTTAGACGTTCGAAAGCGCCCTCCCTTATGTGCCAGGCAAATACATTATCTAAAGGCTGATCAATTCTGCTTGAGTGTACGAAGGATTCCACCCGATAGCTATATTCTTATCCTACATAAATTGATTCATGACTTGTTAACCACTTGACGAGAACGGTAGGCTAAATTGGTTCGTAAAATTTGAAAACAGCAAGTCTTAGGGAGAGAACATTGGTATACGTGTCTGGGCATGTCTGCGTGCATTCACCATAGACGGCTTGAGAAATCGCCTACTGTGAATATTTTTATGGTTCAACAAAATCTAACCCTTAATTCTACTCCTAGATCTGCCCAAATGAATATTCCTCACGATGAATCGATTCGCCCTTCAAGCGTATCTGTTCATTCTTTTGTAGTTTGTATACCATCTGTAGACAAGATAAGCAATGGCTATAATTACTACAGCGATTATCAGGGGACTGAGAAGGTAAATGACAATGGCTGCGACTATGATGAGAACTGCTATTATTGCTATTTCTGATATATTAAGGGTGGTCATTCAGATCTATTTCGCATTACCATCACTTAAGATGTACGTGTATTTCACTTAGGTCAATTAATTGGCAGACAAGGATAGTAAAGTTCAGAACCCAAATTGGTAACTGGTGCTACAAGAACAACTTTGTGTATTGCCAAAAAAGTACTATCAAAATTTCAAATCCAACGTACCTAACAGTTATCGGGTTAAATCTCAGACCTTCTTCAAAACTTAATTGGTACAGTTTAGTTTTATCAAACAATTGAATCAAATTGTCAACAAAAAGAATCAGTAGCCAACCAGCTAATGAAAATCACAAAACGTGGATCTGTAACATATGTGGGAAGAACATGGGAAGCGAGTACATTCTTAACTTTCATCTCTTATTGGAACACAGCGAATCAAAGCGATCTCCAGTAGGAGTGGCTTAATTAAAGTATTCATATTGAAGTAAAGAAGTTTTTTGCTGCACATTAGGTCGTAAAATTGAAAGGATAAGGCAAACAAGTATGGATTATCTGTTACTGGTGCAGATAGCTAATAATGTCGAAGATAATTCGAATTTACTAGTTTACCTCTTTAGGCTGACCCATTTCAATCAGCTATATATACTATATGGAATAACCTTTAATGCCTTTTCCTGTGTAGTAATAAAAGGATAGAATGTTTAACACAGAATCTAGGATCTCTAATTTAATGCTTGTTTTTGTACCCGTCCTTGCTGTTGCTATTCTTACCCTAGTTGAATCTTCTCCTGCGTTTGTTCAAGCTCAAGCTGGCAATGACACGGCCACTTTATCAAAGAATGTAAGCAGCGTCGAGATGATGAATGAGGGTAAATCTGTTACATATTATGACAATGTCTCAGGTTACCTAGCAACACCCCATAACAATATTTCCACATCTGACAAGGCACTGCCCGCAGTAGTGATGATTCATGAATGGTGGGGATTAAATGACAACATAAAAGAAATGGCCGATCAATTAGCAAATGAAGGTTATGTTGTATTGGCAGCCGATCTGTTCAATGGCTCTGTTGCGGCAAACCCTGAAGAAGCCGGACTGTTAGCAAGCGTAGTGAGAGACAATCCATCCAATGCTATCACAAATCTTCAGTCTGCCGTCAGATACCTAGCCTCATTGGAAGGCGTAAACTCCTCTCGGATAGCATCCATTGGGTGGTGTTTCGGGGGAGGACAATCGCTTCAATTAGCATTGAATACTGAACCAGGTTTTCCCTTGGCTGCAACCACATTATATTATGGCAACCTAGTTACCGACCAACAAGAGCTCTCGAAAATAAAGTGGCCAGTTCTTGGAATATTCGGCAATCAGGACCAATCGATTCCGGTAGCTCAGATAAGACAGTTTGAAAAATCTCTAAATGCGACTTCGGTACCAAACGAGATTTATGTATATGATGGAGTTGGTCATGCGTTTGCAAATCCCTCTAATGACAATTATGCACCACAGGAAACCTCTGATGCATGGGAAAAAACTTTGGCGTTCCTTAAAAAGAATGTCTAAAATTTTTAAATGGGGATGAAATGCGTTAAGCAAATCATAGAAGGGCCTGAAAATAGCATCATACGACCGGCAGCAGAATTACATCATCCGACCGGTATAAACAACGAGATGTCTGACAGAAGGAGCAAAACTACTTACTTCTGGCTAGTAGTTTATCTTCTCATCACTGTCAATTTAAGGAGAAAGGCATTGACCTTTTTCGCTTTCTAAACCTCACATAAGGAGCAAAATCCTAAATCATAAGGACTAATATACTTAATTCTATTCTGAGGTGAGGATGAAAATATCCAATTATTATAAATTAATGCTAGATACTTAAGAATTCTATTGCTACACTACACTTGAATTTTTAGTTACTAAGGAATTTTTGAAATATATTATAAGTATGTTCTGCGTAATATCATCGGGTAATTAAATTAGAGGTGAAATGGATAACCAATGGCATGCAAAGGTATCTGTATTAGGCATAAAGCTCAAAAACCAGTAGGCTCAGGAAGATATGCTGCTGGTCAAAAGCGTTGTCAAGTGTGTGAAATCTTTCTCAATTGGATAGGTCTCTGGTGCCCATGCTGCGGATACAGGCTCAGAGGAACTCCAAGAAATTTCAAGTACAAGAATAGGCTACGGGAGCAAAAAATGATGAAAGAAGTTAAGAAAGATACTCGTCAGGTAATGGTGCGTATCAACAATTCGTAGTATATGACAAAACCGAAAACAAATCTCCTGCATTTGCTCGACAAGGCAGCGATCGTTCCTTGAAAGAAATTGAGAGATTCACGTATTATTTTTATTTTGCTTTATGTGTATTATTGTTGTTGGCTACACATTTGAGAGCGTGCGGTTTAGAATCCAAGAAGAGAACTACTTACGAAAGTATGATAATGCCTAGACAGGCTACTTCCATATTCTCTAGAGTTTTTCAGCTTGACGCTAAACACAAGACCCCTTTAGAGTGATGCTTTAGAGTGATTATCCTAGGATCTGCCACCATCGCCATATTTGGCTATAAATATATCATTCATTGAGATAACTTCTTCTGACTTCCAGGTCGAAATTCTTGTTGGCTGTCTTCCTGTACATAAAAATAAAAATAGGAACAGAAGGGTAGGCATTGGTTCTCTTTTGTTTGATGGGACCACTCGGCAGTAAGTGTTATTCTAACAATACGTAAACTCCATCTGCTTCTTCCTTTACTTGATAAGTCTTTAAAGGTATCTCAGCAGGTGCATTCCTAGGGACTCCACTTTGTAGATCAAAAGATGATAAATGAAGTGGACATGTAACGGTCTTATCTTCCTCATTCAGAAAGCCGTTAGATAATTCAGCATAAGCATGAGTACAAATTCCATCTGTGGCATATAACTTTCCATTTATCCTAGTTATTAGCAGCTTTCTATTGCTGTCATCATAGTTAAAACTAACAAGATCGCCATTCTTTAGTGAATTGGCATCGCTTACTTTTGTCCATCCCATATATTATTTCTAACTGGGATTATGTTGTATATTCCTTTTTCTTTATTTGATAGCAGAATAGGTCTGCTACATACAGGGGCAGTAGTAGTAGGACAACTGATACCGAGATATGAGACTCATATCTTTGAAAGACCGTGATCAGAAGCACACCAAAGTAGCGAATGCTATTGGCATAAAAGCAATGCACAAGCTCTTCCTTCGTTTTTCATTCTCTTCTTTTTTTGTCCCGAGTAATGCATTACCAATATGCAATCCATGGGGATTCTAAATAAAGATGAAAAAACAGTGACGTGTCCGCTTCATTTATCGGCTTTTACCTTGGAAAAGCGGATCCCGCTGAATCCACCTGCTGAAGAGTCGTTCAAACCTTACGAGGTCTTTATCAAACCGGAAGACGGCAGAGTCTCTATATCATTACCTGCTGAGTCTCTATATCATTACTTAAGGATCGAATGCTTTCAAACCTTACCGACGTAAGACCGTTTTCTATTCTTTGTGGAAATCTCTGTTTATCCAGAGACGCATGCATTTTAAATATTTGCAGAAAGGTTTTAGAGCAGCTGGGGTGAAACATGGTAACACGAAGAAACCAAAGGGAAAACATAGGATGAGAGCTAGAGAGAGCCCAGTGAATGAAATCAGTGATGATGATGTTAATTTTTTTGTCCACAAATTGGAAGGAAGATTAGAATCTGGTGAGTATCCTAAGCTAAGGGAATTAGAGAAGATGCTTAAACCATGCCTCTCGTCCCAAAAAATAATTGCCGTGTTGGGCTATCTGCAAAGATCGAGGATGATAGAGGTGGATCTTGATGGAAATATTATATGGATAAGGCGTGATACATCTAGAAGTGTTGGAAGTGGCACTTTCTTTGATTCTGCTGTTATGAGTGATGACTTTAGGAAGCTGATGCAGAATCACAGTCAGAGGCAATATCGTACCGATTAATATCTGATAGGGTTTGGAGCGGACAACACAGCGTTGTTAAAGAATACCAAATACTGAATATAGGGACTATGATACATGTCTAAAGCATTAAGTCATGTGTTCCGCAACTCTTGTTTCACCCCGTTAAAGTAGAGCGTTATGAATCTAGTTTCAATGAATTGACCCATTTCATAACGATTTCAACCGCATTAGCTTTTAGCTCGCCGATAGTAAGCCTATTGTTAGAAATGACTTCATCGGCTAGCGCAATAACTTCGCTTATTCCCACGTCTAATTCTCGTCTCTCCCTCTCCATGAAATCACTCTGAGCCAAAGGTGCGTCCGTTCTTCCTCTCTCCTTTAGATGGACAAACCGAACACGCGATGATGCATGAATTGCCAGAAGTCGGACTCGGCCAACACGATTAAGAACAGTTACCTCAGCAATGCTCCTTATGCCGTCAACAATTAAAACGGTATTACCTCCATTGCGGTTCGACATTAACGTCGAGTCAATTTTCTTTACAACTAATTCAGCCACGGCCCCTGGACCAAACTCTTCGCGCAACTGGACCATCAATCTCCCTAAATTTGTATCATTGAGATCGAGATTAAGTCGGATGGCCTCTTCTCTAATTACGTCACCCATTGTTATGACAAGAAATCCCTTCTCCTTCAACGAACTCGCAACCGTAGACTTTCCTGCACCTGGCATTCCGGTCAGACAAATAATGACTAGCCTCTTTGCGATCGAATCTCCTGCAGCTTTTTCTACCAAGTCTCTTTTCCCTCTACTTAAGGAGCTTACGAATCACTCGGTGATAATAAGATACTTCTTGATTGCGTTTGGAATAGTTCAATATGATTTCCAGCATATGCACTTGCAGTAAATGAAATACCTTTAGATCTGGTTGCGAGTTGATCTGCTCGAATATTTTGTCAAATTTATAACCTTGAATGTGAGGACGATCTTTTGTGGTTCCGATCAAATGGATTATTAAGAAGATGGAAGCAGCACTGTACGCTTCTAAACCACCAAGAATCACAGCTCTCGAATCCCTACATTCTGAAGAAGGAAGAGATCCATTCAAAATATTGATTGGAACTATATTATCAGCTCGTACACGAGACGAAAGTACGACCAAAATAGTACATAATCTGTTTTTGCGTTTTAAGAATAGCAAGGAATTGGCTGATGCCAACTTGAAAGAAATAAAGGAGATAATCAGAAGCATAGGATTTTACAATGTTAAGGCGGAGCGAATACAAGACGTTTCTAGAATAATAACCCAAGAATATAAGGGAAAAGTTCCTGAATCAATAGAAAAACTCCTACAGTTGCCTGGAGTAGGACGCAAGACTGCTAATTGTGTCTTGGTCTATGGCTTTAACAAACCTGCCATACCTGTCGATGTACATGTTCATAGAATATCAAATAGAATTGGTATTGTCAATACCAAAACTCCCGAAATGACAGAGATTGAATTAGCCAATGCAACAAGCAGGAGAAATTGGACGAGAATCAACAATACCTTTGTGATGTACGGACAGAACATTTGTTTACCGCGAAACCCTCGTTGTGATTTGTGTCAGCTCAAGAATGATTGCAAGTATTACCAGAAAAAAGATTCCTGAATTTAAAATTGGCATTACTAATGATTCGCATCAAGAGAATGCGGATCATGAATACTATACAATTTGGAACTAACGATCATCATGGACGGAATAGTAAATATCAGCATCCATTGAAAAGCGTTCTTGTGATTGACGAAAAAGGATCTTCACGTATGTTGAAGTAACTGACTAGAGAACCTCATGAATCTCGTCATAACATCAAAACTTTTTATCATGTTGACCTCTCACTTTTTAGTTGTATTGTTGTTATCATTGTCGTTTTCTAATCCATGCTTTAAATCAGGATGTTGAACTGGTTAGAAATTAAGGCGGATTAGATCTCTTCTTGAATACTATCAGAACCACAACCAAACCTCCAACGCCAACGAGCATGGCAAATGGGAGATAATAGATTGGAGACTCTGAAGGATCGCCAAAAGTAAAATCAAATGAAATGGTCCCCGCATATGTATTCAGTGGGGAATTTGAGCTGTCCTTGCCATAAATTGTTACATAACTTGGATTAAATCCATCGAGGGATAGTCTATCTGTTACTATCCTTTGACCATTATTCACTGATAATCCTTGATTATTTGCATGTCCAACAACTATAGACTCACCTTTACTCCAACCGCCAGTGTCTCGTTCATACACTTTGATATACCCAGATTCTTCCGTGTTCACTGCGGTCCAAAATTTGTCAGAGGTACCGCCAAACATAGCAATCTCAACGAACTTCTCACTTGGGCTTGCTTCATGCAATCTAATGATTGTCTTTGTATCATCCCTTTGTGCATAAGACATGTTATTCTGCATTGTCAAAATCCAATTTTCTCCGATGGGGGTGTTAATGGTGTAATTTACCGGGTTTCGCCGATCTGCATTGGACACATTGAATGCATAAATAAACTGCTCGCTACTTTTTGTCTCCGTTGTCTTTATTGGTTGAATATTTTGACCCTGTCCAATCACAGAACCAAACTGTATAAGAAAACCAAATAATAACATGAGAAGAAATATTTGTAAGGCCATTTCGCACCTCATCCACTTATTCACGGCAATATTAACCGTTACCGAATATTTGCCTTTATCCTAAGGGCACGGTTTTCAAACCATTGATGTTTCATTTAGCAATCTTGATTTTGAAGCGGGAGGGATAGAAGATGAGTGTTGAACTGCACAGAATTAACACCTCGGCCTATCGTTGAGAATATCAGCATTGTTTAAGTTAGGCATATTGCTGACGATGATGATGATGCTAGGGAAACTATATTATAATAATCTCTATTGATCTGAAAATCAAGCTAGCAATATATGGCAGAAAAGCACTATCCTCTGAAACGTAGATGGTTGTCCCTCAGGCGATACAAAACCAACTTAAAAAGGAAGCACATTATGGATGCGTCATTTGCGGATGTCCAGTGCTCGAATTCATAGACTTCAACCGGATTGGATTTCAAGTAGATGAATCGAGGCGAGAAAAAGTATTCCTACCAGAAAATATGGTGGCAATATGTCCGTCACACAACACGAAATTCCAAAAAGGTGAGCTAGACTCCGCATTTTTGGCTTCTAGCAAGAATAGCCCTTTTAACAAGATGCACAAGGATCTTGCATTTGCGACTACTTCATCGAATGAACTCACTATATCGATGGGAGGATGTACATTCGTTAACACTTCAAGACTATTGGTGGTAGATGATTTTGATCTTATCAATGTGAGAAGAATGGATCAAAGGCTCATGGTAATGGATGTAAATTTCTTTAATAGAAATAATCAGTTGGTTGGAATAATACTTGAAAATAGTTGGAGTTCAGAGCGGAGTGGAATTGGGGACTGGGCTATAGAATATCTTAGACCCAAGCGATTAATTGTAGGGAACAAACGGGAAGGTATGTCATTCGAGGCCCGAATTGAAAATGGCAATAACCTCAGGATACTTGCAGATGGCATATGTTATAATTCTCAAAAGATACAAATCACCCAAAATGAGGTTTTCTTGGACGATAGTGAGATCGCAGCCGACATCAAAGGAACTGTCTTAACTAATTATGATGTCGGTATCAGAGCAGAGAGCGTTATTTTTTGATATTGCCTGACGGATTTTCCGTTATTTAACAAATGGGTCGGAATAGGAAAGTATGACCTTGGAAACTTCTGGTCTCATTAAATGATCAGCTGGCATTGTTCCAGAACTTACAAGTTTTCTCATCTTAGTACCACTGAGTTCTTCCCTTTCTTCAGAATCGTGGGGACATATCTTTGCGCTAGAATAGGCTCGACACTTCTTGCAGTAATAAAAGGCTGGAAAGAATACTGGTTCAATTTCCAGGTCTGGATATTCTTCGAATATCTTTTGCGCGGCCAACGGTTCATAATAGTCGCCTACGCCAGCGTGATCTCTACCAATAATGAGATGTGTGCATCCAAAATTCTTGCGCATTATTGCATGATGAATTGCTTCCTTCGGTCCAGCATACCTCATCTCTGTATGAAGGGTAACAAGCATCGTACTGCCGCTCGAATAATAACTTTCAAGCAGAGTTTTATAAGCATGAAGTATTACTTCATCCTTAAAGTCTCCTGATTTTTTCTTACCAATAAGGGGATTGATAAATAGACCATCAAATAGACTAAGTGCAGTCTTCTGCAAGGTTTCGTGGGCTACGTGTGGCACATTTCTGGTTTGAAAACCTACAATACTCTTCCAACCTCTAGTTAGGATTTCGTTCCTGGTTTCGGCAGGAGTTTTCCTCATCTTCCTTGATTGCGAAAAAGGGATTCGTGAGAAAACTTTTATCTTCCCCCCAACCAATGCGTCCTTCATACTCATAGTTTTCATCACGCCTGGGTGCTCCAGATCACCTGTTTGGTATATCTCTCTTGCAACTTTTTGCTTATCGAATCGATATATATCTTCGACTGACATAACCCCAAAGGCTTCGCCATTATTTACTAGCGAAACTTCAACTGCATCTTTCATATCGATCGCTTTTTTGTTTTCGACATCAAGTACAATTGGAATCGTCCAGGCCAGTCCGTTTGACAATCTTCCTTCACTAACGATACTCTCAAAATCAGCTTGACAGACAAATCCCTCTAAGGGGCTAAAAATACCATCGGCAATGTTCTCAATGTCGTTCCTTGTATCGGTATCAACAACAATAGAGAACATTCCATCAAGATTTTTTTGGTGAGGAATAATTCTATTTATCAATTCACCTCCATGAGGTGGAGGCAATCCACTTTTTGCCAATTATATAATCACTTATTCCTAGTAGGATCCCAGTGCAAACCGCATTCCTTATGCGCAGAACTCTCCCACCACCATCTTCCTGAACGTGGATCTTCGTTTGGTTCTACTGCCCTAGTGCAAGGCTCGCATCCTATACTTGGATAACCTTTGTCATGAAGCTTATTGTAAGGTACTTCATTGTGCTTGATATAGCTCCAAACCATGTCGTTGTCCCAATCTGCTAATGGGTTAATCTTAATTATACCGTTATGAACAGAATCAATTTCTATCTTGTTGATGGTAGATCTAGTCGATGCCTGCGCTCTTCTTAAGCCAGTAATCCAACCTGACATATCTCTTAAGGCTCGATCGAGAGGATGAACTTTTCTAATATCGCAGCAGAGTTTTCGATTTTCAACAGAGTCATACATCAGATTCATTCTATGAGTTCTGAGCATGCTTTCTAGCTCGTGGCGATCAGGGCAATAAATGTCCACCAAGATTCCATATTTCTTCTTAATCTCATCCATTACATCATAGGTTTCTTGGTTTAGCCGACCAGTGTCCAACGTAAAGACCCTCGTCTTCTCTGGATCAATTTTTGACATCATATCAATTATGGCCACATCTTCGGCCCCAAAGCTTGAAGCTAAAGCAACCCTTTCGCCATAAGTTTCAATGGCCCATCTCAATATCTCTTCTGCAGATTTGTCTCTCATTCTCTTCTCCAAGTCTTGTACCTCTATACGAGTATAACTGGTAGGGATGGATTGACCAGCTTTTTCTTCCACAATGCTTCGTACCTACTTACACTTATAATTTTTCGTTCTAAACTGGCTCGATAAGAAATCGACTAGAATTTATGAATTTAATGACATCAGACAGAAATGAAGAGATTGAAGTGCAGAGAAGTGGGTCTGGACTATGACTGTGTGAATCTTGGAGAACGAACGAGGAAGTGACTTGCATCCCATAAACATGCGTGGGAAGCTCGTGTGATAAGCGCTGAGGAAATGACCTCCGATATGAAAATTGGGACAGAGGAGAACATAATAGCTACCGTGAAGGACAACATTTGCTTAAGTAGAAAAAGAAGATGAGTGAGGACAAGATTGCAAGATTGAAAGATGTAATGTATTAGTACCTAGCTTTAGAAACGATATTTTATTCGAGCTCTCATTCACCTTAACAGGGAATTTTTAAAAGTGAAAGGCAGGCACTCGAATTATCATTGTTTATCATTATTATGATAACTCTTTCAATCCAACTTTAATTACTCTCGAAATTCATTATCTTGAGATTCAGCGATCTCGGCCTGCAGAATTTGAGGGGGGAACAAAGCTTTGCTTCTCCGTTGATACATGTCAACCGTAATCATGTAAAGCTCATAGGGATGCGGATCTATAACTTCACATTTTCTTAACTAGTCAGATGTTGTTGCAGATGTCAATTTTAGGTCTTTTGCAAATCTCATTACGTACGGAGTTATGAATGTAGTTATTATGGTTACTATACCTATTATTGGAAATATGGTAGTCGAGATGGCTCCAATCTGCTGACCAGTCTTTGCAACAACCAAGGACATTTCAGCTCGTGCAGATGATAAACCTAGTCCAGTTCTTAGAGCGACATTCATATCATATCCGGCCTTAAGTAACACAACACTTATTATCAACAATTTTGAGGCAAACGTAGTCACGATTAGAATCAAGGCAGGCAGAATTAGGAAGGGGATCTGTGATATATCCATTAGTGCCCCTATCGAAATAAAGAACAGTGCCGCAAATACATCCCTTAATGGAACTGTTACTACTCTTGCAATTGCTGCACTCTTGGATTCGGCAACCAATACTCCTGCGAGAAATGCTCCTGTTGCCACTGACAATTCAAGAGATGACGCCAAGAAAGACAATCCGAAAGCTAAGCCAAGTATAGAGATGAGGAGTAAGGCATAATCATTTGTCTTTCCCACTTTGTCGATTATGTTTGGAATGAACCTTGAACCCACAGTAAGAGAAATCCCGATAAATGCAGTTACAATTGCAACGGAGATTCCCACCTGAATTATGGATGCGGTTTGATTACTATCATTTATTCCCTCAATAGCTATTGATTGAAATATTCCAAGGGCCGTAATGGCGATAATATCTTCAACAATCAAGACTCCAAGCATAAGGGTGGCTGACTTGTCTCTAATCATATTAAGCTCTTCTAGGATACGAACTATAACTATCGTACTTGAAATAGACATGCCTAACGCGAGAAATAGTGAATCTCTAAAAGAGAACTGTAAGGCCTGAGCCACATAATAAGAAATAATCATAGTACCAATTGTCTCACTTAATGCCACTATGATGGATATTCTACCCACTGACCTTAATTTAGCAATAGGAAAATCAGTACCAATGACGAAAAGAAACATAATAATCCCTAACTCAGAAAAAGCGTTTAAAGTATCGATGCTTTGAATTAGGCTAAATGGCGGAGTATGTGGTCCTATTATCATACCGGCTATAATATATCCTATAATCATAGGTTGTTTTAGTTTATGAGTAACTGCAAGCATCACTGCGGCAACAATCATGATCACGGCAAAATCTTGAACAAGAAATACGGAAGACAGTGAATCACCAGGAGCGTTTGATTGCATTATGATGTCCTGGAAGATCAATTCGATAGTTATTTTTGTGATCAGTACATTATTAACAATTTGGTGTCCAGCTAATCTCTAGTCAGTATTTAGTCTCATGCTATTTCATCTAACAATTAAGATAGGATGAATGCAATGGTTTATTTTTCACCCCAATATATCTAGGTATTAACGAACACAGAATCAGATTTCATAAAAAAGAAGCTGAACCTTGTAGAATTGCCGGGTGAAGGTGGATTTTATAGGGAAACTTACAGATCTAACTTTTCCACCAGTCAAACATCTTGTCGAAAAAACAAACTTTTACAAGACAGGACGCGCTCTACGATAACTTTAATCTACTACTTGTTAGATGGTGGGGATCACTTTTCTGCATTTCACAGGCTTAAATCAGACGAAATTTGGCACTTTTATATGGGAAGTCCAGTGACGATCTATGTCATTGACAACGGAGGTCATTTGACACATATTAAGCTTGGAAATAATATCGCCAGTAACGAGCAGTGCCACGTTATCATTAGAGCGGGTTTGTGGTTCGGAGCCAGGGTTGATGATAGCAAATCGTTCGCTCTTATTGGATGTACTGTTACGCCGGGCTTTGACTACAAAGATTTTGAGTTAGGAACAAGACGTAAACTGATACGGATGTTCCCAAAGCATAAAGCAACAATATTGAGTTTGACAAACGAATAATTCTTCAAAAACTACGGGAGTAACGATGGTCAGGCACTCTATAGAGCACAAATCGAATTACATTAATCCGAATACGTGTAACCACAACAATTTAAGATCGATATTACAATTATAAGAAACATGGTGAGGAAAATATGGTTAGGCTGGTCCATGCCGATAGAGTAAAGGAACTTATCGTACTAGAAGTGCACAAGAGCGAAATTGAGGACATTCTGAATTCTATCGATGCGATGACTGAACGGCAACAAAGATTCCTCCTTGAGAATCTTCCAGCGACTGAGGAGGATAGAAGAAGGGTCGATAGATTTAAGCACCTAAGGGAAGATTTTCGGAAATTGTTGTGAAACCCTTAACGTTGTATGATAATGATGTAGTTTGGTCATTCAGTGGCAATTTGTTTAGTAAAAGGTATCTTGAGGATGCAAAAAGGGATTAACGGCTCTTGGAATTTTGCATCACACCACTCATAATCTAATACCAATTATGAAGCAAATACAGGTGCAACCTAAGCTTTTTCACATGTAGAATGCAACCTACTGCTGTTCTTAAGAACCATCAATTAGATTAGTTCTAATATTGAAAAAGTATTCTACTAATAAAAGATGGGACAACGGCACAGAATGTATGGAATGTCTTTTCACGACCGCCAAGCCATAATAGTAAACGTAGAAAGACAAACTTACAGGGAAATTCGAGACTTATGTCGGCAGGAGCTTGTCCGTTCCTTTTTCGTGTCCAAGTTAGATAGTGATAATAAGAGCATAAATGCATAGTTCCTAACTCGTCTACTTACGCAATATTGATGTAACATATTCTCCAAGTTTCATTAGTAGTCAGCATCACCTCATAACAAGTAATGCGATATATTAAAGCTATTATCGTATCGTACGTTTCATACGTAATTTTTCCTTACCCTTTCTATTGTTGGGTGATGTTCTTAGCGGGCACTTACAGCATGGACAGATATATCCGTCGTGAAATAAATACACTTCACATCTACTGCAATATTTTATCCCAAGACTATAACTTCCAATACTTGAACCCATTCTTGTACATATGTTACGACAAGGCAAAATGAAACATAATAAAGAACAATCAGAAGATCCTAAAAGTATTGTAATACCTCGCTGTGAGGGGGAGTATCTCCCTCCTATTACAGTTAATTATCCATTAAGATTATGCATGAACTAATGTCTGAGTCAGATGTGGAAAATCTGCGTTTGGAGGTAATAATTTGGAAAATCTGCGTGTACACCATTATTTTATTTGAAGTAAAATTAGCTACGTACTGTCGAAGACGAGATCCTAGTATGGTTGTAAGCCTCACCTCTTATCGTCGTGAAGGATACTCTTCAACTTAGTCTTGTGCTTTCGCCATATAAATAGGACAAGGATAGTTGAGACTGTAATGACAATTGAAGGTATTAGAACGTAACCCATCATATCGGAGGCACCCCATAAGCCAAAAAAAGGGGACTTCACTTCAATTGGGAAAGTAAAGGAAACTTGACGACCGGTAAAATAAATATCATAGATATCCACAACCAAACTGTAAATACCAGGTTTTTCAAACTTGTACTGATAAGTATAATGCCCATATGGAACGGCTATTGGTCGATTCAAACCCGACAAGACAGTTCCATCCCCTTTGATTGTTATATCCGCCGGAATTCCACTTATGTCATCGCCGTTGACGGCAGCTATGGCAATAAGAATCTTAACAGTTGTACCCGTTTGCGGCTGTGAGGGATCGGTTTTCACACTAATGTCGTAATTTCCTATTCTTTGTTGTAAACCTCCCATCGGCAAATCTGCACTAGAATCAAGAGGTGAGAATAAAATAATCAACAATCCAGATACAATACCTACTGTACAAGTCCTGGCAAGCTTCTCATCATCATAATGAATATGACAATTACGATGAAGAGAATTGAGCCAAGTCCAGACAAGTAAAGAAATGCAAACGGTCAAAAAATTCTTAATAACAGCTTTACAATTCCTCATAAGACCTACACAATAATTCTACCTTAAACCGTATATTTTTCTTGTCCCTAAGCACACCCCTCTCGGTGAAAAAGCACCTCAATAAATGGATACAGATGTCTATCTCCGCAGCTACATCCACTATATTAAATCCGGCGCTAAAGTTCGTTGGTTACCAATGCAGTGTCATCTTGATAATGATTGATTGATCTAAGTGAGAAATTCTAATCAATGTCAAGGAGGGTATTACAAATTGATAGACATTCAAATTCAAGCATGCCACTGAATGCTTGTACTTGTCGTTACAGAAATTATCCTACAAATTCGAAAAGCAAGATCTCGAATTTGGTTCAGATTTAGGTCTTTAGTATATTCAGCTGATTCTGTCAAAAAATAATTGTGTAATTAGGGACTATGAAAATCGCACTTCATTTACTCTATAACTAATTAAAATAATCCAATTATACTAAATCATTGCTCCAAAAGATAATGGTCATGATATTTTCTAGAAAGATGATCGCAGTAAGCTTCGCGTGTGTCCTTACTGTTCAAATTGGAATTATGATGATGTATTTGACAAATCCAAATGTAGTCAGAGCTGAAGACAAGAGTACTAGTATTTCATGTGACGGTATTGGAATGTGTAAGAAGACTGAATGTGTCGATGGGGTCTGTGATACTAGTCAGACAAATTCTTCAAGTATTATCGATAGCCCATCATCGCCAGGAGCAAAAGAAGATTCTCAGAGTGCGGATAATGCTACTAGCACATCATCGACACCCATTGATCAACGAATGAGTCTACGTGAAAGTTTGATGAGATAAAGAAGTTTCATCACTACATTTTATACGTACTACCCACTAAGCAATTAACTAAAAGTACAGTGGAGTAGCAAACAAAACGTACTGTGAGCATTGCGTAACTCTCATTCATTAGATCTCTAACTATAGGACCAATCTAACAATCTGTTTCGTGTGATCGTTGTGATGGAATAGAAAGACGCATCTCTTATCCCAAAACAAGAGATGTCAAGAGCATGACTAATTGACAACAGCTGGCTAGTCAATTACTTTACTTTAGATGATATCTACAATTAATTGCCCTCTAAAACATACTTGACAAGAGAATCAATATTGGCAGTAGCAAGACAGCACACCCTGTCGGCTCCTCCATAGTAGAGGAAGAGCTTTCCGTCTATGACACAAGCCCCAGACGGGAATACCACGTTGTTAACATCACCAGTTGTCTCATATTCTTTCTCTGGTTCTAGGATAGGATGTTTACATCGTCCTAGTACTCTATTAGGCTCATTCAAATCGAGGACGGCTGCTCCTGCTCTATAGACCTTAGAGTTACTTACGCCATGGTATATTACTAACCAACCTCGTCTAGTTCTAATGGGAGGTGGACCAGCTCCGACCTTTGCAGCTTCCCAATCTTGTTCAGGTCTTAAAAGTATTGAATACCTCTCAAAATCTGTTATGTTAAAGCTCTCTGCTATCCATATACTTGGTTTGTCCACACCATATGACGATCCGATCCAAGAACTGGGTCTATGCAAGGAAAAATAGCACTTCCCGTCTTGTCCGTTTGATGTTTTTAGATCCCTCGATATGGGAGCCATCTTTGTTGAAAAATAAACGACGTCCTTATCGTCATGCAATCTTGGGGTTATAACTCCCAGTCGCTTAAATTCACGGTAGTCTTCCGTTGTCGCCAGTGCTGTAGAAACAGTTGGAAATTCCCTAACATAGTTTGAAGGAACTACATAAGTAAAGTAAGCTCTAGATTCCAGTTGGAACAAACGAGGATCTTCTATGCCATATCTTTCATATTCCTCGACCGGTTCGGTAGCCACACCATTATTTCTTATAAATTTAAACCCATCACTGCTGGAAGCGTATCCTATCCTTGAAACGTAATTCTCGTATTCTCCGACTGCGCGATAAAGCAAATGGACCTTTTTACCTTCGTATAATGAGGCACAGTTAAACACAGATTTTGATTCCCACCAATTCTCTTCGTTTGCAATTAGAATTGGATTGTCATCGTATCTTTCAAGGATTGCGTCTGCTGACCCCACCGTGTACTCGTTCATAAGGTCAACACCAGTAATTTATAATGTTATACCACCAAAGATTGGGTAGTTTGATTTTAAGATTTGTCATAGTTGGATGTTACTGAGTAAATATGTCTAAAGTGTCAAAGCAAACCGCTGCACTCCGGTCAATTAATTCTATAGTAAGACTGTATACTGTTTTTTATCTATACAACAGATCACAAACACGTAATAGCACAGTAGAGTTAGGTCCTCTTGTAGCAACAGAAAAAATATGATTCCCCCATACCCTTATACTAGTCAGGAATTGGCGGTTGTTAGTGAACAAGATAACATCATAGGTTCTGCTTTGCCTGACGTCGTCTATTCTCGGGGTCTAATCCATAGGTTTGCTTCAGTCTTCATACTTGATGTTCACAATCGACTTTTGTTGCAAAAGCGAGCTTCTCATAAAAGAAGACATGGTGGACTTTTTTCCGAATCAGTCAGCGCCCAAGTAGAGTTTAACGAGAGCTATCTTCATGCAGCGTCTCGACGAATTCAAGAAGAGCTGGGACTTATTGACCCTTCCGACCCTCTCATAGAGATATGTAAGATGTACATGGATGTAAAGGAGGAGTACGATGATAATTACGATAGCTACGCGTACCTGAATAGTGGCGATTATGGTCAAAGTAGTGTCAGCAGTGGCTGGAAAAAGACTGCATTTGTTACAATCTACAAATTATACTTGCGTGATGATGAAACAATAAAGCGTATCTCAATCAATCCTAGTGAAATATCTAACATATACTTATTAGATTTAGACCGCGTAACAGAATTTTATAATGCTAGCCCAGGTCTCTTCGTACCTGGCTTCGGATTCACGTTAAAGGCATTTCTTCATAACGAGAGATCCAAAGATGAAACTCGTCGATAGGTAGTGCTGACAGCAACCAACATGTGAGTACCACCAGATTTAGAATGACTCGCTGATTGTTGTACTGGAATTTGTCTCCTATTAGTTAGTTAGTATTTAAGCTACGGCCAAAGCATAATATAGACCGATATCAGAGGAGATTCCAATGTCACAAGTTCACTTGCTAATAAATATTAGGTGCAACAGCGAGCAACTGCTGTGTCAGAATACTTAGTCTGATTAAAATGAAAATAAGAACCATAAATCCTGCGACGGAAGAGATCCTTAGAGAATACGATATTCCATCTGAAGAACATTTTCTGCAAATGACGAAGAGGGCTGAAGAAGCATTCAAAACAGAATGGAGATTGGTAGGGAACAATAACGGGAACAAGAGGGCCGATTACATGTATGGCGTTGCCAGCAAGCTAAGGAAGGAAAAGGAAAAACTCGCTACTGTAGCTACCAATGAAATGGGTAAAGCTATAAAGGAGTCTAGGTCAGAGGTAGAAAAGTGTGCTTGGGCAATAGAATATTTCGCAGATCATGGGGATCTATTTACGACGGATGAGGTTATTAATACAGATGCTAGAAAGAGTTTTGTTACTTTTGAACCCTTGGGTGTTATCGCAAGCATTATGCCATGGAACTTTCCGTACTGGCAGGCCCTGAGATTCGCAGCTCCTTCTCTTATGGCTGGCAATACGATTGTACTTAAGCCGGCAAGTGCTACGATGCAATGCGGAATAGAAATGGAGAGAATTTTTGAAGAAGTCGGATTGCCAAAAGGAGTATTTCAAACGGCGGTAGGCGATTCCAGGGTTGCAGAATATCTAATAGAGTCTGAAAATACAAACGCCGTTACCTTTACTGGGAGTGTCCCTGTGGGTTCCAAAGTTGCACAAAGAGCTACTGCTCACCTGAAGAAGACGGTTCTGGAATTAGGAGGGAGTGACCCATTCATTGTTTGTGAAGATGCTGACCTAGAAAAAGCCTCTACAGGGGCAGTCAAGGGTCGCTTTATCAATTGTGGACAGAGTTGTATAGCTTCAAAGCGATTCATAGTCGTAGACAAAGTTGCAGATGAGTTCATTGAGCTGTTTGTACAAAAAACAGAAAAACTAAGAGTTGGAAATCCACTATCAGAAGATACAGATGTAGGGCCATTGGTAAATCAATCAGGTCTAGAGGTCATAGAGGGGATGGTCAAGCGAGCAGTTAATCAAGGGGCAGAGTTACTTGCTGGCGGAGAGAGATTGAAAGGTAAGGGGTATTATTACAGTCCAACAGTACTTGGGAAAATACATCATGATATGGAAATCGCTCAGGAAGAATCCTTCGGGCCTGTCGCACCGATACTGATTGCTGATGATGAAAAAGCAGCTATTAAAATTGCAAATGATTCCAAATTTGGTCTCGGTGCAAGTATATGGACACAAAACTTGGACAAGGCCGAAAGACTATCTAGAATGGTAGAATCAGGCATCGTGACTGTTAACAACGTAGTGCTCTCTGATCCAAGGGTTCCATTTGGTGGTATTAAGAATAGTGGATTTGGACGAGAGCTGTCAAAATATGGAATGCTTGAATTCGTAAATATAAAATCTGTGAGGTTTTACGACCAGCTTGCAAAGACTCATTATGTAGAATAGGGATTTACCCGCCTACACAGAATACGTTTGCAGCGTAGATCAAAACCCCCACAATAACTCTGTCTTATTTCCTCTTCAGGTTGAGGGTAAAGGAAAGAGCAGTCACGAACCGTAGCATCGACTGACTGATAGACGTATTGCGAACTAGACCAGGAAAGAAGTACAACGATAATCACGAGTAGAATGGGAGATAGAAAGCGTATGTACTGGGAAAAACCGGCAAAGCGACACTATACCAAGCCAGACTGCTCTCCCAATTTAGGAAAATGCAACAAGGTTTATCAGATCTGTAATTGAGATAGCCTTAGAAACAGGCGTTGAGTATCAATGAAATAGACTCCAGGATCTTAAAAAAAGTCCTGGTCGATGCAAGGCTTTCGTACAGAAAGATAGCCGATCAAATAGGAATTTCAGCTCCTACTGTTCTTTCCAGAATAAACAAACTTCATTATCATCGAATAATCAAATCCTATTCTGCAATTGTGGATCATGAAAAATTGGGCTACGATTTGACGGCGATAATAGAGGTCACTGCTCAGAAGGGAAAGATCGTAGAGGTTGAACGTGCAATGTCTAAATTCCCTAACATATGTGCCGTTTATGATATAACAGGACTAACTGACATGGTAATTATAGGCAAATTCCGAAACCGTCGAGAACTAAGGATTGCATTTCACGAAATCTGCTACTAGCTAGGTTTGTTTTAGTAAGTCAAGAGAAGAACCGGATATGAAAGTTAGAAAGAATAACTGATAATAGATATCCTCATATCAGCTTTCCTTTATCGGCAACAACTCTCCACTATTACGTTAGTGAAATCTTCTTCTTCAAACTGCAGGTTGGTCAGGCTGTATTAGTCGCAAATAACGAGAGCATCCAAAGAATAAAATTGAAAGGTGAGTAATAGAGCTCGCCGGGGTACCCAAGCTAGGTAAGTAGTTGACCCTAAAAGGGGTCAGCCTCGAGATCTAAGGCCTACGTGTAAGCTGATGTCCGTCAAGGACTCGTGGGTTCGAGTCCCACTCCCGGCGCCA
>JBAUMZ010000054.1:0-2359 GCA_049578985.1 Nitrososphaeraceae archaeon
GGTTATGAATGGGAATTACGTTTTAGTCAAGAGATTTACTTCTAAGGAAGAGAAGAAAAGAATTGTTGCATCTATACTCGAAGGCAGGAGATTCCATTATGATCTATTGGGCGAAAATCGGAAGGAATGAATATTTCTTTGGCGAAAGGTTTAGCAGTATTTCTCAGCTCCACGATGGTAGATCTGTTTTTCAGACAATTTAATGGACACACTCAAGTTAATGCTAACGATCTGCAAAATCTCCGTTATCCCAATGTTCAAGAGCTGAAATCGATGGGTCGACGTATTGGTGCTAGATTTCTGTGTCAAGAGGAAATAGACCATCTTGTAGACAAGGAGCTGTTTTGAATCTCCAAGGGCGACTACGTGAATCGTGAGCACTATGTCTAATTATTCACAAAAATATAGTAAAGTATCCGCAGATAATAATTTTAAGCACCACTAGAAAATAATCTTGATGTGATTACTGAAACTGTCAAAAAGGTCGCGAAGGAGCTTGGTTCTGGACTTGCATCTGTCAAACTTGGTGAACCTTATTTCATAAGTAAAGATTACAGGCCAAGACCTTTCGACACAGCGAACTTTCATAATGTAGATCGTAATGAAAATCTTAGGAAAATCACATTTGTCGATGGTGGAAATCAATTGATAATTGAGACATCTACACTCGCGATACATCTTAACAGGGTATACTTCAATATACTATTTTTTGTGCACTTAATCAATCAATGAGTATAAGCACCTGTGCTAGCGATTCGCGGTCAGTTACACATCTTTTCCCTCGCTCGGAGATAACTTTTCCTATTGTAAAAAAGGAACCAATTAACTACTACTACTAAATTAGCTAATGGAATTAACCATGATTGAGCAGCTATGCATTGAAATACTCGTGGCTGGGTAACTAAGATAACCCTAGGTTTTTCAATTCAGGGCTTTGATACCAATATGATCGGGCTATTGTATCACATATATTTATATCCGAGAATCCTAGAATAGAATTCCTTCTGATTTTTAACATAATATTCTCTACAATAGGACACTTCGAAGCCATAAATACAACCAGATTAATCTTTAGTTAGACTATAATAATATTGCCTGAAAAGAATGACGATGCTAGAGGATCCAACAATAGTAACGGGGAGACTTTAACAGTATCAAAAACGGCAAAACGATCTCTTTGGCTTATGGGTCTTAGCATTATTTTGGTTCTTTATGTTCACACATCACTAGCCCCTGCATTAACCGAAATGGTGGAATTCTTTGACACAGACTATGCAGTTATTAGCTGGGTACTGACAGCTTATATGGTTGCTGGGGCTGCTAGTACAATAGTAATAGGAAAACTTGCTGATATGTATGGGGCTAAGAAAATGCTCCTCTTGGTCTTCTTATGTTATACAGTAGGGACCGCACTTGCTGGCTTTAGCCAGGAAATATACACATTGTTGGTTCTTAGAGTTTTGCAAGGGATAGCTGTTGCTCTTGTGCCTATCTGTGTCAGAATAGCCAGGGATCTATATCCGCTCAAGGAATTCCCAATGGCCCAAGGTGTAATCTTGTCCATGTATCAAGCAGGTAGTGCCATAGGATTAGTATTAGGCGCTGTGGTAGTATACTTTGGAGGTTGGCAATTTGTATTCTTTTCAGCAACACCCTTTGCCATTTTGTTCTTTTTCTTGCTGTGGAAGTTGATTCCAAACATTCCTTCACATACTCCACACACAGTCGAACCAAAGCGTCAAGGTAAGGTAATTGACATACCAGGAATAATAACTCTTATTCTAAGTATAAGTACATTCATGCTAAGCATTACCTTCCTGGGAGGTAGCGCTGAGACTATTAGCCTATTCTGGATCTTTCTTGTCATTGGCATAGTATCACTCGTTGCATTTCTATTCCTTGAGAAAAAAAGCGAAGCTCCATTAATTGATTTGAAATTAGCATTCCACAAGATCATAAGAGTCGGGAATGTTACATATTTAATGTTAGGTGTAGTGCAGTATATAATTTTCTCCACCATTCCAACATTTGCTCAAACTCAACAGCCGTATGGATTAGGTGTTGATACATTGTACGTAGGATTGCTGCAGCTACCTCAGGCGATAGTGTTTGTAGTACTGGGACCGATTGCAGGTATTCTTGCCATAAAATATGGAAATCTAAGATTTATCATTCCAGGTTCTATTGTCCTGACAGTAGGACTCTTTTTAGTACTATTTTATCATTCGACATCTGCTGAAGTTGCAAGTACTCTTATACTATTTGCCGTAGGAGGATCATTTCTGTCCTTGTCTGCTAATGTCATCATATACTTTACACCTAGGGAAGCAACGGGTGTTGTATCTGCAACGTATAGTAC
>JBAUMZ010000055.1:0-10221 GCA_049578985.1 Nitrososphaeraceae archaeon
CCTTTTTGAGAACATATATTTATGCCGGGCATTGAAAATCACAAGAGGGCCGGTGGTCCAGCTTGGTTAAGATACCGCCTTGACATGGCGGGGGTCGTTGGTTCGAATCCGACCCGGCCCACTAAAGTTTCGGTCATATAAATGGATTCGGTTTATATAGTAGACATGCGTATGAACGCCAGGTTTGTTAAGGACGGAAAAGGTTGCCTATACGACTAATGCTAACAGCAAAACATCCACTATCGATAATCCTATGTCTGTATTCATATATGCGCTCAGGGCTCCTGAGACCCGACGACAATATCCTGGACGGTTCAAGGTCTTCCTGGACTATCTAGATCTTGAAGGAATGATAGAAGAGCAAGCTGAGCAATTTGTGAAAAAGGCCGCAAAAAACCCTAAATGGCTTCACGAATCCTTGATGAATTTTATCCTATATCAAAAGGAACGGGTGAGCAGAAAGGAAATTTCTGAAGGTACAATCGGAAACTACTACAAAGCGATAAAGCTTTTCTGCGAAATGAACTTTGATCAACCGCTGGTAAATTGGAAAAAGATAGCTCGTGGTTTACCTAGAGCCAGAAAGTTCGCCCTAGATAGAATTCCCAGTGACGAAGAAATCCGCAAGTTGTGCGAGTACCCCGATCGTCGCATTAAACCCATAGTCTACACAATGGCTTCATCTGGAATTCGCATAATTGCGTTTGACTATTTGCAATGGAAACATGTCTTCCCTATAAAGGATTCAAAAGACGAGGTTATCGTTGCCAAATTAATCATATATCCAGGTGATCCTGTTGAAGAATACTATACATTTTGCACTCCCGAAGCATACAAAGAGTTGAAGTCTTGGATGGATTACAGACAGGAATGCGGTGAGGAAATATCAGGCGAATCATGGGTTATGCGTGACATGTGGCAAACGTATGGCATGGACTATGGTGCCAAGTTCGGACTTGCCGCAAGACCTAAAAAACTAGAGAGCATAGCCGTCAAGAGAATTATCGAACGGGGATTATGGGAACAGGGTATAAGAAAGCCTTTACAAAATGGAATGAAGCACCACGAATGGAAAGCTGCTCACGGTTTTAGAAAATATTTCAAGACAAAAGCTGAACAAGTTATGCTCCCATTGCATGTGGAGATGTTATTGGGCCATGACACTGGACTTTCGATGAGTTACTACAGACCATCAGAGAAAACGCTTTTAGAAGACTATCTGAAAGCCGTAGACTTGTTAAGCATTAATTATCATGAACAAATCCTTCGAAAGCAGATATATGACCTTACCTCAAAGACACAGACTAATGAATACGCTATCAATGCTAAACTACAAGAAAAAGATGATGCATTGATTGCACTTTCAGATCAAGTCATGAAACTTATGGAAGAAGTGCAAGAACTAAAGGAGCATAGAAAAAGTAGTTATGAGTCCTCTTCAGTGGCAGCTATTGCAAGGCCAGAAAAATAGTGCGATATTTATTAGAAAAGCTAGTGTCTCAACCTTTGAAGTACTGATCGGCCCTGCTCAAGCTGTGTATACACCTCTTCAACTATGTTGGTGTACGCTTCATCTCTGGCTAATTCTTTGAGTCCACTTCTCTGTTCCTGGCTTGTCCTTACAATTGTAGAAACCATTCGGTATACTAAAGAGTCAAGTTGCTCTCTTCCACCAAACTTTCCTTCTACTTGCCAATCTATTTTTTTTCGAGAGTGTACGATCAGAACATCAGACCCTTTCTCAAGAATATCGTATTCATGCGTTCTGCGACTTTGGAAATGAGCCGCCGAGCTGATGAGACCGGGTGTTCTGCCTGAGGTCAAGAAAAATGATGATAACGATTGAGATACTACCAAGAGATGAGTCGTCTAGACGAAAAAGCAGCCGATAATGTTGAAAAAAGCATACCCCCTCCTGTAGATCTATACAGTAGCTGAGGCTACGATGAGATACATATTACGATTCACAACACAGAAAAAATGGTTATCGATCTAACCTCAGAATAGTTGTATTTCTTGCAAATATCAATATAATATATTATAGTAATCTTAGAAGATAGACCATCAATAAATGATGAATCACAAGGTTACCAGGTTACTAGGTTACCGGCATTTGGAATATATACGCATCTTTTTTCAACAACGGCTTGTAGAATGATTCAGATAAAGAAATATCTATTTTCATTGAAGCATAAATCGTGCTTATTTCGATATCAGACTGATGCAGAAAATTACAAGAAATAGCATATCGGTACTACACAATACCAGATAGTAGCAAGAGCTAAATGCTTGAAGGTTCAAACAATATAGAAGTATAGATGGACAAAAAGCAAAAAGAGGCACTTGTCTTGGCATTAGCTGGAAAAGGCGAAAGTTATAGAGATTACAAAGAAGGCTGGAGTCTCTCCAAACACCATCAAGGCATTTTTGAATAGAGCTGGCTTAGACCAGTCTACTTCAACCACGTCCAGAGCTTTCGAACTTTTTTCGGAAGGGAAGACTCCCTTACAAGTAGCCATCACGTTAAACCTGAAAGCTGATGAAGCAATACAGTACCACCAACAGTACTTCATGCTTCTGGGGTGTACTGAGTTTACTAAGTTATGGCTGCAGATCAAGGATAACCCGTGGCCGTACGTAAACCTAGTTAGACTGGTTCAGAATGCAGGAATAGGTGATGATGAAGTTGTAGAGCTACTAAAGATCGCAAGCGGATATCTTCCCCGGATAAGATTGGAGTATGATAGGCTCAGAGAAGAAAATAATGCATTAGAAGCTAAAGTGAATTCATGGAAAGCTGAAATAAGCAATGTAGCCCGAATGGATCAGCAATTTGTAGACCTAAATTTGAAATTAGAAAATAGAGAAGATGAGCTTAAACTGTCTATCAATGAATTGGAAGCCAGGGAGAAAGAATTACAGAAAACTACTACTGAATTAGAAGAGCACCTTTCAAAGCTTACTGGCAATAATACCGACAACACTAACCTGATCCCAGAGATCAAGCAGGAGGATCTTGTCTTAACAAACGGGATATCAGCACCACAAACAGATATATCAATTAATTATCATCAGAACGAAAATGAAACACAAGCTCAAGCTGAGTCAGTTTAGGATAGTTTTTGATACTAAAGACTGGTTTAGGTGTCAGCAAAAGTGAGGTTGCATATTGTGAAACATTCTTTCAGAATGAAATGATGTAACTCTTATAGCTAACCCAAGAATTGTATAAGTGGTAGTGGAGAGCCAATTAATTCTGCTCGAGAAACTACTAATACATAAATACCGGGATCCTGTTGTTGATCCTGAATAAGAGATAACCATACTGGAATCCCTATCCACCGATGGCCCAATTTTTCCCTATAAAATAATTAGGTCCTGTCCATTTAATTCGCTCTCTCTCACTGCTTCTGCCGCTGCCAGTGAAATGTGCAAGTGCCCACTCTCTTTGTGCTTCGAGAACTGCGACTGCTATCAATTCAAAGTTGTACGGTTTTTGCCTTGATTGTATTAGTACTGGATTAATGAAAAAATTTGTATCAGTCGAATCCGGAATAACAAATGGTCCTTTCCATATGCCAAATTGACGTGTAAAATGGGCAAGCGGACCAGGGTGTGACACTGCCATTGACCCTACCAGTTCGAGATTGCTGGTCCTCCAATCCTGTACAACAGTGATCCTGTCCAAGCCGTTCATTGCTATAACAGGAGCAGGTCCTACCCAAGGCAAACCCTGTTTTTGGTAATTACACCGAACGTACATAATCTTCGTGTTACTATCAGGAGTAAAAAATGGAGAATGGGGAATATTATAAGTAAAAAAAGTTCCAAATCTCTGGTCGCATTTTGCACGCAAACAATGTTGCCAATGTTACGGTATTCTTTATTTTCATAAAGGTACTGAATCCCCGCTACATCATCTGGTCGGAGATTACGTTGCTCTCTCCCCGCCGTGACGAGATTTGAGTCAGTTTAGTAATTTTATGTTCGGGCGTCAGGCAATGAACCTTTTAGAATTCGCATGTAGACTTTATGAATACTACATCATTTGATGACTGTTTTGATAGTTTTTGGTTGTAATGCTTATTCTACAAAATTTATAAAGTATATCCAATTTTGGTCTTAGAATGACGATTGACATAGCCCGTTACATAAACAAAGTACAGGTCCTCATGGGTAAAATGCTTGATAAAGCAAGGGATGAAGGACTTTCGAATGGATTCGTACTCCCTGAATATCAAAAGTGTATACTTTTGCCTGGTGCCTTTGATGCAGCGAACGACCTCGCAAAGGAGGTTTACGAGGAAGTTATTCAGAAAGAAGGAGAATGTAAATCGTATACGCCCAGGGAAAATGAATTGCAGTTACTGGCTTTTGCGATGATTTGGTCTGCTTGGTCTGCGTGGGTCCAAATCTGAGGATCCAAAGCGAAACCCCTTAGATCAACAAAGAGCAAAGGCGGATTCCAAATACGTTAAATCAATGATATTAAACGCAATGAAGGGCGGGGATATTAAACGCAATGAAGGGCGGGGTGAGAACCTAGGCAGGGGTGGAGGAACACCTGAATGTAGAAGAGAAGTAATAGAGATCGAATAGTAGAGTGTGCTACTGCCAAGTATTATCGCAATCCCATACCGATAATCTTGTTGTTTGTACTGCATCATTTTGTTAAGCTTTGCTAATGGGTTAGTCAGTCAGGAATATCCCATGATTCACAAGATATCACATTTCAGGAACTAGCTAATATAGGTCTCATAACCCGCTAGAGCTTCCAGTTACTACGGCTACCTTTTGATTTGACATGATCAGGATTTACAACAACCACTAAACGTTTATACTTTATACTCAAAATAAACTGTGTAAGAGTTGTTAGAACAAAGTGGTCTATATATCTGGCTCTGAGTCATAATAACTCCCTAACAACATTTGATATCTGAATTGGTAAGTGGCAAAAGAAACATCTCGTCAAACCTATCTTGATAAATAGTAGTTGCGAGTTAGATTTTCAATGTTGAAATGGCTCTGAAGAAGATTCTTATACCGTACGACGGTTCCAAACAATCTGATAAGGCCTTGTCTAGCGCAATAGAAATTTCTACTATGGCTAGAAAGGCCGGCGAAGATACACAACTCATTCTTTTTCACGTTGTTCCAGAGATGGTCGTTCCTCCTTCCTATTACGCCTCTGATTATAGATTCAGTTCACAAATCATAGGAGAAAAAATTACAACGAAAGAATATCTTAAAGAACTGTATCAAAGAATGAAGGTAGAGGCAACACGAATGCTGGAAAGAAAAATTGAAGATTATCAGAATGACGCTCTTAAAAGAGAACTATCTGTCAAGAGTAAAGTAACTATCGGCCGCCCCGCAGATAGGATAATTGAATTCGCTGTGAATGAAAAAGTTGATTTAATAGTTATGGGAACTTCTGGCCTAAAGGGAATCTCAAGAATCAAAGCACTGGGAAGTGTTGGTAGAGGAGTTTCTGAAAGAGCTCCATGTTCTGTCATGCTTGTGCATTGAGTTGGTGTGTTCATCTTTAGACTTGACGCTGTAGCATTATGATGCTATCATTATGATGTTACACTTGACGGTCCCGTTGACTACCTTGACCGATTATTTCATATCACGGTTACTAATTATTACTTCATTAGGACATGTTCATTATTCTGTATGGATGTTGGATTAGTCGCTAATGAAGGTGAGGCCAGGTACTTTAATGTTCTAACTGACTGTCGTATTTTAATTGTCCCGACCCGATTGATCACTGGCTATAGCCGCAAATCCTCTCAATACCGGGATCCGACAGAATGCTAATCATAGGATGTTGTTAGCGAGACTCACATTGCATACAACGCTCATCCGACCCGACCCAAATCAATCTTGTCCCTTTACTTAGGCCTGCATGAATTTAATATACGTGTAGAAGTTGCAAGAATCAGTACCTCTGTTTACCCGTGCCAATGGAAGTAGCAGAGATCACATGTCCAGATTTATATATACCTTGAAGAGTCCAGAAACAAGGAGACAATACCCTGGAAGACTGCCTATCCCAGAAAAAAACTGCCTATCAGGGGCGAGCATGTCTTCCTAGTGGACCTGTCCCGTCTGCTAGAATAGGTTGAAGGCTAACGAGAGTCACAATCAGTCTGAGTATTCCGGGACTCGTTCTGTATCTCAGCTTGTGAGAAATCTGGGCACCATATCATAAGCCCCCGATTCGATTAGAATGCCCTACTTGGAGGCTCAAGAACGGGGGACCGAAGAACTCGGTTATACGGCAGCTCAACCTGCTCACAATTATGGACAACATCCAGGAGGAGCAGCTGGTTGGGCAAATGTTCCTCGTTACCGAAACGTTTGTCCTGCAAACGGAATTGATAATACAATAAATCACTACTCACCGCAAACCATCCGGTTGTATAATCCGCCTTACTCATCATACCCCACCATACCCCATCTTATTGGGCCCATTGGTGGTTACATTAATACCTTGATTTTGTATAAGGAACTCCGAAGGTGCTTTAGATAATGACATATCTGTCAATATATGAATAGCGTAAACCGTAGCCATTAATATGAAACTGTAATCTTGTCACTTTTGAGTTAGTTAATGATAACAAACCTTGACGGGACTATAACCTGACAATCTGTATCGCCTTATCGAGAGTTCCAGTTTAGCCCTATCTGAGGTTCTTCATGGGTTTGTTCCATACTTAGAGTACCCTATGTATCTGTATAAATTTCAAACATAGGGTAATAGAAGCCAGTCCAGCATATTCTTCACGAGCTACTTATGAGCAACTCATGAGTAACTCATTGAGCACCACCTTATACAAACTATCGACAATAGAGTTAAGGATCATGACAGTTCTTGCTCGGGACGACAAATTTACTAAGATAGCAGAAGGATTTGATTAGGAATTTTGACATAGCTAAACATATAGGAAAAAGATCTTAGGTTCGTAGGTAGATGGATTCACTTTATATAGTGGCTGGAAGTGTGATTCACGGACTTTATCAAATGAACCTCTTCCTTCTTGCACAATTAACTGATCCAAAACTGTAATGAGATTAGGACTCACTATCTTGAGGCCTATGAATAATGACAGATCAAGGGCGATTCGAAGCCTATGCGTTTTGTAACACTCGATCACAATCTTCCCTTCTATTTCCTTGTTTAAAATAAGATATGCAAAGTGATCTAAATGGTGAGCAATTCCCGCCCATACCTTAGATTGCTTGATCAGTTTGAGAATACCCCTAGATATATTGAATTTCTGAGCCTTGAGAGTTTTCAGAGAAGGGTACGGTACAAAGTACAGGTAATATGAGTAAGTTTGGTGTCTCGACTTGCCCATCTAATTTGATGGCATACCAAGACTCAGATTCAGGGACTTATGATTGTCCAATACAGGAAGTCATTGAACGTTTTGAACGGATCCCGCAATGCAAATGTCTGGAGATCGTTCAAAATCGCTCTGTTCAATCACTATCGTTCAGGTGATTTGAGCGTAACGTGCTATTGAAGGATCTACTAAACGCGTCAACATTAACAATTTTCCGACCTATATTGGAGTTTTGTAAACATCCTTCGTTAACTGTCTAGTGACCAGAATGCAACACCTAACACGGTACCTCCAAGCGGTTTGCTTAGTAGGACTATCAGGGTGACACGATAAGAAGAGGATCGCTAATTACTCGGCAGTTTCCTGGTAATAAATACGCAAACTGAGCCAAAAAGAATATGAATGGACTCGCCGCGACTAGCCAAAATCTTTTTTTCCTATCTTCTGGCGATAGTGACCTAGTTTCACCGATGTGGAAATCCATATGAGATCAAAAAAGTAATAAAATAAAGATCATCCAGAAGGTTGAATAGCCCTTTATCTGTATTCATACTTCCGCATATGATTGGTCCTCTATCGATTGGTACATAATTGATGATGGTCGTCTACCTTTGTTTGTTACTAATTCAAATAAAATATCACTAGTGATGTGTTTCAAAAAGTAAAAGAAATTAACTTTTAAGGGGGACAACAGTGGCAGAGTGGCAAAGGGATATACCACTCTACATTTATACACGAATATTCAATATTTACTCATTGGCAAATCCCAGATGGCTTAAAAAGCGGCTAGATCTAGATGCCTTCTACTCATCTATTCAAAGCACATTCGCATCTTTTGGACCCCCATACGGTGCAGCTGATAATAAAATCGTACCAAATGGTTTCTTTTGGTCTTCGTTAGCGGTAAACGTACTCTTGCAAAGTCGAGAATACTCAGATGAGCCCACTCAAAACCAATGCAGCAAGAATGAGGAAGAAATCACTCAGTATTCCTATTTACATACAGAAACCTGCATGCTGATGTTAGGTTTAATGGTGCTATCGTGGCTAAAAGCTAATCTTAAGAAAAAAACAGAAGATGGACACTGTCGTAATCCTATACATAGAGAAACAAGTACTAATAAATCTTCGAGCTGTCCAATTGGAAGCAATTTCCATAGAGACTTATATGATAATTATTCATCAATCTTGGAAGACTTTATAAGTAGTATAAGGGACTGTACCCCTATAACAATATCATCATCGAAACAAAAATAAAAGAAGGTTCAATGGCTACAGATCTGCCTGGTGCCATAAGAGTTGATCTCTACGATCCGGCAGGTGAAATAGCAATGGGTAATTTATTTGTGGTTAGAGATAGAACTGATTTCTCCACTAGAGCCATCATACGACCTAAGGATCCAGCTGGACAATATCGCGTATTAGTGGCCTATGGCGATCAGACTGCAGAGACAACATTTACTGCGGATTTATAAGACTGAACCAAAAGAATGTGAAGCTTGCCGGCGACGTTAGGAGGCAGATCCCGCTTACTATGGTTTTCTATAATACGTGAAAGTTATCGAGATAATCTTCGATGTAATATACAGACATTCTTTGCAGACATTGACATTCAATGGACCAGCCATCCAACCAGCCCAGAAGGAAACGGGTCTCACTTTTGGCATGGTTAGGATATCCTTGTAGTTCAAGCACTGGATAGGTTTCGAAGAGGAAATCCTAGGTAATAATAAATAGAAACATTGCCAGGATATTTCTGCGGTATAATATGAGTATTGGCTGATGAGGGTTTACTGGCAATCTATCCGAACGTAATGCTGGGAGTAAATCAAGGTCTAGCATGGTCAATGACCGTTAACATGAAAATCGATTTGGTCGGAAAAGAAAGAAGAGGTTTGGCTAGGACTAAATGAATTCGCAGGCTACGTTTCTGTAGCCTTGCTAGGTTTTCTGACAGGTTTTATCGCAGCCGCATATGGATTGAAACCATATCCATTCTACCTGGGGATCGCATTTTCGCTACTAGGTTTCATTGTTTCTGTCATCCTGATTAAAGATACTTCGAGATTTACCGAACTAGAACTACGGCAGGGGAAGAGGGAGCAACTAAAAAGAGAACAGCAGAAGAACCGATGTAAGTTCGAAAGTAAGAGAAAAACCGGCTATGGAGAAGAGCGGAGCATTAGTAAACCATAACCCTGTAATCGAAAATGACTCTGGCCGTTATCGCCCTTGAGAACCACTAACTCCTATGCAGATTAATTTTAAGCCAATGCAGATTAATTTTAAGTAATAATCTATGGACGATATCTAGAATCAGAAAATAAAAAAAAGGGTAGGTAATGTAGGCTTGTCAATCCTGTACTATTTGTTGCTGTTGCGTGGGCCGTGTCCGCCGCCGTGTCCGCCGTCGAATCCGTTATCTTGTGCTTGTTGAGTGCCATCTAATGCTACTGCGTTTTCTTCGCCCTGAACTTGTGAGTCAATGTTTTGACAGAAGACATTCAATGGTAGTTTACCGTTTCCACAAGCATTTGCTTGTGATAGTGCCTGATTGTATTTCTTTTTCTTACCTGCAAAAGCGTCTTCTGTTGCCACTGCTGCTGATGCAACGAGCATGGCTGTTACTACTGCTACTACTGCTAAGGTTGCGTATGTTTTCATACTATTACTTTGGACAAAAATATAGTCTATATCCAGTTCGAAGGTTATGGCTACTACTAAAATCTTATAAATCTTATCTAATGTGAATATTGAGTTTATTGTGTGTGCAAGTTTCTGAAATGGTAATAGATGATGCAAGACGGTCTATATGAGAACTCACATAATCAAGTTCTCGTTCAAGTTTGCGATAAAAGCCGATAAG
>JBAUMZ010000056.1:0-3018 GCA_049578985.1 Nitrososphaeraceae archaeon
AATGGGCATATAATACGACTCCATTCGCTATGCTCCCCATCAGGAACATTTTCAAGCCTGTCCTTCCTCTAGTGCCCATAACTACTAGGTCCACCCTTTCTTTCTCAGCATATTGGACGATTGCTTCTGAAACTGAAGTAACATCAATGATAACATCTGTCTTCACTTTAACCCCCTCCTTTGCTGCAATGGTTTTTATAGTAAGAAACCATTTTTCTGCGAGTTTCTTTGTTTCAAAGTAAAAGATTTCAGCAATTTCTGAGAGTCTTCCGAAATCGGAAGGGTAAGGTAGTTTAGCTACTGCATGGATACACACGATTTCTGCCATCTCTTGTTTAGCTATCTTGACCGCGTATCTGGCGGCTCTTAGGGATGCAGGAGAGCCATCTGTTGGGAGTAGAATTCTCTTAATCTGTATCCCAGACTCCACTGTCTCTTCTAAACTCAAATCTCTCACATATTTAGTATCATAACTTCTTTAACAGTCTTGTGCTCTCGACATCAATCTCCCTAATATACTTCCACATGAGGTACACCAATCTACCAGAAAGAGGACCAACATAGCGTACAGTGGAATTTATTTAGTTACGGATTTGATGGGGGTCCTGTAACAGCTGTGTTCCCATTCAGCTGTGTCCCCATATTTGGTGGGAGAACAAATGAAGGGATTCATTCGATGGCAGTATTCGGACACTTGATAGTGAATTGCTTATCGGAGTCATCTCCACTTAAACCTATTCTACAAGAGATATCGAATAAATTATACATAATCAGTGAAGTTTCTATGAAACAGAACATTATGGATCCACTGACTATAGCAAATCATTGTAAAGGTGACAGGTTGAGAGGTCGTCTCAGTCTTGATTTTTGAAACCTCGTTCTCGCCCAGATGGGATCAACTTGATTTCAAGGAATTCATACGAGTAAGTATCGCCGACGTGATTGCCGATTGAATTGGACATCCGGGACACAATCTATCCGAAAGACGTCCTGGTCAATATTCAATATTCAATATTCAATATTCAAATGTATACCCTGGTTAAGCTACCTTAAAATAATATATTTTGTACATAGGTTTATGTCCTCATTTAGTGATCTACAATTCTTTACACCCAAATCAATTGCAGTTATAGGTGTATCTAAAAAACCAGGTGTAGGAGAGACCATTTTTTCTAACATTAGAGATGGTTATAGAGGAAAAGTGAGAATGGTAGGATCGATAAAATCAATCAAACTATTGAAAGGCGTAAGGGGAGAGAAACCATCCGATTCAAAAGCGATAGTGGATAACCTGCAGAGACTTTCACAACTTATCACAGATTTTCCTGAAATTGAAGAGTTCGATATCAACCCTCTAATGATATTAAAAGAGGGAAAGGGGGCATTAACGGTGGAGGTACGTGAAGGTCTTAAGGAAGAGGGTCATGCCCCATCATAAACTAGGCATCACACATTAAGGAGATCCTGTTATGTCTTTGGAGAAGATCTTCAAAAAGCTGTCAAGCCAGGAAGGATTAACATCTACAGAAGCAGAAGAGCGCCTACAAAGGTATGGTTATAACGAGATTGAGGAAAGAAAGATCAATCCAGTTAGAAAGTTTCTAGGTTATTTCTGGAGTCCCATTCCATGGATGATAGAAGCAGCAGCTATCATCTCGGCAATAATCAGTCATTGGGAGGATTTCTGGATAATTGTTGGCCTGTTACTCTTGAATGCGGGGGTAGGGTTCTGGCAGGAACATAAAGCTGACAATGCAATTAGTCTTTTGAAGCGGAGACTGTCTGCTAAAGCGCATGTATTAAGAGATTGCAAGTGGACTGAACTTGCAGCTCGAGATCTGGTTCCAGGCGATGTAGTAAGAATTCGTCTTGGAGATATAGTACCTGCTGATGTCAAGCTATTTGATGGCGACTATCTTCTTATAGATCAATCTGCATTAACTGGGGAATCTCTCTCAGTAGAAAAGCATGTTACTGAAGATGCATACTCTGGTTCAATTGTTCAGAAAGGGGAGATGACTGCGTTGGTAGTGAAAATAGGCGCAAATACATATTTCGGTAAGACTGCCAAACTAGTAGAAGAAGCAAAGACAAAAAATCATTTTCAGAAAGCTGTTATAAAAATAGGAGATTACCTTATTGCTTTTGCCATAGCTCTGATAGTACTTATCTTTCTGATAGCAATATTCAGACAAGAGAGTTTACTCCAGACTTTACAATTTGCACTTGTACTGCTCATTGCAGCTATACCAGCGGCACTACCTGCTGTTCTATCGGTGACTATGGCTGTTGGTGCCACATTTCTTGCCAAGAAACAGGCCATAGTCAGCAAGCTAGTATCTATCGAAGAAATGGCAGGAGCAGATATTTTGTGTTCAGATAAGACTGGTACCATCACAAAGAATAAGCTTCATGTAGCTGAAGTCACAGGATTTGATGAACATTCTGAAGCGGAAGTGATCTTATATGCCACCCTTGCATCCAGAGAAGAAGACAATGATCCTATTGATAACGCAATTATCGCAAAATGCAAATCTTTAAAAATTTTTGATAGAGTTAGTATCTCTTACAAGTCCAGTTCTTTCATACCATTTGATCCAGTAGCAAAGAGAGCGGAAGCTACCATTTCAGATCAGAAATCAGGAGCAATTTTTAAGACTTCAAAGGGTGCTCCTCAGGTTATTCTTTCATTGTCAATCAATAAGGAGGAAATTGCTCGGAAAGTTCAAGCAACTGTAGATATGCTCGCTAGCAAAGGCTATCGTTCACTTGGTGTTGCGAGGACGGATCCGAACACTGACAATGACAATGACAGAAATTGGAAGTTCGTAGGAATTATTTCTCTTTCTGACCCTCCAAGAGAAGATTCTAGAGAAACGATCAGGACAGCGCAAAGATATCATCTGAAAAGAATAAGCAGATGATCAAGGATGTAGTACTAAACAAGTCTCCTAGCACATTTGGATATCTGAAGAACACATGGAGTATCAGATTGTTAGCCAAACATCTGACTAAGGT
>JBAUMZ010000057.1:0-2303 GCA_049578985.1 Nitrososphaeraceae archaeon
CTTCAATCGCTGGATCTGACTGCTCATAACGAACGAGTAGTCTATGTTGATGGTAACGGTACCAAAATCGCTGATTCTGACAAAAAATTAGGCCTTGATTCCTCAGAATCGTTTGGTGGGCTAGAGAGCTTTCACAACGCAATGAATGGAGAGTTTGGTTCCATAGGAGAAAGGGTTAGTCAAACGCCAATGATTGTTTCTTACTATCCTGTAGAAGCTCTGCAAAATACATGGGCAGTTCTTTGGATGCAGCCAATAAGTCACGGCCTAGCGGATAATGCTACCATGACAACCTCTGATCTTAATCTTAATAACGCCTCAGCAATTTGGTAAACGCTTCGCAACAGTAACTGGCTTCTCAGCAGCATTTTTATTCTTGTTCTATGGTTCATCATGGAGTCTGTTAGAGTTGTGCTCTTGTTTTTATTCTTGCTCTGGGGTTCGTGATATCTGCCTCATTGAAAACCATAATTCTCTGGGACTTCTTCCATTTTAGGATTATACAGTTTTCATATCTTGGACATACAACCGTTAGAGAATACATAAATCGGATATGCGTCGTTACATTATGAAAATTATATGTTAGGAGAGTTAATTTATGAAAGTAAAGGAAGAATTACAGGCCAACGGGTACTATCAGTTGAATATGGGATTCCCAAACTCGAGGTCTCGATTTCGGGTACAGGAAAACTTACTGGCAATATTGAAGTAACAGAAAATTGGACTTATTGGCCCTTACATTCTTGGTTGCATTTTGTGTAGTTATACTTCTACCACCACTTTTGGAAGGTTGGAGCATTCTTGTCAGTTTAACCCCTATAGAAGGTGGTTCAACGATCAAGTGTGGGAAGAATGTATCTGCTTACGAATTCACATTAGTCGTTTGCCATATGTCTCGCATAACCCATGATTCGTCAGTTATTACTTCGCCATAAGATGCACGGAAATCCATCCAATCTTTTAATGCATGATAAGCCTCTGGGGTAACGAAAGTGTAATACTCCTCTCGGTCTCCTGCGTAGACTATTAGCCTTGCGGCTGCTACTTCGCCCTGCTCATCAAAAAATGGCTTGACATGTTTCCATTTTATGAAATCCCATGCACCTAGACGAATTCCCGAACTAACCATCGTATAGATTATGGGCTTAATCCGTCTATCGGGATATTCTATTAATTTTTGAATCTCCTCAATTGTTGGAGCTCTATCATTGGAAGCCTGTCTCCCATAAGGTAATCCTTTTCTTAACCTTTTCCAGTTTATTGAATTTAGATCATTCATCTCGCAAAATAGTTTGGTCGCTTTGTAATAGTTTCTAATTGTAGACTCTACAATTTCACCTCTATTTACTCGGTCTAACTGAAAACAGATGAAGTCCATGAACACTTCTTCAACCCATCCTGGATTTTCCTTTGCTTTTTGATAGAATTGAGTGGCTTGTTCGTCTAGTTGTCCTCGCAGGCCTAGATAATCGAGAAACATTCTAAACCTCTGTGGGTATTGACGTCTGGAATCTGCTGCCTTTAATCCAAACATGAATCTTGCCATAGGATATCTGCTGTTTCTTTCTCGCTCTACTTCCAAATTTACACTCATATTATAGCTCTGGGCCTAAATAAAGGGACAAGTTTGGGTTGGGCCCAGAGGTTTGTGAATTGTTATCGACACAATTTTTTGGCCCAATCTAAAACGCTTAGCACTCTGTTGCTCTCTAACGAGTAACAGACTTTGGTGTTACGTGAGCCATATTTATATGAGACTTATTTTTATATTTAATCAATTCCTATCTATTGTCTAAATCAGATCCGCTCCTAGCAATCGTAAAATTCACACCTCCACTAAAGGCAGATACTGGTCGACCGATTGCTTCCGAATTTACACTCTTCAGCGCTCTGTCAAACTCACCCAATAATTTTCCAGATCCATCATTTTTCAACTCTTTGTAATACTTATCAAACCCATGTTTAAAGTCCTCAAAATACTTTCGGACATAAAAAATGATTTGCGGGTCTCTCTTCGGATCATAGAAAACCCCACAACGAACTGACAAGGGGTCGTCTTCAATCACAACTTTTGATCTTTTCTTCATAAAATATTCGTGAGTTAACCCACTTCTTACAGCTCCATACAAGCCTCTTGCACCGTCTCGGTATAGCCGCTGATCTACTTTATCGTATTCAGGGTTGTCAAAGTAATTACTTATATATTTCATATATCGTTTGTTAGCAGGTTTACCAGCTTGCGTACCTGTATTCAGATCACCATAACGAAACCCACTCATAACTTCAGTATAAGTAGATAGTCC
>JBAUMZ010000058.1:0-44811 GCA_049578985.1 Nitrososphaeraceae archaeon
GGGGAGTACGAAATAGAAGGTACTGACTGGATGGCATTACGAATGTGTTTGACGTTCGGTCATGTGCTGTGACTCATCAGAAGGGCTTCATGCTACCAACACACGAACCGGTCATCCTACAATGGTAGCCCTACCTAACAAACAGTGGAGATGGTGTTACCTTCACAAGAGCTATTTATGAGAGAGCAATCTAGCTGACATTTTAGCTAAGTTCGATAGGTCAGAACAAATTAACGTAGATAGAGCCGGAGAAGGAACTTGGACCAGGATTGCAGTAGATAAGAGCTGACATGTCCCCCCTCTCCCTTCTGAATTGGTATTCCATACCTTAAATGCGCCTTTTAATGATCTCCAAGTTATGGCTAAGTCTTCACCAACTGTGCAGCAGCAACAGCAATACTATTCACGAGTTAATGAAATGTTGATTCAACGAATTTATGAGGCGGTAAGCGATCAAATTGCTCAGAAAAGATGGGAATTTCAGCACACTGACGTAGATCCAAATCGGCTATGGAACATTGCAAATCAAGTTGAAGCCCTCAATTGGGTATCAAGGAAATTGAGTGCAATACTCAGACAAAACAAAAAAGTACCTGATTATGCGGTTAAATCGCTAATTGCATCACTAATAAAAGTGCTGGTCAGAATTGACAAATACCTTTTAAAGTTCATGACAAGCAACCAAAAATCCTACGAATTTTATAGATTGAAGTCACGAGCAACAGTAGTTGAATGGTCGCTTTTTCAGATTCACTTTATATCCGCTGATTTATCTAGATGAGTACCTTGGTCATATATGATTCAATTTTTTAGGTCGGTTAATGCTCCTCGGCTGGTCCATCCTTTGTCAATTATTTTCATGGGTACATGATGCTAGTATTGATTAATGATTTCTATGTTGTGGGTGGTGACATCAGGACGGGGATAGTATTTAGTAGATCTGAACTCTGGACCGGACTGACTATTCGCGGTATCCTGCAGGCGGAATCATAGTGCCATGGACAAGGTTAAAATCGCCTATCACAAATATCATCGATATCGTGTTCCTAAAGAGAGATAAGAACAGAACGAAATGGAAAATTGAATATGAAGAAACGATTTACAAGATATACGATAGGAACAATGATTTAGCAGGATACTTTTTCCCTGACTATAGATCTCTAAACGACAAGAAGTCTAGCAATGAGATAGGGGAGGACGATGAGGAGATCATCATTGAGGCCATGAACCAGCAGCATAAAGAAGTACCTGGAGGAGAGGTGCTTGTTCCACTAGTGAAACTCGATCTTCTTGACGTCGAAGACGAACATGTGGATTTAGATTTTGCTTGTGAGAGGATGGAGGAAGATTTGAAGAGAATGGGTGCATGGAAGACTTGGATGAGATCTAATTCGGATAAATACAATATAATGGGAAACGGAATTTATACCTCTAGGGAAGACAGAAATATGCTATCCATTGCCCTCCAATTGGATAGCATATTTGTTTTGCACGAAAAGGAAGTTGGCCTAAAGTTAGAACCCATTCTTAACAGCTTAGCTGAATACGGATTACTATGATCAAATGATTACGGGTTTGCAATCGCACAAGTATTGAGCAACAGATGGTAGTCACCCTGTTAATAAGGTGTTGGGCATAACTAAGGTTCAACTGGCGCATTTTCTGATAATACCAATCTACATAATATTTTGAAGATGCACTCCCAGTAGATAATTACGTATGTATTGACCTATCATAAACTAGACAATTCTAACATCATTCGATACTCAATTGAAGGCACATTTAATAAGCCTCAAATTCTTGTGGCTCTATAATTCCGTAAATCTTTATTCAGACTTAGGAAACGGCTAGAACGAACGCAATTACGCCTCTTCCTGGAAACTACTTGAACCCCTTGGGGACATTTCCTCGCACGATCTCTTACTCTACTTGTCTCTCTAACTTCATCTTGTCCGCATGAGTTACCATCCGTTGAGATCCTACTCAATATGCATCTATTTGATATTAGTAGAACTTCGTGCTATTTGATATGGTATGTCATGAATAGAACCGTATTGGATTCTTAATCGTATCTAGTACATCTATACGTTTTTTGACTTATTAGGTATCGCATAATGCAACGACTTGCCATGTTAGCTCGAGATACTATATAGTGAAAAATGGTAACAGTTGTTCAATTACATATCGAGTGAGATCCCCACTGATTTGACATATGTGATGTTCTAAATAGAGCGATCCTAATGATCCAAGATTAGTGCATAAAAGCCTCCTACCCCATAAGCTATTCCTATCAATAGCCGAGAAGCCAACGGGACAAGCTCGATTGAATTCTGAAGGATTGTATAATTAATAATTAACGCCAGAGGTATAAATGAGATTGATAAAATGCCCACTAGATATTGCTCACTGTTTGACATATGGCCATATTTCCGTAACAGACTGTAGGTGCAAATATTCCCTGCTCCGATCCCCAATAGGACCAAGTACGGATACATAGATTGGAATAAAGGTATCATCGCGAAAGGACCGGCCCAACATATGCCGTTTACCAATTTTGCGGTCATGGGCCAAGAAAAACTATTTTTCATCCTATCCCGTAATGGAAGCAACATGTGACGAAAATTGAATACCAAGGTAACCGTGATAATGACAAAAATTAGCCACCAGATTACTAAGGCGGCATATGGAGACAAATTGTAAACTAAAATAGTCCAATCTATGATCGTTGCAGTGGTGATGGCAACAAAAATTATGAAGAATAGAATCGCAATTGACCTCTTCCCCTCCTTGTTGGGACGAAATTGATCAGTGGCCAGTGGTCGAGATCTATTTTTGGCTTAATAATAATGTATAGTATTGTGAGGAAATCCTAACAATAAATATTTATTAGTTGATTATCGGGTGTGCAGCCAGATGCGATGGGACAAACCAACATGAAGAAGCAGACTCTTCTGCGATCATGGCAGGTGTTGCCGCTGCTGCGTCTGAACTTCGATATTCTTCACTGATCTCAACGAATCATCCGCGGCAACATGTGTGTGTACAGGGACATATATCCTGTAACCGTGGGCTGTAAATCCGAATATACTAGACAGGCTTAGAGACCAGTTTTAAACAGTTTCAGGATAGGAGGGTTCTACATAACCCACTCCTAATCTTGTCACATACATTCTTTGGTGATTTGGACCGTATGCCACACCCCATGGAGTACCATAGCTATGTGGCAATGATATAGTAATAGGATCGATCGTGTGATGTAACTCTGCCTCCATTGTGGCTCGACCCATGCAACTGACATATTGCCTGTACTGGGGTCGATATCTACTGCAAATGACTTGTGTACGCCAGCATCCATTGAATAGATGCGGTTATTCTCTGGGTCTACTGTACCATGGGCATAATAATTACTCTGTTGCCCTGATTCAAGAGGTATAGGGTCAAGCGTTGCGACCTTGCTTCCATCTGCTTGGGAGATAGCAACCACGCTCATCGGTACGTCAACTGGATTACCGCCATTGGTAGTAAGTACCACCCAGTCACCTGGAATCTCGACAGCGCCTGCAATAGGCTGACCTGGTTTGAGATATGGAACTGGTCCCCATGTTTCATCGAGTGTTATATTATTACCATCCCATACGTACCTGAAGACACTGGTTGTGCCGTCAAAGTAGGCATAGTTTTTGCCTTCGAACTGGCTAGCAGTAATACGCCCAGCCAATACCGGCTACCAGAAGAGTGGGAGTTCCCAGAGGAGGCGCGGGACGAAGCACTATACAGAGAAGAAACCAATGGCAAGTAAGAAGAATAAACCAAGAATATATCATTCAATAAAAACAGGAGTTAATGAGAAAGGAGAATTTGGTAAAGAAGTGAAACTAATAATAAAGACAGCGGACAGTGTGTTCAATTCACCTAGTAAAACTAAACGGGCAAACAACAATAGAAAATGATACACAAGTCTTATGCACTTAGAAGTGTACAAATATACTGATCTTTATTCGCTTTTTTTCTAGATTAGAATGAACCAGAAAAAAAATGAAAACCAGAAAGAATAAGGATAATAATACTCAAATAAATCAAGGCTTTTCACAGCGTGATCAGATCTACCTTCGTGTACACCATAATGCTCAGGCTGACCCAGCTATTCAAATGTTCACAGAAGAGGACTGAGAGGTAGATGAATGCTGATGAGGGTCTGCAGCATCAGGCATAAATTCACTTTTAGTGTTCCTATGAAAAAATATACAAGTGGCATTGCTAAGAAATAGTTGCTTGCCGATGTAAAATATACTACTAATCCTCTCCTGAGCTAACATCGGGGAATAGTGAAGGGCACTTTACCTCCTGATACCCGTTTGGGTGCTCCTCTGACACCGCTACCTTTTCATAGCACTTTACATCCCGATCTTGTAAGTCGTTAATTGTAGTGTTATTTTTGTCCACAACGATCTCACTTCTGAGACGTGATTCGGTAGGAAGTGCATCCGGGTCCTCACATAATTCAGAAGTAGGATGTCTAAGACAATAGTTTGTATCAGCCAAATCTTCTGCGCCCGGTTTTGGTTGGGGTTGACCAAGGGTTGCGGTATAATGCCCAACTAATAAAAATACCAAGACCGCCATCCCCAAAGTGAATACCTGGTACTGATTTTTCGTCTAACTCCCACCTAACCTTTACCCTTCTTCTTCACCTGGATGAAATCAGGACATTCGACAATAGTTCCAGCTTTGTCTTTACACGTAACACCTCCCCCGTCCTCAGAGACACCATTTCCTGAATTCAATGCTAGGATCTTATCTGAAGGAGCTACCTCTTGAATGGGTATTTCGTTTAGGGTTGATGCTGATGTGTTCATACAAAATGCACAATCTGGTTCACTATCTCAGATCAATGCAGCTGCGTAGGCAGCAGCGCTGTAGCCATTCAGTGGGCATGTCGGTTAAATGACTTGAGGATAAGGTTACCATCTCCTGGGAATATGGACAAACCGTTGAATCCACTGTCGGTTGCAGGGTTGTCACCAGTTGGAAGAGTAGCTTTAGCGAGGATTGCTCCAGTAGTAGTATTGAGCTTAAACAGTTGGTGACCCGCAGTGGCAGCAAGAGTGCCATCGGGCAAGGTATAGACTGAGCCTTGCAGAAAGAATTCATTGGTTATATTACCATTATTAAGATAAGTTCGCCATTTCTTGTCGAGTGTACCTGGTTCTACACTAGCGACATATGTTTGACTGGTTGGCGGCTTAGCATCAGCGGCTGCTCCACCATAAATGTACATCTCGTCAACACCACGTGTTGCCACGCTGAATGGAGTAATGTACGTATTCGATGGTGATGGGTAAGCGTAAACGTCGTTAGGACCTGTAGATGATCCCGGGAACTGGGCAAAGGGATACATCTCTGAACGTGCAGAGTCGTGATGTTCGGCAAGACTCAATGTTCGGTACCATCCAGGATTCTCTAGCGCTGCTGCGCATTCTGCTTCTTGTTGCGCTATATTGTATAGTTAGGTGGAATTGGGCCACCGGCGGAGTTAGGTTAGGGGTAGCATATGGATTGCCGGGTGCGGTATTGGTGTAACTGTCGGGGAGAAGAATTGAAGAAGGGCTGCGGGTCATGCTGTTATTGTTACCATTGCTGGTGCTAGCCTGGTGATGTACTCGTACTTAGGAAATATCTATATAACTGTGCTAAATAAAGAATCTTTTCATTATCTTAGGCATATTGAGCCTAGCTACGTCCTTGTCGCTCAAAACCTCTGGATGCTTAGTCCTCAAATGTCGTAATGCAAACCTTACCTGATCATTGCACAGTCTGCAGCGAGCCTTTGCAAACATGACAGTATATACATATCATGTGCATACTGATAACTTTTTCTCAGTTTCAATTTAGCAAAATTTGTGGGTAAATCAATGTAGGCAATTTTGCTTAACTTGAGATGGAGGACACTTATATTGTGATGTCTGTATCTGTATTTCTGTTCTTGCTCACTGAATATGAACAACTATCATTGCCAACGCTTGATTTTCTTTGATTGTTTCGTCATCTTAAAAAGTGTAGTTAAGAAAATTCTTGATTTTGGTGACCACCAGAATCAACAATTACGCGCACCATAAATGAAATACGATTCTAGTAATTTTAGCTCCCAGAAGGCCTTCGCAGGTCCATTTCTTGGAATTTTCTTTATACAAACTAGTCTAGCGGAGAACGCTGTGAAATTCTAATTTCGAAAGTCCCCCCCATGTTCCTCTGCATAAAAAATCATCTTAAATGGTTTGTGTTCCAATGAAGAACGAATTCGTTGACGTCGTCTTCTAGTCTTCTACGAGATCGGAGAAAAAAAGATTTTCCAAAACGCCATCCTAAACGATCGCATTCTTTACACGTCTGTTCGTATGAAGAGGAGTAGCCATGTGCTTCACCTATAACGCATTTGGCAGGAGAATCTAATTCAAAATACCATTTAAGCCAAACAGGAGATAACGGGAAGGGAAAGCCCCTTTCTTTACCGAATAGTCTCTCGAACCATTTTGGAGAAATATCTTTTAACGTAAGGGATTTTTCAGTTACCGAGCGGTTATCGGCTTTATCAATTTCTTGCGTGACCGTTGTATTTACTCCCATAGTCTAGGTATACGTGTAGTTGTAGATGAATCTTTCCTCCATCAATTTTCTGGCCTTTGCAATTCAAATCATCCTAAGCACAAAATACGATTCGTAATCAAAAACCCAACATGTCGTCAACTCGTTGCAATAACTTCGTAAGGTCTACAGGTTTTTGCAAGTAATACCTCTTGCCTGACATCGGAGATACGCTATTCTTGAATTTAGCATACATCGCGAATTCGCTGACGGCTGTCAGAAACAACACTTTGATAGAACTATCCTTTTCCAACAATTTCATGTACAATTCAAATCCATTAATACCTGGCATCCTAATATCCAAGATGATTAGCTCATACTCTTCAGGTCTAAACATTTCGAAGGCAACAGAAGGATTTGTGAAGGCGTCTACCGAAAACCCAGCCTCATTCAAGATAGTCTTCAACGTAAAGACTATGTCTTGCTCATCATCTACCACCAGAATTTTATGTGAATGACTTGATTGGGTCAATCCACTACGTTTAATGTCATCCATAAGCGAACGATCATCCTCAGCTCGTGTGGGAGTATCTATCCCTGGATTTAGGCTCAAGTACAGTGTTAATGGCGGTTTCATGCTTAAAACGATTTTTGCCACAGGACCTTCAAATTGCTATGAAACAAGAATTAATGCAATGAATTTACCTATAGCGTCGAATAATTTAGATATACTGCATCTACGGAGGCAATTGAATGTCTAGGCAACTATTTAAAACTCGAGATGATAAATAATACAAAGATTGACTTCGGGCAAATATTTCAATAAAGGTGTGAAGGCATTAGATGCTCCTCATATAGGGCATGTTGTTAGAGAGACACCGGATACGGTTGTAGTGTTTGGTGGGAAACAGGAGAGATATGATATCCCAATCAAAGAAATTCAGCAGGTGGGCGCAAACGTTCTTATCGGTCTCCCATTTACTGATATAATCAAAAAATATTCTGTTAGCCGGAAGGAACCCTTACCCAGTAGCAGAAAAGATCCGTGGCCATCTGACGATAAAGTTGTGGATCTAGCGACGTATGAAGGAAGATATCCAATGTCATTGTTCAATAAAGGAGTTAGGGCAAATAATGAAGATGATGTGGGACATGTTATGAAAGAAACTAATGACAAGATAGTTGTGTTCGGGTATTCGAATTCGAGATTTGATATACCGAAGTCCCACATAATAGCTGTTGGTAGAAATGTTATTTTGGACATAAATTTTCCTGACATATTCAAATACGAGCTTGATAGAAATGCTCCGCTACCCTCAGGAGAACCTGTGAGTAAATTGATTGACGAGGCATTCCCTCAGGACTGATAAGTTTCAGATATTCGACTTCACAACTTCAAATAAGCGTACAACTTGCATTGGAAGCGAAGGGACTATGCAAATGTCGCTGCTGCGCAGTATTTCATATGGGCAATTTCCGTTTAGATGAAATCTAGCGAATTTTTGCCTAAATCGGAAATTGGGTAGCGAAATTCATTATTCTCGGCCGATAACAGTAGCGATTCAACCACCTATGAGTTGGATTTGCGTTTACTGCAATAGCATATGGATAGTACAAACTTTAGAGTTCAAAAAGCAAAGCAAAAACGACAAAAATAGGAATCAATCGCCTATTGAAGCAACTCTTCAAGCACGGGCCTACGTCAATTCGCTCTCAAAGACACATGATTGTCAGTCGATTGGTTTGTAATTTGTTTCGTAATGTGCTTGACCCAGACAATTTGGTTATAATCACGAAATCAAACATAAATCAATAACTAATTGTTGCACTAACTAGATGTAAATAGAAGTAACAAATCTAAAGCAGACAGTAACCTCACTTCACCGAGTCTACCCATAAGACTTGACTTGGTTTAATCTAATTCACTTAAATAATCCATGATACTGGATAAACTGAAGAGGATGGCACACCAAATAAAATTGAGTGACCAAGCATACGAAAGATTAACAAACACAGGTAAGAAGAACGAGACCTACGATGATATAGTATCCAGATTATTGGATGAACACGAAGGGATTGAGTTTCTCTGCAAATAAACCATAGACTTGTTGAAAAATCACTGGATTATCTGATATGCACTGTCAGGCATACTTTTCATAGCTGAAGATAGTACATTTTATTTCTTTTTTAAGGTCTTTTGTAAAAATCAATTAAATTAATCCTTGGTCTGCTGGTCCAGGTACCGCCTTTTGTCCTCTTTATATTCTGCAATCAATTTGTCCATCCTTTCATGGTCTCTTTTAAGGCCCTTTGGCGCCACGATACCCATCAACCAGTGCTTTATATTGTGGTGATGGAACCAGTTCGTAATCCTTGTTCAACTTTTCCGGCCATTCTTTGTATTGATCCATATTGTTCAGTCGTTCGCTTTCTATTTCCTTGACCTTAGCCTTGGTGTGTGGGTCAAGCTCTGTTAATAATGGAATAGCCTTGGTATACTCAATCAACCGATCTTCCCCAGTCGTCCTATCATAGTGCACGTCAAACCCCTCTACCATGTCTATGATCTACTACATAATCTCGGATTGTGGTTGACTTTCGATTTAATCATCGTTCAGATCGTAAATTTACATAGTCCATGACTGCGCATGACTTCTGATGATTTGACTTCAAGACGATTGAGGATTCGATACATCAATGTCTCAATTTCCCGTAATGGATTGGGCTTGTCAGCAGACCTGGCTGTTGTATCGAATAACTCTAAGTCACGGAGAGTCCCCGGGTTATAGTTTCGAGCATGTAATACCACTCTGAACGTTAGATATTCGTCTATACCCTGCATTCGGGAGTTGTAAACGTGCAGTTTGAATCCTTGGTTCTGGCATAGACCTGGGCTTTGTAAATATCCTTTCTTTGAGGCATTGTAGACAAATCCCCAACCCTTAAAGCCAAGTAATGTACCAATTCCAATTCTCATTCCAGTTGACGCCATCAACGGATATACCGTCTGTCACTGAATAAATGACACAATTATTGATATTATCAACAGTGTCTTTGTTTTTGTTTTTGTCTTTATCTCTATCTTTGTAGAGGCTGGATCCTAATATATTGTCAATATCGCCTTGGATATGTCAGTTTCCTGTGCATCATGCGGTAGAAAAGTGCAAGACTATCCAGTGTTCTGCTATATGTGTGATGACTACTATGGCTCGGAAAAATGTCACGAGGACGCTCATAAGATTCAGTGGAAAAAGCATTAGTTGGTCTAGAGTGAAGATTTTGCCAGAGATCTTTGTTGTCTTCCTAAAGTTGCGTACGTCTTCATATAGGTACGGAATGGGGATCTGTTAGAATCCATTTTCTGTAAGACGACTCACGGTTGCCAATTTGGTGAAGACTAGGCACATTGGATTCAAACTTCTAGATAAAAATAAGTGAAAGATTTTAATTCATCAATGATGCATCATATCGGCATGTCCTATCCTGACAATTCAAATGCAGATAAATCCTCTAACCCCATTGATAGTCGGCAGAAAAGGCCATCGAGGCAAGAATTGAAAGAACAGAAGTATATCAAAAATCAGGAAAGGTTAATCCATTCCACTGAAACATTGGATACGATCAAAAAGGATATTCAGATCCCGAAGAGAATTAAAAGGCTGATAACAGAAGCTAACTTAATGCTAAAGGATGAAAATAATGGAAGCATGTCTGTTCGTGCTGCTAATGCTATAAGCATAATGGAAGAGCTGACGTATAGCAGACATGTGCAATCTCATATCCGGACAAAGATCTGGGATGTTGTATCTTCACTTGAGGCCATACGGGAATAGTACTGCAAACATTGAGACGAATATAGAGGGCCAAGTACGCTACTTTAGTTTGATGTCTCTGATACCACTCTTTACTGTATGCTCTTGCGTGATCACCGTATACTCTTGAGTGATATGTGCGCGTGAGTAATCAGTGCGGAAAAATTTAAAACAAGTGACGTCGTTCAAGACGATCGTTATTATAGTGAGTTGAAATTGGCCTTTTTTAATAAGATCAGAATCTTCTAATAGGTCATCTTCCAGTGAGATAGGATGAACTTTGAACAATGGTGTAAGTTAGACGAAATGCTCTATGTCTGTCAAACGGATGAAGAGTGCAAGCAATATGCAGGTCTACGTCATGATGAAGGACTCATAATACAGCTAGCAGATATGAGGCAACTAAATTCGAAGACATATATTGAGCTATTTCCGAATCAAGATGAGGCATTATTTCTTGGTGCTGTCGAAGATATTGCCTATTCTAAAACAAAAGCCCAAGAACTCGAAATCCATCGCTTGAGAAATACAGAAATAGTTTCAAAAAAAAACGTGCACAATGGGGCTCCTGTAAACTGGAGTAATTGGAGACAATTTAACAGCTACGAGAAGGAAGATTCAAAGAGACAAGAGGTTTTCGACGAATTCATTGAGAAAACAAACAAGATATCTCCAACAGTTGAATCGAGATTTTCAGTGATAAATCAAACCTATGCTGATTATTCAAGGATAGCTGAGTCGAATCTTGGATACAACTTAACTCCCGTCTCAGCTTATATGAGCAATGAGAATTTTAAAAGTGATTCCCTCTTAGAGTTTGTAAAGTCATTAGGTGAAAAAGCCAAGGTTCCTTTTCGAAAAGCACTATTGGATAGGAGCAAGGAAATGTTGAATAGAAATCCTGAATATTACGACGATTTCTATTTTTTCAGAAATCGAATCTATTCTGATATTGAACAAGCCTTTGCACACTTGGATCCTGTTAAGGAGGTAAAGAGGACGTTGAATTCAATGAATTTTGATCTGTCCAACATTCAATTTGATATAGAAAACAGAAAAGACAAATACCCGTCTCCCATCTGCTTCTTTGTAGAGATTCCCTCTGACGTACGAGTACTTTACAAGCGCGAAAGTCCATACTTCGATTTTCAGGGCTGTTTGCACGAAACGGGACATGCGATTCATGCTACTTCAATAGACAAGAGCCGCAGTTACTCCGAGAAGTATCGAATTTCTATGGGCATAGCTGAGATATTTTCTATGTTTTTGGAGAGATTATCTAGAAATCCTTCCTACCTCAATTCTCTTCGCTCTAGGGTTAAAGGTGATATCCTTATCGACAAGATAATTGCCAAGAACAATTTCATGGACCTCTTCTTCATCACATTCTACGCTGCGAATACATTAATGAAGATCGAATATTGGGAGAAGGGCCTGACTATCGATGCGGCGTCTGACCTATATTCTAGGGTGACACGGGAATATTTGGGGATTGACATGCCGGGCAAATATTGGCTCTTGCACCATATATTACCTGAAGCAATAATGTATGTCCCAAGTTATCTCATCGCTGCTGTGAGAGCCTTTGAGCTTGAGAGATATGTCATGACCAAATTCGGTGAAACATGGTGGAAGGAAATGGATGCAGGAAAGGAGCTTAAAAAAATAATGAACCCGGGTGCGAAATTAGACATATCAATTTTTTCGCTTCTTGACACCAGCGGTTATCTGAAAGACCTATGTGCAAGCCAATGATTTCAACATTCCAACAGAATGAGGTCAAGTTCCTTTCAAGATAGGAACCTGTTCCAATCCACCAAGTGCTTGAGTAAGCTGGTCAGCAGTTTGATTACCATAAATCAATAAGATTCTGTCGTCATCTTTTAGTATATAATCAACTAACGATGATGGAGATTCTAACTCTTTTCCATTCACAAATGCTCTCAGTGTTTCCGTCCCATTTGAGCAGTATTCTTCTTGTTGTCCCTGATCAGTGGTTTGCCCGGAGATCGAGAAGCAACTATCCTCTAGATTCATATTTTCACTTCTCAGAAATTCTCCAAAGGGTACTTTATCAGTATGTCTATGTAAAGTGCCTCCGTCACCTCCTTCAACGTGAATAAGCCTCGACTTGACCTGATACTGGGGTTGGCTAAAATCGATGGGCGTACCATTTACATTAATAATGAAAGCGGCATGCTCATGTGCAGAGCCAACAGTGCCGAATTTATTTATCTCAGACGAATATCTAGTGCCTGAAATAGCCAGAATCGCAACCACTGCTGCTATAATAGGTATTATTATCATCAGATACTTTTGACGCTTCTTTTTTGAAGCATCCAAATAGCTGCCGCTTCTCTTTTTATTTTTAACCTTGGCACTCCCGCTGCCGGAATCCTTTTTTTTCTTCCCAAACACACCAGATACGACTCACACTATTATAATTCTTGGATATATTTACCTATGGAATAAAAAACTTTGCTAATCAGTTGAAAATCTAAAGTGACTGTAAATAGTTTACCGCATAACGACAAGCAAAAATACTTAAATCGCTCTTAATTCGCCTCTCGCAACTTATTGAATCCCTCCTGGGCCCTCAGAACGTCGCAACTATCTTGAGGTACGTAACACTTACGATCACCCTCGTTGTTCTTCAATAGAAGTGAGAATGCAATATCAGGTCTGCGATTGATCATTACATACATGATCCTATAACAAGGTAACTATTAGTGAATGCATCTTGCCTCCAGGAAGAAATCCTCATGGATCTTCAATATTTTCATATAGTTGTCACCAAGATTTAAGTAAGAATTGGGACAATAATACTGAAAATAATGTAGGCCATTATTGGTATAAGATGAGGAAACATTTTATACCATCGTGCCACTCGGCATTTTATCTTCAAGATAGTGCTATGTAATTAGAAGGGCCACCTCACCTACTAAAGCACACGTGAACATGTGTCATTTTATATACCTCTAGAAGTTATAGAGATATGAGTGGTATTTTTGATCCAAAATAGTTTCCCTATGAAAGAATGGCATATTCAGCATATGGAGAAGACCGTTATCAAGTACATTAAGGGACTCCCTGAAAATGCAACTGCCTGGGAGAAAAGACAACATAAGAGATACGGTGGAATAACAAGAGTTTGCAGGCAAATAAATTATGATATCAAGCATGGTGTAACTAATGACCAGGTGCTTGAACTGCTAGAAGCTATAAAAAGCGATTCATCTTATCTCGATCTGAGGAATGATGTGGATTGTATGGGTAGATTGGCTGAAATTGAGAGTTTGTTTGTTCCTACGACTCGAACTGTTACAAGTCCTAGATTTATTGTAGAGTAACATTCCAAGCGCAGTATAAAATATATAATCACTATAAAATATAAGTATAAAATATATAATCACACCTCGTTCGTTAGTTATATGCGAATATGGAAAAATTTTTGCTCGTTCTTCAACCCAGAAACAAAGTGGAATCAATGACAATGACCTTTTAACATCTGAAATATGTGCAGGATACCTGGAAACAAAGAATCAAGCGATTCTCTTACAGCCCTTTCACTCCCAGGGAGGTTAACTATCACGGTACTTCCTCTCACTCCTCCGATACCTCTTGAAAGCATTGATAACGGAGTCCTCTTTTGACCGTATGCCCTCAATGTCTCACCTATTCCACTTACTGATTTTTCAATCACGTTAGCAGTAGCCTCTGGCGTTACATCTCGCGGACCAACTCCAGTTCCCCCACTTGTGAGGAGGATATCGACTCCCAATTTGTCGCACAGTCTGACGAGCTCAGACTCGATAACCTGTTGGTCATCTGGTAATATCTTGTACTCCACTACTTCCACACTATATTTAGCGAGTCTTTCGACGATGACCTTACCTGATGTATCCTCATTTTGACTCCTTGAGTCGCTCAATACCAATATAGCGGCTCGAAGTGTCTTGTCGTAGATCTGGAAAAATGAATTCAACCCTCCAGTTTTTTCCACGAGTTTGATAGATTCAATCTCTAAATTGTCGTCTACAGGTTTTAACATATCATAGATGGTTAGAGCTGCTATACAAGCAGCCGTAAGCGCTTCCATTTCAACGCCTGTTTTATCTACGTTTTTTACAGTCACAAAGATATTGATCCTCCCTTCAGCTATCATATTAAAGTTCACGGCAATATGATCGATAGATATAGGATGGCAATAAGGTAATAAATCCCAGGTCCGTTTAGCTGCCATATTAGCTGAAATTTTTGCAGCTTCAAATATATTCCCTTTTGGAATTTTTCCCTCCTTTACAAGTGTTACTGTGGGTGGGGATACTCCAACAATGGCTTGAGCTACAGCCGTCCTAAATGTATCTGGTTTATCACTTACATCATACATCCCACTATTAGCCATTTCCAAATTTTCCCAAAGGTTATTTCTCTGTTGGGAGTATAAGTGTACCGCCTAACCATTTTTTACCTCTATCAGTTATTTCCATCTTCCAAATAGGCACTCTAGTCTTTATGTTATCTATTATATATTTACAACAATCAAAAGCTTCTTTTCTGTGTTTTGATGAAACGATAAGGATCACACTCACTTCACCTACGTTCAAGGTTCCTATTCGATGTAAAGCTGTAATCCCGTCGATCTCCCATTTCAGTCTAGCCTCAGTTTCAATCTCAGAAAAAATCTTTTCTGCCATTGTTTCATATGCTTCATAACATAATTGCGACAATTTGAGATTATCACTATTACGTTCTCTAACAGTTCCTAAGAAAATGACCGTCCCGCCAACAGTATTGTCTCGGCGATCTACGAGTAACTTATTTACATCGATTACTTCTGATGTTAGATATCCCACGTAAAGATCACCCACCACTAATTGGAGGTAATACTGCTAATTCATCTGTCTTCTGAATCAATTCTCTATCACCTACAGCCCTTCGATTGACCGATATGGTGAATTGAGCGTTGACGAATGATAAGATTGGAAATGATTCATAAAGCTTTTTTCTAAGATCTCGGGTAGTCATGTTATCAGTCCAATCTACGTCAACTTTATCCTTACCTAAGAGGTCCTTGATCGAAGCGTATAATCTTAGGCCTATTTTGCCTCCAGTGTCCGCGATCAGATTTGAAATTCAACTCCCATGCAAGTCGTGTATCTCAAAGTAAGTCTTATCCAATTAATAGTCATAATACATATAATCCAATTGGTCTTGTGCGCCGAGGATATTTTTAGCGAGCAGCATGCTTTTGGCGCTGCCAATCCAGAGCGAAATCCTCGAATGTACAAGATCATTGCTTCTCCCGGATACCTGCCCCTGTTTGGTTCTTTTACGTTTCATCTTCCATCTCTAAAAAGATTGGTCAAGCTGTTCCCTGTATGTTCTTAAATAGTGTAACTTCTACGACTTCACCTTTTCTCAGCCCACTACTATTAGTGATCCGGCTATTCACAATTACTATCCCGTTCGAATTTGTCAACGTAGAAATCAGACTTGGACCGCTGGCGCTAACTGGTTTGGCCAAGAAAATATCATTATGGCGATACACTATAACTCTTACGAAAGTCAGAAAGTCCTTGTGAACGCTAATGTCTTTGGTGATCTTCGCCTTTAATATGGCTTTAACAGGTCCCCGAGTACCCAATAACTTGTACAATATTGGTGATCCGAACGTAGAAAAAGCCGCATACGCAGAAACTGGAAAGCCAGGACATATGATAATCGGAGTATTTCTCACAATTCCAAGTCCCGTCGGGGACCCTGGTTTCATTGCTATTCCATGCACTATAAGACCAGGTTTTCCCAACCTATTTACAAGAGCAGGTGTATAATCCTTTTCTCCTACAGATGCGCCACCGGATACTACGATCATATCCAGTTTTAATGCTGATTTCAATATCTCAAATATCGTAACTGGATCGTCTTTGCACAATCCCAAATCCACGGAATCTCCGCCAGCTTCCTGTACTAAACAGGACACCATGTATCTATTACTTTCAAAAATGCTCGCCTCATTTAGTGGACTACTTCCAGGCTCCGTAAGTTCATCGCCAGTTGCCAGTATACCAACCTTAGGCTTTTTGACCACATGGATCCTATCAAAACCCATGGATGCAATCAAGGCCACATCTTGGGGAGTGATCCATGTTCCTTTTTTCAGGACTAACTGTTTCTTTGTAACGTCGCTACCTTTGTAAGATACATGACCACCTCGATTGACAGGTTTGGAGATCTTGACTAATCCATTTGCTTTAGAGAGGGTATCCTCAAACATGATCACAGAATCTGCACCTTTAGGAAGTTTGGCTCCAGTCGCAATCTCAAGTGCTTGTCCCTTTCTTATGCGAAATGAGATCGGCCGTTGTCCCGCAAGCCCCTTACCTATTATCTTTAGGTAAATCGGAGAGTGAAGCGACACGTTTGCTGTATCAGATGAGGATATCGCAAAACCATCCCTATCGGATCGATCGAAGGGAGGAACATTCATAGGAGAATACAGGTTTTCAGCAAGGACTCGTCCGTTAGATTCTAATAAAGAAACATTTTCTACTCTCTTTGCGTTCACTTTTGGAATATTAAAAGACGAAAATAGCATTACAAAAGCGCTCTCCACCGAGATGAAATCCCCAGAGCTTTTCTTTGATCTCACCGAAAACTATTCACCGCACAATAAGTTTTTGTTTGAAGTAGGGCTCAAATTCTCTATTTATTGACATAGCCATAGTCATTCAAAATTATGCACATTGCGCGAGTTATCTAGGTGTAGATGGAAGAAAGGTCTGAACTATCCCGTTCGTTTCCAAGGTTTGACCATTCCGAAGTAACCTGAATGAAATATTATCCCCTACCGACTTGTGCTCCTGGATATATGCCAATAGTTGCTCGAACCTTTCTACATGAATCCCATCTAAAGCAGTTATTATGTCTCCGCCAAGTATCTCTCCGTATTCATTTGTGACACTTCCCTGTAAGCCCGCTAAATCCGTAGTCCCATCCCTCTGCAATTTACTTACGAATACACCGTGCATATCAGATGGTATATTTGTAGAGTCGACCATACGCTGGATTAAGTCTGGAGTGAGTGTTTCTCCAATGATCCCGATCCCTGGGTGAAGATAATAACCATTTTCAACAATTGATGCAGCGACCCGATTGACTATATTAGATGGAATAACTACGGTTATTCCAGGGAATTGTCCCAAAGGTACACCAACCTGATTTAGTCTACCATATATCATTCCTACCACTTTTCCAGATGAGTCTACCAGCGGTCCCCCCGAGTTGCCAGGATTCACTATCACATCGGATTGTATTATGTTAGGGATAGAGAATCCACCTGCTGGGAATGCTAATAAATAGTCAGTTTTACTTACCAATCCCCCAGTCATAGACGGACTGGTCGATCCAAAATTGTAGCCGATAGTTAGAACAGGATCTCCAACGCGCAATGCGCTTGAATTACCCATACTTACTGGTCCAATGTAGGACGATAATTGGCTTTGCATTGCAGATGCAGTAGTTCTCGAAGTAGTTGAATTCACTTCTAAAATCGCCACATCACTGAAAGGGTCAGCTCCCACTAACATTGCTGGGTATCTTTCTCCTTCACTTGATATTACATCCACAATCCTAGCCCCTGATAATAAGTGGTACGCGGTGATAACGTGTCTCTTGTCGCCAAAAAAATAACCGGTTCCTAGTTCAGTTAGGTTTTGAATTTGGGGATTAAAAACATTCGAAGGTATTGTGTTCATGACGCTCACTGTTGAATGTTTTAGTTCATCAAACACCATCTGTGGAGAGATTGATACATTGCTTCCTTGCGCAGAAGCAAACGACCATCCATGGGTGTAAATGATACATGCAAAGACAGCCGTGGTTAATAAAACATAGACACCGTAGCGCTTCCTGCTCAGAATTAACAACTTCGCCCTTAGATATGGGAGACATTTCCCTGTTATAAGTCATTACGCACTATCGATTCTTAAAAGAAAGAAGTTACAAAAAATGTCCCCCCCCTCGAATTTGGGATCAAGATTTGTTGCTATAGCAATTAATTTTAATTCATATTCCAAGGTTCTGAAACATAGAGTCTGTACTTCGGTAATATTCCCTTAACGGCACAATAGTAAATTAAAGTATTATTCTAAAGGGAACCATAGGGGCATGGCAAGAATTAAGCCTCCGCTTCGAACTGAACATAGGATGTTACCGTGTCATCATATCTTATTTTACTGGGAATATTATTTCAATATTTGACGGCTTAAATGTCTCAAAACGGAGTTAGGATTCAATTGAATAAAGTATCACTCGCTTCTCATCAATGTCATCAACTTGCGATCAGCCATGGTGCTTGACCATCGGGGTTACGAGTCAGATTGACAACTCACTGGTACGTCTTGAAAATCGGGGTTGGGGAATTGTATTCTGATTAAAATAGTAGTGGTAGCTACCCCTATCAGGATCTATGAAGTAAGACCAACCATTCGTGAAAAGTACTATAAAAATCCTCGAGCTTTGATCGCAGGATTTGAGATAGGTCTCTTTCATCGTCCTAATGATAACGACTTTCGCTAATTCGATACCAAACTGGAAGTATCAGCCGTCTCTTTCGTTTGACTCTGTTTTTTGCCTCTATTCTTTCCTTTTTTGCTTTGCAGGTACCTATTTAAAACTGTTGTAAGTTGATTTACGTTCTCTGAATGGGCAGACCTTCTCAATTTATCAACAGGGATATTAAAGGCTCTGACCTTCGATATATTCTGATTTACCGAACCAATATTTGCAAGGGCATCTGCAATTTCCTTATTGGAATAGCCCCTGCCTCTCCTACTACGGGGCACTCCTTTGCTATTGGTGAATACATGTGATTTTTCCTCGTCACTTATTCGTATCTTGCCCAAATTAGGTTCCATCTTTTCCGAGTCAGCTTCGTTTGAATCTACCAACTGATCGCCCATATGTCGATCTACTTGGCATGCTTATAAAAATGAATTGGCTTATACAGCCCACATCATTCTACTAGTTTCTCTTTCATAGATGTAAATGGTTTTCCCCCCCAAAGTTTGTCGGCACTAGAAGAATCCTGACAATTTGAGAACAACAACGGTGAACCCAATTATCATTCCAGCTCCAACAAGGAAAACATCCCATTGTCTTGCAAAATATGATAGCAAAGGTATTCTTCCTCAGTCTACATCATACATTGTCTTACTTATCCTTTTGCAAATCATGCTGGGCCGTTCGTTAGGTACGTAGTCTATTCAAAGATATCCCATCGAAAGGACTCATGATCTCGAAACAAACAATATTTAATGGAAATAATCGGTTAATTAGATCTTTGTAGTATCAGGATAGCCCAGAATATTAAAAAGAGAATTACAAGCCTTCCAGACGTCACATAAAAAATCGTGCCTATGCCTTATAATCTGCATTTTAATGGGACGTTATTTAGACATTGTATCTGCCTCAGACCGAAAAGTATGCAAGGAATAAAGGTTCAATAGTCTCTGGGGTGTTTGTGCTGGATTGAATCTGGGTGTTCTTTTCCGTGTGTTTAAAAGATGACAGATTTGCCGGCCTGGGTATCGTACTGACGAATGGGGTTTCTATCTGTGTGCGCTTATCATTGCGTGTATGATCTACTGATTGTGTCCGCTGATTATCAGCTGATAATTGATTAGTTAATACTGCTACCCTAATATCCCCAGCCTAGTTTCTGTTGTCTGTCTTATATGCATTGCATTGTGTCTATCCTTAATGTTTGTCTCTGGGTTCTGTATATCTCTCCATGCTTCTTTGATTATGTCTTGTAGTGAGACTAATGATGTTTGCATGTCTTCAGTTAGTCTTGCTGTTGCCTGCTTAATGTCCTGCCGTGCCTTCTGTCTTAGGCATATCATTGTTCACAAGTCCAGTACTGACGTTAAGTTCCTGTGCTATAGCTCTTTGAGTATAGCCTTTGCTTGCTAAAGATAATACTTGTTCTCTTCTTAAATCTAATAATAATCTCTTGCTCTTCCTTGTTATTGTCATTTTGTTATCCTATTGATACTATTAACGATATCATATGTATCCATGCAATCACTATTAACATTATAATGATATATTAATAGTCGGGCGTTAGCTGCGGACATATGTCCGCCGCACATCATAGAAAAGGTGGAAGTGTATAACCTAATGCCACTACAACTAAGGGAATAAGTAGGTAAGGGTATCATCATACTACTAATACTATTGAATACTGAGGATATTTAAGGAGCAAAGAGGAGAGAATTATATAGCAAAGATAGGTATTGAGAATAAATGGATCAGAACAAGGTAGTCAATTATGTTTCACCAGATGCAAAGTTAGGTAGGAATGTGAAGATTTGGCATTTCTCATATGTAGGAAGTAATACCGAAATTGGCGACAACGTAAGTATAGGCTCCTTGACTCACATAGATTATAATGTCAAAATTGGAGAAAATACTAGAATAGAAGGTTCTGTTTATATTCCTCCTTTAACGATTATCGGAAAAAATGTATTTGTGGGCCCTGCGGCGGCGTTTACCAACGATCCGTATCCCCTTAGTCCTAGAATGTCAGGTGTTATTGTGGAGGATGGGGCCATTATAGGCGGGAGAGCTGTAATAAAACCTGGGGTTCGAGTGGGAAAAAACAGTGTCGTGGCAATGGCAGCGGTAGTTACTAAAGATGTTCCCTCGGATACCGTTGTAATGGGTCATCCTGCTAGAATCAAATATTCCCGATCTGAGTACGACCTAAAAAGAGAAAAATGGAATTCTTCACAAAGTCTAGCAAAGTAGGACAGGTTAGATTTGAAAATCGTGTTGAAATCATTACCTAAGCCCTCATTGCAAGTAAAATAGTGAATCTACACGTTCTCACGTCCTCTTTCTGACAAGCAGTCCAACGCCAGTATTTTATCTATTATGGCCTTTTTTCCGCCGAAATCTGGATCTACTTCTAGGTATTTGTCAAGCTCTTTGTCTTACCTTTATTACGATTTCGAATATATATAGATCCACCCATGGTAAATAGTCAAATGGTATAGTATGGCCTACCATACTATTTCGCTTACTTTAAAGTCATCATACTGTTTATATCCGCATGTACTACAAAAATTTGCGTGTCGAAGAAGAATTATTCCACAGCCAACACATCGCTTTGGCACGGACCTCATATTGGGATACTCTTTATTGATCTTGTGGTCTTTCAGATAAATGGTCCTGTCACAAGATCCGGTCGCTTCTCTCCCTTTGCTGATATTGTTGATAGCACAGGTTGAAGGCTCCTTGCCACTTGCCAAGATGTCGCCACCGTCTCCTGATCTACCTTGTGAGGAGCTTCCGAGAAACCCCTCAATGTCAAAACTGAATTGCGAACCATGACCAGATGAATCTTCCATAACGGTTCCTCCTGTGGTATCTTTCATCGGAGTTCCCTTTTCAAGAGCCGTTCTTATCTCAAGGATCACATGCATGACCAGGAAATTTAATGCAGACAAGGATATAGTATAGGTAACTACCTTATGTACAAATTCCTTCTTGCCGATCTGCTTATTTTTGTACAACCTAATATCTGCATCAAACGCTGTTCTGACTTGTTCTGTATCTTTAAACTGCTGTTCCATTTTGCTTGCCAAATTTCCCAAAACGTCTACACCCCCGGGTCCTAGAGGCATGGAAGAGGAATACATTACATTAACACTTCACTTTGTTCACCCGGATGTAATAAAACTTTAGGTGTTAGCCGATGGAGTGGAGCAACCGAAATCCAAGCTTACGCATAATTCCAATACTCTTCCTCAGGAAGGTTGCAATGCCCCGTAAATCGACAACTTCTTCCAAGGCATAAATGATGAGTTCTTTCGCGGTCATCCGTCTCTAATTATCTGGAGCCTGACTGACATTGGCCCGTTGACACATACATTAGTTTATTGTTTCTCCAATATCCTCCAGGTCAATCGGATGTTTCTGAGACCCTATTCCTAGCGCTTCGATTGATTTCATTACTTCACCTTGGGTTAGAATTTCTTTGCTACCCAAGTTAGAAAGTACCACTTCACAATTATCCGCGTGTGTATCACCATTAGCCGGATTAAAGTCGATCATAATGTCGTAGCCATCTCCACAATCAAAATAATCTGGCCCAGGTCCGCCAATTAATACGTCATCGCCGGGTCCTCCATAAAGCTCATCCCTGCCTTTATCTCCCACCAAGAAATCGCCGCCGAAACTGGCCATAAGAATATCGTCATTTGGACCGCCGTACAAACGATCGTTACCATCTGAGCCGCTAAGCTCATCATTACCTTCATCACCATAAAGAGTATCATCTCCGACTGTTCCGTGCAGGATATCATGTCGTTCCAACCCTCTTAGTGTGTCACCTGAGCTGCACCCAGTACCTTCCGGAGTAATGGGACAACCAATGATAATATCATTGCATTCGGTTCCCTTGGTGTAGGTTCTAGTACCAATGATTATGTTTGTTTCACTACAATTACGATCATCGCCATTATCACCACTACTATTCTTGGCGTCTGAGTCGTTCATGTACTCTACGCTAGCAACTAATCCTACAGTCAAAAGCAGCCCAAAAGACAAAGTAATTAAGAATGGAGATCCTCTATTATCCAAATGCATTGTATATTCTTACTACGCACTTCCTAATATTGAATAATTGGAATTTCTTGCCCAAAGTGTTATGTAAAGCTGTACAGTGTAAATCGTCTAATCGATAAACTTGAAACCGTGTCATAGAATTCTTCACTATTAAATTTCTAATATTAAATCACATTCCAATCTTCCCTTATTAGCTAACCTGTTAAGTAACTTATCCGTTTCATCAAGGAAAGCGGAAATTAAGAGTGATTAATATAATTGGGGGTATGATCTGTTTGTTAAAGCATATAATGAAACCAGGAAAATGGAGGAACCAATGCTCTTCTCCATCAGCTCTTACTCCATCAGAGCTGGTTCTACAAAGGTTAATTTCATCTACAATAAATACAAAGGCTTGCATCAATGTGTAGCCCTCGTGGCTATGTAAATGTAACAACTAACTACCAGCGGCCATTTCGCCCAAGCTGAGCCTGGCCTCCAGCACGTTGGATACAGGAATAGCCTTCTCATCATCTGTAAGCAAAGCTACTGCAGTTATATTTTTCAGATTGTGATCACTTAAAGTGGTAGCGAGCTGAATAGTTCCCTCTGAAGTCGTTAGGGTCAATGGATGAGGAAGCGATGAGGTTCTTACCAAAGATTGGTTGGTGGCGTACACATGCAAAATGGCGTTTATAGGATTATCTATTAGTGATGATTCAGTTACATTGTAGTCTAGAAGCAATTTGACTTGATTTCCAGGGCTATTGCTTAACGGACTCAGTGGTACGAAATGGGAGTAGTTTAGAGTTTGAGATATACTATTTGGAGAGTATTTTGGTAATAACATCAACCCAGCTGAACCTGAACCAGGAGATTGATCTTGAGCGATAGCTAGTTTTTGCAGAGATTGAGGAGCTATTGCAAGGGAGAGGCAAAAAGATAGCAAAAGAAATCCTACTAAAATCTGTCGTCGAGATGAGGGTTTCATATTCTTTTACCCAACATAATCTTTATAATGATAGCCTCAGAAACTTTGTAACGACTGTTCTTTAATTAATTTTGGTAATTAATGGATTGTCGATTATTATTGTAAGGTTCGCATGACCGTATTCCTGCCGTTAGATCATCCCCAACGGACTGAAGTATTTTTTGATATTTTCCCTATTACTCCAGGATAATTAAGTGTCAAATCATATACAATATTCAAGAATCGAGATCAAGACAGTCATTTGCTTCGAGTTTAGATTATTCTCTCTTAAAGCTGTGAAGAGTTTGCTGAATCATACTACTACTTGACAATAGGCCAACATAATAAATGTACATATTGGACATAAGGAGAATTACGTTGCATTACAAAGCAAACCAATAATTTATTATAATTTGTGAGTAATTAAGATACTATATGTCTGGAGATGTTAAGGCTAACGATAGCCCTAATCATTTTATGGTGTTGGGTGCAATCGGCAGAGGTATGAAAACAACGGATAAGATATGCAAGGTCACTCAGCTTGATAAATCTGAGGTAGAACCAATACTCCACGATCTTGCAGTGCAGCGATTAATAATCAGAATGGAAAGGAAAGGCTTCTTTCGAAGCAAGACAGAATTCATCATCAATGAGACTGGACAGAGCTTGCTCGACTCTAAAAAACGAGAATTAGAACAGAAGGTCAATGACATTAAGCTGGCCTACGACAATGGTAACACAGAACAACTGCAATCATTCATGGAAGCCGATAGAGCCTGGATCCCGATGATGCTTTTCTCTGGTCTAATGAATATGATGTTTTTTGCTTCGATGATGTCCTTCATGGGTATGGCAATGAGTCCTCAGGAGAGCTTGATGGCTGGAGATGCCGGCAGCGCTTCTGACTCAACAGATTCTGCCTCTGATGCTGCAGGCCAGGATGACGCCGGTGTTGCAGATTCCGGGAGCGACAGTAGTGGCGGAGGCTTTGAAGGAGGGGGATTTGATAGTTTTGGGGATTCTGGAATGGACTTTGGAGGCGATTTTAACTTTTAGAGTATCGAATCAAAACTAACCGTAGCTCAGATACTCCATTTCTAGTCAATGGCTAGGAGGTGTAGGAGTCCAAAATATGAACCAAATGCTTGAATCCAATTCAAGGGCTCAGATAGTTGTGCAATCGCAAGAAAAGATTGTTCAGAAGAAAAAAATACACCAGGCCTCACCTTCACGATTTAGGAACTGCAAGTGAAAATATGTTTCTTGAGGCTTTTAATCGAGATCTCGTCATGCACGAAATGGGGGGGGAGGCTTTGAACGTCAAAGAGCCATAGTTGATGTTGACGTTCAACTGGCTAACCATTTAAAACCGCATCACCAACATTGATTTTGTTCCTATTAGGTGTCAGGAATCTTCTTCATTTGATATTTTCAAATAACAAATTTCCTAATTTATACGCCGACTAACAAAGATTCTAGTCTATCACCTCATTCACAAAATTTACCAATTTTAGAACCTCGAGTGTTTTCAATTTACGGCCAAGACGTTCTACTATTTACAACCAAAAGTTTCCACACTAAAATAAGATTCGTGAGAACAATATAAAGGCCAGAGCGATTTTGGAGTGCAGTTTACTTTATCCATTCCGCCTTACTCCTGCTGTTGAATTCCTGCAAACATTGACAGAACGAGGCAGCGAAGCCTTCAGATCTTCGCAGTAGTGAGAAGGAAAACAATAATAAAAACGCATTCAACTCTAAAAATATGTCATCCGCGGATCCAGTTTCAACACTTTCTCAGTATCGCTATATTAAACTTGAGACTTTGAAAAGAAACGGAAAAGCTGTGGCTACACCCGTATGGTTTGTGGTAGATGGAAGGAAGATTTGTGTTGTAACAAGAAGTCAGACCGGCAAGGTAAAGCGCCTGAGAAATAATGCAAATGTACGAGTAGCTCCGTGCGGAATGAGAGGTCAGCTCAAGGGTCAATGGTACAATGGAAAGGCATTTCTTGCAAATCAAGAGGAGCTGGGTAATGCGGTGAGTTTGAGGAACAAGAAGTATGGATTCATGGCCACATTGGCAGGATTCTTAACTAGAACTAAAGGACAAGTAGTTGGGATCAATATTAACCTGGATTGATTGCGTGAATTGAGATATTACTTTCAGTAAAGCAGTAAAGATATCTTTATGATGATGACATAAACGGGAAAAAGGGTTACTGTATCTTGTGAGTTGCTTTTAGGCTCCTGACAAAATCTTCAAGTTTCTTCAAAGTCTCAGAATGTAGATGGTGTTCTATTCCCTCTGCATCTTCGTTAGCAATATCGTCTTGAACGCCAATCATCTTGAAAAACTCAGCGAGGATTCCATGCCTCTTGCGTATGGCTTTTGCAACCTCTATCCCCTTGTCTGTTAAGCTCATTCCTCTGTATTTTTCATACCTGAGGAACCCCGTTTCGTGAAGCTTTTTCATCATCCTTGTAACACTTGGTGAGGAAACATTGAGGTTATCTGAAATGTCAACTGTTGTCGCATAGCCCTTCTGAAGTACAAGTTCATAGATCACCTCGAGATAGTCTTCCATCCTATCAGTTCGGTCGTCTCTAATCGTCCGATTGGCATCACGTATTGAAGTAAGCCTAGCATCTAGCCCGCCTTTCCCTCGATAAAGCGACCCTCGATTCTGTCTTGATGGTATAGTTGACGAGGCATCCGATGTTGTGTCGTCTGCACCACCACCGTTGTCACTATGTATCATATAATGACCTCCTCCCATCATCCCTAGTATTCATAATTAAGCATCCATCATATAAGTAAGCCTGTAAAATACATTAGTAGTAGCCCCGTAACAAATCCAGCGACAACTGGCGCGGTGATGTATGGTGAAGATTTTAGCTTCTGATGATGCGAAATCCATGAAATCAATGAATATACTACTTGGAATATTGCCCCTGCCCCCACTGATAAGAACACAACAACGCAAGAGGAGAATTAAGAAAACCTCCTATCCAAGTTCCGGCTATCGTGGGAACTCCTGCAATTAATCCCATCATAACCAATCTTCGGATCATGGTGCTTCTTTTCGCTTCTGTTTTTGCAATTGGGGCTACTATAGCCAGTCCTTCTGTTGTATTGTGAAGAGTGAACCCAACAATTAGAAATGTACTGAGTGCTACTTCGCCAAGAAGCATGGAAGCACTTATCGCCAATCCTTCTCCAAAATTGTGTAGACCTATTCCGATTGCTATCATCATCGAATTTGTTAGTGGTTTCAGAAATTGCTGGTATTTCTGTAACTGTACCTGTATCTCTCGCGTTGAATTGGATACCTTTGCAGTTTCACTGTAAAATTCTCCCTTCCGGCTTTCTGGGGAGGATTTATCTTGATTTAATGGTTCTCCGGCAGATGAGAATGGGGCCAATGGGCGATTTTTGCTAACAACTAATTTTTCTATGGCCCTGAGTTAATCGTTCAGATGTATAAAGCAAGATAACAAACGAGGAAATCGTTACCGGGACACTTAACGCCTGACCGTTGAACACAGCAGCCAGATTTTTTATGACGATTTCGTTCACTTCCTGGAGAGCATCGATGCCCAGAAATACAAGTAGTCCCACAGGAAGACTGAGGAAAAAACTGTATTTATCAATGCTAATCTTACGTATGTATGGATACCACAAAAGACCTATCAATATGGGGATCACTCCAACATATACACCCAAGGATGTGAAGAGTAATGCCTGATTTGCGTCTGGAGCCGGTGCTAGAGTAGCTGCTATCACACTTTTACTGAACCTGGTGCCATCTGAGGTGGTTATACCTATTTCGTATGGGGTCCCGGGGATCCAAGGATAAGGAATAGTCACCTTCGCTTCACTTAGCCTCTGGATCTTACTACTAGGTTCTATAGCGGCGGATTGAATTCGGTCATTGACATCAGCTTGCGATACAACAATGTCCAAATGACCAGTGTTATGGATAAATATCAATATCTCATTGTTATGAAATTCGATCTTTTCAATACTAGCTAACTAAAAGTATCAACATCTCCTCCAAGACTACAATCTGGACAAATGCAAGAATCACGGGGGTTTTGGTGGTGAGGCGTTTACCAGTTTTGGTATTCCCCTCCCCATTTAACAATCTTGCCAACTACTCCCAGCCATGCAGATTGTGCGAAAGGGCATCTATAATTGGCCTCTGAAATTCTTTATCTACAAAGGAGTTATTCCCACATTTAAATTCAAAGATACTTCATACGATCGATGACGGCATCGATGGGATCTCCGTCATCTGTTGTTTGAAGATGGTCCAAAATGCTGCCAGAAATAGTATTAATTTGATAGCTTGGATTATGAACAACCTTTGGACTGGAGTCCTTGTCAGAGTAATTGCTTTAATAAATCTTAGGCTAATCTAAGTTTATTCATCCATATGATTAATGTTAATGGAATAAACAATTTTTAGTAACCGATCATGAGACCCCCTTCGATGGTCCATTGTTTTTTAAGGCCTGAAGGAATGAAATGCTGTCCCAATGATACATCTTAAATTGCCTTCGATACCTCTCTTCGGGTTGTATTGGATATCAGATGATCAGAATTACCTAATGCGACAGACGAGCGAGAGCGTGGCATACCGCGATTTGCTAGGAACAAACTAGTGGGACACAGTCCTCGGGTGGTCAAGGATTCCACGCAAAATCAGATCAGAAGTCGACGTAAAAGCCTAAACGTAAAGTAGATTGTTTGGGGGTCAACTAAGTGAATTTTCTATATGAATTGGGAGGTAATTCTAAACCAGCAAAAGCTTCAGGGTTAATTATTTTTGCCAAGATCTCCAATCCCACCACTATTCTAGGTCCAGGTTTGCTAAAATAGGCATTAGCATCTGTAACGTAAACCTCTCCTCGCTTGACAGCGTCTAATGCCCTCCATCTATCATTATTATTTGAAGCGTCCATCTCCATACAGGTTCTCGAACCCGCATGGCATAAGAACTATCTTATCTGGTTGATACCGAGAGACTTTTGCGCCGCGAAGGTTTTCCACGTGAGCCGTTTATCCCCCCAGCTATCTCGACCATTTGGGTATCCAGTGGCCAGAAACATAGCACGGGTCGATCTACTCTATACATATTATCCTCGGCCGCTTGATTTTCTCATCTAGTTTCTTCTTTGCATCAGTCTCGACCCTCTTAATTCTCTGTCGCAATTTGGACACCAGTAGACAACCCTCTTCAAATTTATCGACCTGTATTGCAACATCGTAGATGCTATTCAAGATATCATCTAGATCATGAGGGTCAAGTACGACTAAATCTGGTCTATACCCCAGAATTTCGAACTCTCTCTCTATTTCCTTTGTGTGAGGAGCACATACTTTACAAACTCCCTGAACAATTATAAGGTCAGGCGTTGCTTTCTTTAGGACACTGCTGTCTAAAACATAAATTTCCCCCCCTGTACCAGACAATTGCCCGATCAAACCATCAATTTCACGGCTGCTCATAGCAGAGTAATCAATGGACGCACTGACCACCCTTGGTTTTTTTCTTGCCAAATCTGGGTATTTGCATTCGTGCGTTACCCCGGTGATCTGTGCTTCTAGTCCCAACTCGTAAAGGATTTCCGTGGAGCTAGGCAAGAAAGAAACAATTCTCCTAACCAAAGTGAATAAATCCCCAGTTCCTGACTAACTGATAACTACGGTACTTATTACTTCTTTGTCTTGACAAGGGTTCTCAAAGACGACCTGGGCCAACCTCTTAATCCTGCTGCGGTCTAACTACGGCTACAGGACATCTCTACTTCCTGATTCCCCCCTACTAAATATAGAAATCCCCAGTCTCATTTCGTTAGTCACCCGCGGTTAGTCACGTTTATATATCTGGAAATGATATTTATCTGTAAGGTGAATTTGAAGAAAATGAGTATTTGGAATAAAGAACCAGATAGTTGGTTTTCGGGAGTAAAGAGATTACTCCCCTTATTAAATGGAGAGATTAGACCAACACTCTTTGATGAAGTAGTGACTGGTTTTTCAGAAATGGAGGACGAGCTTGAACTTCTAGAGAGACGAGCGCCCAACGAGCTTGTCTCAGAATACGAAATTTCAGATGGAACCAAAGTCCGAAAGATAGGTCCCATAGTTTATGGATACTCTATGTCGATAGGGCCTGAAGGTAAACCAGTAGTTCGCGAGTTTGGTAGCGTCAAGAGAGGTCATATACATGGTCTCAATGTTGAAGCTAAGCCATCTAGATCAAAAATTGGGGGAGAAAGAGAACCTATGATCGACGTATTATCAACGGAAGGAAATGTTAGAGTAACCGTGGAAATGCCCGGAGTTGAGAAGGAAAAGATCAAAATAGATGCCTATGACAACACCGTAGAGGTAATAAGTCTTGAACCTACACGAAAGTATCACAAGTCGATAGACCTGCCCACAGAAGTAGATGTAAAAACAGCCCGATCAAAGTACAACAATGGCATCCTAGAAATTACCTTTGATAAGAAAAAGGAAACAAAGTCGAAGGGGAAGCAGATCAAGATCGAATAATAAACAGATATGAAATTAATTCTTTTTGTAGTGGTCACGATCTCACTACCTACCTTCATTTTTTTCAATTTTTATTAATGTATATATACATAACGAATTTTATGAAGATATATAAATAACGATTTAATTCCTGATTATTAGTAACACTGAATGTTTACACAGGTCAATTAATTTTTTAAGTGGTGACCATTCGATTAAAATGTCAGTAGAAATCAGTGTTAGCAATACCCTCTAACTCCACTATTTTCTAAGACAATTGTTTCTTCACTTTCGTGACAAATGTATTACTAGCCAGCGTACTAAATTTACTAAAATAAGCTACTTGCTTTTTGAGGGTTCTAAATACTATCCCAGCATCACTTGCCACTCTAATCCCTTTTCTTGTCAAAGCGTACTGACCTTCATCGGTTTGATGAAGCAAATCTTCTTCTACCAATTTAGCCAACAATGGATAGACGATTTTAGGAGAAGGTTTCCATGTTCCTCCACTATTAATTAATAAAGTTTCAATTATCTCTTTTGCGTACATTGGTTTATCCTTGAGCATGTTTAAAATATACATTCGTGGGAAGCCTCTATTAAGCAATTTAGTTGCCTTATCCGCCCATCCGAAACGCATTTGTGTTATTCTTATTCTTACTAACCCAAATGACATATAAAAAAGTTGAGCCGCGTCTAACTTTTCGAGTTCTATTAACGCACACATTTAGTTGTCAATATCCCTGCCTTGCCTCATCCTCATATACTTACTTTACAGTCGAGAAGAACTCGTAGATAGAATGGTAGAGATGATCTATTATCATTTCTCACGAGAACCTCGCTTGGTTCATTCGTACTGAGTGATTCATCAGAACCGTTTGGATCTCACTATTGAAGGTTTGCCCCCCAACGAACAGGCTAACCATTATATTATCATTTCTCGTCAACATGAAGCTTAATAACTTCTCTCAATTTGTCAGAAACGGTCGCTAGAATACGCGGGTCGTCAATGGGTGGCAAAATATAGTCGGAGTGCAAATGCTCTTGTTCTACCAGATTCGCGATACCCATTGCAACAGCCGCTAGCAGTTCCTCGCTTAAAATTCTAACTCGATGATCTAAAAGAACTCGAAGTACTGACGGAAAAACAGAGACGTTGTTAATCTGGTTAGGGAAATCGGATCTCCCAGTTGCAACCACTTTTGCTCCATTAGTGAGTGCTAATGAAGGATGGATTTCTGGTTCAGGGTTGCTTAAGGCAAATACTATAGGATCATTACTCATGGTCTTGACCATTCTGCCATCTAGTATATTTGGCCTCCCAGATACACCAATGAATACATCTGCTCCCACAATTGCGTCTCCCAAAGATCCTTTCATATGCGTTGGATTTGTGATTGAACTTATTTCTTGCTTATACTTGTTGTATATTCTCTCTGGTCTATTTTGATAGATTATTCCCTGGCTATCAATTACTAATATTTGGTTACATCCAACCTGCTTCAGTATCCTTGAAATTCCGTAGCCGGCTGAACCTGCGCCTGCTATTACCACTTTAACTTCGCTAATGCTTGGCTTATTAACTATTCTTAATGCGTTCAGCAGAGCTGCAAGGACGACAACAGATGTTCCATGTTGATCATCGTGAAAAACCGGAATTGGAAGCTCTCGCTGCAACCTCTCCACTATCTCCAGAACCTTAGGCGATTCAATATCTTCTATAGTAATTGCACCAAAAGTTGGCTCAACAGCTTTGACAAAACTTATAATTTCATCCTTATCGGTAGTATTGAGGCACAATGGATAGGCGTTTACGTTGCCTAATAGCTTAAACAACACCGACTTTCCCTCCATTACAGGGAGGGCGCCTTGAGGCCCAATGTTACCTAGACCCAAAACGCGGGTGCCATCACATACAATTGCCACATTATTCCACTTGGAAGTGTAATCATACGCGAGTTCTTTATTGCTGCTTATTTTTTCTGCAACAGCAGCGACTCCTGGAGTGTAAATCAATTCCAAAACCCCAAAATTGCTGACCCTCATCGCCTCATTGCTATTTTTATTAATTCCTTGACCCTCATCTATAGATTCATTCACGGATGACCCTCTTCCGAAATCTGGTGTAATCCTGCTCTGGATCCCTATTTTTCCCTTCAAAATGCGATGCAATGCAATCGCATCATTCTTGAGACTCAAATTAGTAGAATTTCACGGTAAGTTCCATATTGCTTTTTGCATTTCTCGACGAGTGCGACCCCTTATTGAAATTCCCTCTCCTAGCAACGTCTTCAGTATTCTCCTAATGACTTTTGAGTTGTAAGATCAATCAGTTTGGATTCTCTGTCAGCTATCCTTTATGACCATCTAATTACAGGTAGGATCCAATCCATCACTATTGGACTACTATCATGGGGTACGTCTTATATTAAATAACTACTTCATGTATTCCAATACGGGTGGTAGAACTGGGAGAGAGCAAGAATAAGAAAATAATTAACTCATATGGACCAGCCTAATAGACTACAGTAAAGTAAGATGAGATATGGAATTTAATGATCACAAGGTTAAATCTATATGGTCATTCGCTTTCATGCTTTACGAAATGTGGAGCCCTAATTGTTTCTTATCTCTAATGATTACTGGAATTGCTATTAATTTTCATCCGCTCTCTCTATATTCGTGTAATTGATTATTCAATGATAATGGATCTAGTCCATTGTATTTGGTTGATGAAAGCGATAACACACTTCAGAACAAAAGTGATTATCAAACATTAACAGCATGGCAATTTTTAGGTCTCTGCCATGCTCATGCTTCTTATGCTCCTGATCTTCTGATTACCTATAGATGGGGGAGGAGATTGCTTAATACTTATTTAAATCAATTGTTTTTAATATGCGAAGGTTTTAATTTCAGAACAATCGCTGACCTAATTGTAACACTTGGCCAGCTCTTCTTCTGGAGAGTCATCCACGCCTTCATATCGTCCTCAAGAACATCACTTGGTTCGCTCCTTGACCCTTCTCGACGTAGTAATGGTTGGCATCGCCGCCATGATCGGTGGTTCGATTTTTGTACTGACAGGATCGGCAATCGGGCTAGCCGGGAGTGCAGTAATAATTGCATTCGTAATAAATGCAACGATTACACTGTTCACAGCAATGGCTTACGCTGAGCTTGGGTCAGCAATGCCGGAGGCAGGTGGTGGTTACCTTTGGGTCCGTGAAGGTCTTCCTCGTCCAAATGCTTTCATTAGCGGATGGATGGCATGGTTCGCACATATAGTTGCTGGGAGTTTGTACGCGGTAAGTTTTGCGTCCTTTCTTAATGGCTTGTTGATGCAGCTCAATCTCTTCAAAGATATTGGTTCAGAGGGAACCCTGCTATTTCTAGGTGTAATCCCCTTGGACAAGGCTATTGCCGTCGCATCCGTTGCAGCTTTTACTTACGTTAATTTTAAAGGGACTTCTGAAACTGGTAAGACTGGCGACATTGTCACAGTAATTCAGCTGGGGTTGATATTTGTACTGATAGGTGCTGGTTTGTGGACCATGTATACGAATCCAGGATGGACAATGAACTTTTCTGATTTTATGCCTATGGGAATTGCAGGTATTGTTGCTGCAATGGGGTTGACGTTTATTGCATTTGAGGGATACGAAGTCATAGTTCAAACGGGCGAGGAGGTCAAGAACCCTAAACGAAATATTCCCAGAGCGATTTTCATCTCATTGTCTGCGGTCGTTGTTTTGTATTGTCTCATTGCATTCGTATCTATTGGGGCTATCTTTCCGGAAGGTGGCGTACATTCATGGAAATTTATAGGCGATCAAGGTGAATTGGGAATAAGCGCCGCTGCCGAATTAATCATTCCTTATGGGGCGTTCATAGTCCTTGGAGGTGGATTGATTTCTACGTTGGCCGCCCTAAATGCGACAACCTTCTCGTCAGCAAGGGTGGCTTTTGCTATGGGAAGACACTACAATCTGCCACACAAGTTCAGCGCGATACATCCTAGGAACAAGACACCGTACATCGCGATTCTACTTTCAGGTCTAATAATGGCAGTAATGGCCTCTGGTTTACCTTTAGATCAAATTGCTATCGCCGCTGGGGTAATCTTTCTTCTACTCTTTACACAGGTCAATCTGGCTGCGATCAATATACGAAGAATATACGGAGACAAACTAGACTACGGGTTTAAAACCCCTTTTTTCCCTGTTATTCCAATCATTGGTATCTTTCTAAAGATTGGCCTAGCAATATACCTACTGGTTACGGAACCATTGAGTTGGGTCATAACCATAGTTTGGGTTGCCATCGGTTTTGCTGTATATCGAGTGTATATCTTTCGAAAGGAACTTGAACATTATGCTCCCACAGTGACTAGTGAAGGAGCATTGGAAAGGAAAAACTTTCGAATTCTAATCTTGTATACACCGGAGAACCCCGACAGGTTGATAAAATTTGCTATCAGGGTAGCAAAAGAAAATAATGGAGAAGTTGACGTATTGAGGGTAATAAAAGTCCCTGAACAGACTCCTCTCTCTGCAGGGATTGCATTTGCAGAATCAGCGAAAAGAGCCTACAAACCATTAGAAGATACCCTCGACAAAGAGGGTATTACAAATCACTATTTGGCCAGAATATCACATGATTCAACCGAGGCAATTCTTGCGACAATCGAAGAACAACACATCGATCTACTGCTGGCTGATTTTGAAACGCTTAGAACAAATAAGAAACTGCAGACTCTCGCCACTTGTGATGCTTTATCAATAAAAAGAGCTGACGACGATCTGCAACTTGAAGCAATTTCCAGGAAGGCTAGTAGCAGTAACTATATCCAAGCACGGAATCCAATTCAAGAAGGATTAAGAAGCGAGAATAACATGAATAAGAAAAGGCTCGTTGTTTTGTTCGATCGTGGAGAACATTCAGATATTGTTCTAAGGGCTACGAGGTGGATTGAACACTCTGGTTTATTTTCAGTTACTTTTCTCTCTATTATCAAAGGTCATGAAGAACATACTCAAGAGAAAAAACGTCTTAACCAAAGGGACCGTTCTCACCAAGCACAACATTTAGGTATGGAGGGGGTTGAATACAATGAAATTTATCTATCAAAAGAAACAGAGAGTAGTATAGAGAACTTGACAATGCTAATCCAGTCGACGATCAACGTGGCCCAGCCGGATCTCTTAATTGTTGGAGCAAGTATCACAAAATACAGTTTTCTGAACGATCCCCATCTGTTGCATCTATTAGAATATCTAGAATGTCCAACAATAGTTGCAAAGAGTTACAGTATTCCAGTTATAGGCAGAATGAAACTACTATTGAACAGAGTCACTGGGCGGTAGCCAGCGAACTAAGAAGATTAGAACCAGATTATCTCATTTATTCATATTCTTTCTCTACGACTATAAAGATGATATATCTAGCCTACCATCTGGTCTGAATTTGATGATTGACATCATATATTGAAACTTTGTCCAATCACTTAACCCACCTAATGACAGGATCTCACGCCACTGACTGCACTATAGCGGTCAAGAGGCGATAAATATTCCACGAACAATTGATGAATTATCATTGGTCTAGTGATTGAAAATATGACCCGAAAGACGTTTTGAGTCAAACGGCAGCGACCGAATATAGGAGTTGTTAAATATTATGTCGACAATAATAGACATATGAGTAAGGGCGCAACCGCAGAATTGAGCAATACAGCATATGATATACTTAAAGTCTTGGGAAAGGATGCTGACTTCCTATATGATACCATTGACAGTTACATTAAGGACGCAAATGGTGCCGGTAAGTCAGAGTTAGCTGAGATGTGGCAAACAATCAAGAAGGATAGGCAAAAACATGTTCACATGCTAAAGGAAGCGCTAGAAAAAGAGATTCACGGTTGATGTGCTTTTCGGGGCGGGAACGAACGGCTCTTTAGAGGTCGCTTAATTCAAATATTTACGCTGGCCAACCAAAGGGGCACATAACTAATGCATATACCATTTTTTACCATATCAGACAACTATTCAGGTATCTAATGGCAATACATCTAAACGAAGATATTGCGCCCTTTCCATCTTTATTATTCTCTGCTGCACGCAAGAACTTTGAGTTGTCCACCATGACATGACGGACGTTGAATTATTTCCATTTACAATTTCTATTTCTGGTGCTTTCTCTTGTATCCTTTTTATGATATCAGATTCACCTTCAGCATTAGGATACAAGATAACCGCTACCAGGATACTTATTCGGCGCAGGCACCCTCCATTATGTGATCCCTCTAGTTGATCCCGCTACCAGGACTTTCAATGGCATCTATAGCAATTGACACAGACAAGGCAGTAGCGGCCAATCCGTAAAATAACAAGACGAAGTTTCGGCTACTTGTTTTATACCATGAAAGGAATCAATAGCTAAAAAATCCCAGTATTATTGAGGCTGAAGCAGAGGCTATTGCAGTAAGTGAAATCGTCGAGACAGATGTATTACAAAAGCTGAAATAATCGTAACAATATGCACTATTCTAAAAAATAGTGGTACCCATGATGAAAAGACAAATTGTATTATCGTCGCTGCCCAGGAAATTTTGTTTATTCCCACTGAATTTTGTGTATTGAACGAGATTTAGCTCGGAGTATCGAGCTAGTCCTGTCGGTGTATTCCAATAAGATCCAAGATCCCACTCCAAACCCTACAGTTACAACTAAAAGAAATAGTAAAGTTTGAAGATTGTTGTTGAAAAAGACAATTTGTCGAGTACTCAACATAGCGAGCCCGATCAGAACACCTGCAACGGATATTGCTATTTTTCTAAATGTTACTGGTGAAATCTAGTCGACTTCCGCATACCTTGCCAATTATGACGTCGATCTTGGCTATATAATTTATATTGACTCCAGGTCTAGATACTCGCCCTATATTTTGTCCGAACTAGGATCCTCTTCAGAATCCGCCGTCCAACCAAAGACGTTTTTTACTGAATTTAATTGGCCTCAAACTGTACCGAAAACGTGTCTCGTAGTGATTTCAATGGAATACCACCTCGAATTACATTAGCTGTCGGGTTGGACGCAGATCAGATCTAACTTTGATTCTGCGGAAAAAGAGAAGAAATTGAGTTATCACGTAGATTTATAATTCAACAGCATTCATCATTTGATGATTAATCTTCTTATCGTACATTTCATATGAAAAATCAGATTTATCTGATAACATTATCATTATTAATGCAAATAAACAATTGAGATATCTTTCTTAGTAGTAATATGACAACAAGGATCAATGCAAAATCAGTGGCAGTGATTGCTGGAGTTATGCTAGCTATAGTCGGATCACTTGCTAGCATCAACGATGTATCAGCAACAAAGTATGAGAGCAGCCAGGCAAGTTCTGGAGCTAACGACTGTGGAAATGGAGTATTACCTCTAAACATATTCTGTCAAAACCTTGCTTCTCAAATTGACGGTGACGGTAATGCCATAAACATAATTGCACTTCAACCATCGTCAGCTGGGGAAGAAGACGATCTGCAGCTGTTCCCATGGTAGAAGGAATATAGACTGGAAAAACCTACTTCTTTTTTTATTGTCCAAAATTTGAACGATTCTAGGTGTGATCGTAACTAATATTATATAAATATAAATATAATTTACTATTGGCGCCAGTAAATATAATTTACTATTGGCGCCATTGTCGCCACCTAAAAGTACCGAATATTTATTCAATGAGGAGAAGGCTCCTCTAAATGCTAGATTTCAGCATGCTTATGTGGCTCTAATGAGGAAACCTCGAGGTTCTGAAAATTGAATGTTGGTTCTCTCGACAACACAACAATAATGATTGGAATACAAGTCCAGTGCGAATTTGATTCTTTCATGACGTCTAAACAGAAGACTTTAGTGCAAGTTCGTGATCATTAACTATGGGCTGATTATCTTACCTACTGTAACCGACGACAACCAGAGAAATTCTCTAGATGAGAAGCATTCAGCTAATGTAGAAAATCCTCTTACTGATTCTTTTCCCTGGTGGTTTGAGCTCTACAACAGGATAAAATTATTCTCGTGGTGGCTTAAATACAATATGGGTGTAGCCCATCAAGCAGCGCTTAAGGACAAGATAACTGAACTCGCCAGTTCTATGGGTCTGCAAGATCGATGGACTGATAGAATTGTTAGACATGCTGTGTCCGAATTTTCAAAGAAGGGACTGGGACCTGACTATTATGGCTATCACAACATAGATCATGAACTTGAAGCTACATACTTTGCATTATTGGCACTTGATGGACAACTGAAAGCATCGGGCGTGGAATACAGAAAATTTAGCGATAATGACATCAAATACCTATTCGTGGCTGCTCTTTTTCACGACTATGATCCTCTGAAATTATCAGATAAACCTCATGAAGATTCAGTTGAATATTTTTTGAGGCATGACAAGAAGATAAAGAATTTCATTGATGATATTGATATTAGCCTGGATCTAGTAATCGTGATAATATACCGTACGACTTACCCTTTCAAAGGGGAGAACGCAGAGCACGCAAAGAAGAGGATGCATGAGTTATTTCTGGACGCGGGCGTACAGGAGAATGATATCAGAACAAGAGAACATTATGAATACTTGGGATGGCTCTTGTCAGTTTGTGAACGTATGGCCGGGTATGCACTGGGAGATTATGAACATGCAAAGACTCTTGCAAGACGCAATGCTCATGCTCTAGGGTGGCATCCTTCGTTCATTAATGAAGAGTCTGTCAAATATTTCAGCACACTGAAGGAGGAGAAAGAAATGACTCAAGGCATTTTACGTTATTTACCTGAACAATACAAGAAAAATTTCTATAACAACGTCGAGGCTTTCAGAGAGGCTTGGGAAGATGAAAACAAGACAAGAAGTTCCATTAGAAGGAAAGAATTGTCGTTAGTTTGCAATGTAGAAAAGTTCTCAGACAAGGGCCTATCTTCTGACACAAGGGATGCCGTTTTAAACATCTATCAAGAATTGCGTGTTCCGTTACAGCTTGATAAGTCTCAATTCGTTCGGTCATTGCATGATAGTAATGCTATTCTGATAACGCTCAAGATTAAGGAGGGCTCCGGTAACAGTGGCACTCGTAACGCCATCAGTAGCAGCAGGGATTACCACAACAATTTTAGCGAGGGTGTTTCCGTCACCAACAAAATAGTTGGATTTGTGAAGGGGGGACCGATAGAAAATTATACGCTAAGGAGGGGCACGCACGACGAAAATTGGGGGGAACGCAACACTGCTTATATGGAATGGATCTGCATTAAGCCAGGGTACTGGGGTGAAGCGGGCGGTCACGAGCTTAGGACCAACTTTCTAAGAGAAGCTAAAATCAATGGATTTGAATTTGTAACCGGCTATGTACATCGAAGTGTTATTGTGAACAGAATGAAGAGAGGAGAATCAATACAAATAGTACAAAAATATGATCCCGACAAATTGGATTATTATAGAGTCGATTTAAACAAATTATTGATTGACATAATGGAACCATCACAACCTCGTTCGACGTCACGATTATCCTTGTAGCGGGGTAGTCTGTGACTTCATTCTGGTTGAGAAAGGCTCAAAATAGCTCTCCAAATTCAAAATAGCTCTCCAGGTTCCAAGCATTGGTAGCGAGAGGGACTTAAAGCGTGATCAAATTATCTACTGGCGATACTACTATTACCCCAGAACTGGTTGTACCTGTACTTCCAGATCCCTTTATTACTGAGATTACGTCATCCAACTTATCCTCATCCACGACAGTTACTATCGTGTTTCTAGGTGAGTATCTCATTTTCATGGTCCTCCCCTTAAAGCTCAATTCCCTTTTCTCACCTTTACCCATCCCTTTTGATTCGAAAAACGTCGCTTGAAAATTAGACGACTCCAGAGCTGAAAGTACTGCTTCCGCCTTTTCTGATGATACATAGGCTTCAACTCTTTTCATAATATTATCTACACCACTATCTGACAGCTGTTACTTATATTTGATATGTTTACTTTTACATCTTACCCTATTTCTGCATTACATGTTATCCTATTTCCTTTTAAATGATCCTTGTAGCTAAGGAGTAAAATGCGACGAATGTTAAATAAAATCAAGGAAATATGAAGTACTGTCAGATAATCCAAAAACGAAACCCGGTTTTGGCCATCAAGCCGTGTAATTCAGGTAGCCTTTCTACTATCTAGGGAGATTGCCTAGTAGACTTGAAAGTTCATGGTATCTTTCCAAGAAGCGCAGACCCTTTTGTGTAGTCTGATAAGTTTGTTCCTCCTTGTTATGTGCCAACAATGCAGCATTTAATGTGAGTGACAGTAATCCCTTAAGCTGAGACTGAGATAACAATGCACCATACATCATCTTAGTCTTCAAAACTGGGCCTTCGCTAGCAACTTGTAACATCTGTGCTATGAGATCTATTTTACTTCTATACTTCATCGAATTTGTGGATCTATCAATGGGACAGGAACCGAGAAAGATATATCTATCGGTAAAATCGTGTTCAAGACATTCTAGTCTGCTCGATCATATTAAGATAGAGTGAATTTACCCCCTAGTTCTTGCTTTCTGTCCATAACTTAAGCCAAACCGTATATTACTGGCATACTTGACATCTTCGAAATGGCGCGGAGGAATGATTCCATGTCATCATTCAAGAACACGCGTTCTGTTGTGTATGTGCCCGTAAACCAATCCCTTATTGGTGGTTCAGAGACAAAACTATACCTCAGCATTTGAAAGGCAAGACTGGGATCCTCCATCATCCTGACGGGCAGAATTAGTACAACTACTACCATTACTCTAAAGTGGTGTGAAAGCATTCAAGCTGGCAATATTAAAACCAAAAGCATCATCGTGATTCTATGCAGAATCTTAATTTTTGATTTCATCACGTGTAGTTTCTTTTGATGATGGGTCTATGGCGATTTTGGCAGGTTGTCGAAATAGTCTTGAAACACTTGTAGTAGGTAGTTTGAAGTCACCGATGGGAACACTGTTATCCCACACTTCAATTGGGGCGATATTAAACGTAGCATATAAAAAGGTATTCTGAGTTTACATTTCTTAGCTTGCTTTAGGAACCGGTGTGTGATAATTGTGGAAATAATTCTAAGGAGTGATACTGTTGATTACATATTGACTATATGTGTAGTCTGGCTGATAATGATAGGTTTTTTTCTAGTTCTAACGCTAGAAGTTTTTCTTTTGATAGGTGTCGCGTTCCCTGTATTAATTATCTTACTTTTAAAGAGAGCCAATCATCGAGGTCAGTAAGAGATCGCGGCGTGTCATCTATTTTGCAGTCAGCTCTATCCATTTCAATTTATCCACCGGAGTTGCAAGGTTACTGGGAAGGTTGATGGAATAGTAGGAGTACAGACAAAACCTTAAACCACTCCGTCTCACAATGCTTTCATGTGCAAGACTTCTGTATTATTGGGAGATGAGCTTGCAAAATATGGCTTCGGAAGATCTCATCCTCTTAATAATAATAGAATGGAGGCGTTTTGGAATAAATTTAAGGAAATTGTTCCAGACAGATCTTTAATCGAGGTAGTGGAGCCGACTTCAGCAAATGAAGAAACCCTATTGTCATTTCATGACAGATCATATGTTAATCTAGTTAAACAGTACTCGCAGCTTGGTTCTGGATATTTAGATGCAGGTGATACTCCCGTTTATAGTGGCTTGTTTGAGGCTGCTGCTACAGTTGTTGGATCGAGTCTAAAGGCTTTAGAAGCAGTAGTCGAAGGAACGAATGGGTGCCGACATGCCTTCAATCCCATTGGCGGATTGCATCATGCCTATCGAGGAAATGCGTCGGGGTTCTGCGTCTTTAATGATATTGGGATAGTGATATTACGTGCCAGACATGAATACGGTCTAGATAGAATTGCATATGTAGACATTGACGCACACCATGGTGATGGAGTCTATTATGAATTTGAAAATGATCCACTCACTTTTATCGCTGACGTGCATGAAGATGGCAAATATTTGTTTCCAGGAACAGGATCAAGAGAGGAAAGAGGAAGTGGAGAGGCGGAAGGAACAAAACTTAATGTTCCAGTTGCTCCCGGTTCAACAGATAAAGAATTTGTAACATCATTTAATGAGGTTGAGAGGTTTATAGACGAAATTGCAAAGCCAGATTTGATCATTTTGCAATGTGGCGCAGACTGCATCGAGTTGGATCCCCTAACCCATCTACGGTATTCTCCCGAATCTCATAAATACGCATCAAATTCTCTACATAAATTAGCGCATAAATATTGTGATGGAAAAATCATTGCACTAGGTGGCGGAGGGTACAACCTATATAATATTGGTGAAGCATGGACAAACGTAGTACTATCCTTTATTTCAGAACATTGAATAAGTCAATCTTATCATTGCAATGATTTGTAATGAATTCCATTTGGCCTAACAGGAGCACCGATTCGCTCAGCCGTCCTGTATCTGTCCGTTCAGCTCGTGTGTGTGTGCGATGTCGATAGTCCAATGTGTTCTTCTGAATTAATCCAGAGACATCACAGTTGGGAAGATACATGTCCATCAGGGATACACCATGCGATCCCAAACAACCTAATGCTACAACCAAGATAGTGCTTGCACGAGGATCTTCAACCTATTCCCTCAAAAAAAAGAAGGTGTCTTTAGACACTCAACCAGTCGCATTATCCATGCCGCCGGTCATGTTTCCGCCGGTCATGTTATCTCCACCCATCATCGTATCATTCTGTGCGTATGCGCTTGAGATTCCCGTTGTATCAAAGAATCCTGTCGTCGACAACGCCATCGTTGCACCAATAATTGCGAATGCGGTGAATACGACCAAGATAGCTAGGTTTGTTCTTGATGACATGTTCGATACTATGAAAAACTTAAGCGTATATAAGTTTTGTCTAATGGCATCCTATAGAAGATTCAACCCTTCCATACGAGTCATATACATTCGAACTTGAAGCTATTCATCTGCCTTAAAATATCTCGGGGGTGAATTAGATGACAATGGTAAAGTACCGTTGAATCTAGGATGCCAGAACTTCGCTTCACAAATCCAAGGCGACGAAAAGGCAGTTGAAATGGCAGCTGAGCAATCTTTTGTCGATCAGATAGCAACACATACTGCAACAAAAACATTCAGATCCCCTTCGAGTCATTAATCAATTCCTTAATCAATCGCATTTCGGTCTTCCATCAATATATCATTATAATTTGTGATCCGATCCTAATGCTACTACTGGGGACAACACAGAACATTGAGTCAATTCTAGAAATTAAGATATTTTTTTCTACAACAAATCCCGTTATCTTGCTCTGGTAACGGAAGTGGTTTAGTTTCGAACAGAAATGTTTTTGAAAATATGGACCTTTCCGGGAATAAAGAAAACCTTGTAAAAATTTCTTCATTATGTTTCATCCTAGTTAGTTTGCTAATATTGTTGATCTAGACATTGACGCACAGGTCTTGGCGAAGAAGATCGTTTAGAACAGAAACTAAAAACCAAGGAAGCAAAATTTTAAATGTTTGAATTATAGGGTAAATGCAGGTATTTAGAGTGGGGACAGTATGGTATCCAAGAGTGGGGACAGTGGAAATAACAAAATGTCCAAACGCTATCTCCCATAAGCCCCAAAAAAAGTAGGGGTCAACTTAAATGTCAGCCACAAAACAGAAGTAGGAACATCAGTGTGGGAGTAGCATTTGCGATAATTATTTTCATTTTATATTCTTACAACCTATAGATTTCTAATCGGGATACTGAATTTAGTAGCTAGACATTATTTGATTTCAATCCGCCAAAGGCGTTACATTATTTGCAAATGTAGGGCCCGTCCAATGATCTTGGAATTACTTTTGCCGTCTAATGATCTATCAACACACATTTCTTTGCACAAACGAAAGAGAATCGCAAATGTTAAAGTAGATACAACCAGTCCTCCTGCTAGCAGTGTTGCTATGGGACTAGGCAGGTCGTTATTGGTGTACGATGTATAAAATTCGCCTGATACTGCACTTGCAAGAAATCCTGCAATCCAAGACATCATCAAGCCTTGACACTATCATGATTCTATTTAGGCGAACAACATTCTGGTACCTGTAATAGTATGCTTGTGGCCTTGATTTCAGATCTTTACTGGTATCGTCTTGTCATACACTAAAGCCATCCCTATAAGAATGGTTCTCGTTTAACAACTGATGGTGGTTGTTAAGGCAATTATGGTTAGAGATGAAGAA
>JBAUMZ010000059.1:0-1701 GCA_049578985.1 Nitrososphaeraceae archaeon
TAGGTCCATAAGAATTAAGCAGATGCCATAGCATTATGTGAATGTAATGCCGCAACTGCTAACACAGATGCAGTCAATACTAACATCATAACAAACACTTTCTGGTTAATCATTGGTAAATAGAATACATACAAGCCCAATCGTAACAACCAAGAAAGATGATGTGACCGGCAACATTATAACAATTAATGTTTTATTTGTAGAACATTTGCTGTCCATCTTATAATGAGAGATATCGCCAGGATATTTATGTCTGTACATAAGCGCTATGTATAGACGTTAGTCTTTCACAAGCCAATCATAAATTTATTAGTGTTGAAAACTGCGGGCAAAATATACATAGTTAGTGTTACCTGGGTGCTGTCAATTACTCCATTTCTCCAAATGGCATAACGTTTGAGAATGTCATATTGACGGTCAGGTTGCCAAGAATTCTGATGAAATTCTAAGGCTCTGTGGTTTTAATAAATACTCAGCGAAGAAATCTAGGTTGCCAAGTCTCGTAATATGCAACCTCATAACACCAAGACGAGATCCACATGGTTATGATAAATCCCGCATAGATACTAAACCTTTCGCTCAAACAATTAGAGTCGGAATCAAAAAGATGGCTTCTGATATCCAGACTCTTAGAGGAGCTGGTTACATAATGCGTTCAAAAGACGATGATTACAAAAGTGCTAGGAAAAAAAGGTCAACAGAAAGGTATCTGCGAAAGATCTCTTGAGACAGTTTCTTGTTAACGAAAGGGGGCTGCCGAATGTCTAAATTACAAAAATGGACTCAGAGTACAGTATGGTATTTATTCCAACCCATTATGGAAAAATTCGGGTATAATTATAGCTTGGATCGATAAACCGTACTGGTCAGCTATTTTATAAACAATCATCAATTATTCTGATCACAGGAGCTGATGCAACTATGGATATGTGGAATCCGCTATTGTTAGAGCAGCTAGCCTCAGCAAACTATAGAGTAATTATTTTTGAAAATAGAGGATGAATCAACTGTCCAAGCACAGGAGGAAGGTAGGAGGATGATTCAACTGTAGGGACGAAAGTTTTTCTCAATCAATCAGTGCGCAAACGATACACTTGGCCAGCTAGACACCTTAGGAATAAGTAAAGCCGACGTTTTACCCCCCCCCTTTTTACCCCCCCTTTTTTTCCCTTTTAATGGCAATTTAGAGGATGCCTGCACACACTGGCAGAGCCTAACTCCTGAACAGTAAGCAGCCACTTTAAAAACAATCTCAGATGTACTGCTGACCCCAGTAGGAGTTGATGAGGAGACCGTTGCACAACTAATAGACTGATTGTAAAGAGTCTTTGGTCTACAACACAGACGGCCATCCAAGTCCTTTATCAACTGCACTACAAAAGAGAACTCTTAAAACTATGGTCCATTTATATGGATACTAAATGGCTCAGACGTTCGAAAGTTACTTTGAATGTATGATGATGGTTTTACTGATAGGCATTATGATATCAGTATCCAGCAGCGATTTTACCGCCGTTATACCTCAAGCTAGTGCACAAGCGCCTAGTACTGGAAACATGACTACTCCAATGTTGGAATCAGTAAAAATTCATTTAAAGGCTGCAGATGAGTTAATTACGAAAGGAGATACAATAGCAGCACTTAGTCAAATAAACCTAGCAGAGATACAGCTATCATTATTAAATATGGGCCATCAGGGTA
>JBAUMZ010000060.1:0-45474 GCA_049578985.1 Nitrososphaeraceae archaeon
AAACAGAAGGAGGCGCTTGTCCTGGCGTTATTAGAAAAGAGAGAGACTTACAGAGATATTGCAAGGAAAGCAGGGGTCTCTCCAAATACAATCAAAGCCATAGCCAATAAGTCCGGTCTTGACGAAATTACTTCAATCTCACCAAGATGTGAATCTTACCAACCTAGTTCATAGCTCACGGATGGGTGATGGCGAAGTAGCAGAGCTACAGGACTATTAGGGATGAAGTAGCATTTGGAAACTGGACAAGCAAAACATATTTCTAGTGTTTAATGCATTTGCTATTCGCTAATTGGTAAGAGGTCTAGACGAACTAAATGAGGGTCTCCCTCTAACAGATTTCTGTAACGTACTGGATACCAGCACCAGGGTTCTGAAAAATCAAAATGAAAGTGGTCACATTTCAGGAGGCATAGTACTTGGATCGTTGGTCAAATTGGAGATCCCTCATAGGTTGGTAGTGATCGGCGACATTCATGGTGATTATGGTGCTCTACACACTATCTTGTCCAAGTTAGACTACGAACGTTACTTATCAGACGATCATAATAAGCTCGTTTTCTTGGGCGATTACATTGATAGAGGTCGAAGGTCTCCGGAAGTCTTGTATACCGTATGTCTTCTTAAAGCCAGATTTCCCCAGTCGGTAATCCTAATGCGTGGAAATCATGAAGCCCCAGACGAATTCCCATTTCCTTCGCATGATTTCCCTTCTAGAATAATGGATTTATTTGGGCAAGGTCAATCGATGGCTTTGTATTATCAAAAGATTTTGCCATTCTTTCATGCACTTTACCTATCTGTGGTAATCGAAGATTGTTTTATTATTGTGCACGGTGGTGTACCAACCCAGCTTCCCCATGATGGAACGGAAGCTATAGAGACCTTGTCTAAGGCTCAGGCCAACCATATGACTAGCAAAACAATGGAAGAAATACTCTGGAATGATCCACGAGATTCCATCATGAAAAATGGGGATTTTGAACGATCGCGGAGAGGTATTGGTAAGCATTTTGGCCGGTTGGTAAGCCAGACATGGTTGAGAAGACTTGATGCCAAAGTGATCTTGCGGGGACATGAACCTTGTGAAGGATACAAAATCGATCATCAAGGACTAGTTTTTACAATTTTCACCTGCAGAGAGTCATATCCGATGTCAAAGGCAGCCTATTTGGACATTATTTCTGACCAAATGATTCATCTAAAAAACGGATATGATCTCCGGCAACATGTGAATTACTTATAAGTTAAATCGCTAAATACGGAGTGTGACTTTAATTTCCTTACAGCGCTTCCTAAGCGACACTGTCGATATATCGGCAACTTGACATATTTCAACCTGACGCAGAAATTCATTGCAGTTCTGCGAAGCAAGATAAATAACTGCCCCTGCTAGGGCTCTAGGATTCTTGCCAATCGATATCCGATTCTCTTGAACGTCTGAGTAGATTCGCAAGGCTTCCCTCTTTGTTCTTTCGGAGAGGCTTAGTCTATTAGCGATAAGGGTGACATAATCAGGACCATGTAAAACTGGCACTTGCAGTGATAATTCCTTTAAAATGAGTTTGTAATGCGTCATAACATCTCTCGTAGGAAGATTACAAACTGTTGCAATGTCCGATATAGTTTTGGGTGTAGCTGTTTCTCGGCATGCTGCATATAGGGCTGCCCCTACGAGCCCAAGCGTAGATCTTCCCTTTGCGAGCTTCTTCACAGCCGCTTTTCTATATATGTATGCCGCACTTTCAATAACGGCCTGGCTTAAATACAGCTTATCACCAAAGTTATTCAAGAATTTCAGAGCTTTTTCGAGGTTTCTTGAAATGGAGTCATTTAGCTGAGATCTATTGTTCCACGTCCTTAGCCTTTGCATTTTCACCTTTTGTGCAGGCTCTAGTGCTTTGCCCCGTGCATCAGTATCACCTATCCCTATCAAGGTGGATAAACCCTTATGATGTACTGCCAGAGATTCAGGCATGCCCGTCCTTGCCCTATCGCTGTAGCCCGATCTTGGCGGGAAAGTTCCTGCGTGCTCAGAACTCAATAGCTCGTCTGCAACAACACATCCACAAGAGCTACAAACGAACTCATTTGACACCATATCAAAGATGACCGTGTAACTTTGGCACTGATTGCAAAATACCGCATCCATATTGCCATTTAGCTTACCATCAGACGGCACCAAAGTATCACAGGGCTCCACACGGAAAAAAGCTCCAACGCTTTTTATCCATACTTTTTCTAGAAATCAGAAATGCATAATGAAATCAATATCTTATTATTGTTTTCTTATTTAAAACAGCTATTAATTAGATATTCAAACTAATTCTTGTTTGATTTGCACTTTAAGAAATTTACGCAAGTCAATTCTAGAAAAGATGTACTCTTATTGCTTATGGAATATATGAGATGCAGACTTGCAAGAAGCTCTTTTAGCTGGATTGTTAACCTTTCTATGGTTAGTCAATATCCCAATTGCCGTTCTTGCCGTCTTGAGATTTATCACAAACAGAAGTATGTTTATAACTTCTGATCTTAGGAGGATCAGAAACGATCCAATGATTATATTTCAGATTACCACGAGGTCAGCCACAAAAACCCCGGTAGTCAAAAGAGGAATACGATCGATAATTGAATCATGCAGGAGGATAGAGTACGATAAATTTAAGATTTCAGTTATAACTGATGACCCTGGCGATAATTCAGAACTTGATGAATTCGGTTGTGAGGTGGTGGTTGTACCGAAATCGTTCAAAACATCTGCTATTAAGAAAGGAAGAGCGCTCCAATATGCGCTACTTTATAGAAAATCTAGGGATGAAAATAAGAAACAGATCTGGATTTACCATATGGACGATGAAAGCTTTGCTACATCTCAAACAATTTTGTCCCTCTTAAAGTTCATACGAGATGGAAAGGGAGTAGCATCTGAGGGACCTATCTTTTACCCTCTTAAGTTTGAAAACGCCAATGTTTTAACTGCATTGGCCGAATCGATTCGACCGTTCACATGCTATGACTGTGTTTCTCAAATGACAAATAAAGTTTTTATCAAGACTCCACCATTGCATATGCATGGTAGCAACCTTCTTGTACGATCTGATGTGGAGGACAACATTGGATGGAATTTTGGTCCCACTCTAGCTGAAGATCAGTTGTTTGGCTACCTAGTATATGAGAAATATGGTTCAGATTCTATGGGGTGGCATGGTGGGATCTTGCTCGAACAACCTCCTCTTAACATCAAGGATCATTTTATGCAACGTAGAAGATGGGTTCTAGGAAGTCTTCAAAATGTTGATAAATTTTCAATTGTTCATAGAGTTAAGCTGTCATATAAGCTCATGACATATTTCCTAGGTTTTGCTGCTGGGCTCCTATCAACAATTCTCTCCATTTACGTAAATCTGCCCATTATACTATCATTTTTTACTAACACGGGCAATGGCGTTGCGAGTGACGCCTTTCTAGATAATCTTAACCTAGCATTCCAGCAATTCTATTCCAATTCTGCATTACATAATTGGACTACTGCAGGACCAATCGAGTTCGCTACGGGATTACTCCTTCTGTTTTCATCACTTATTTGGTTGTTCTCATATCAACTCGGATTATTCCAGAATCTTCGATTTAGTCAGATATCATTATCAAAAAAAATTCTCTTCCACTTTCAAACTTTATTTTTATGCCCAATTATAGGTCTCGTAGAAACATTTCCAGCTTTTTATTCAATTATAGAATATACATTTAGAAACAACCGAAATGAGGGAACACCAGTTTATGATTTCTATGTCATAGAGAAGTGAGTGCTGCCTGCCTATACCTGCCAAAGAAAGAGATCTATCGAAAGTGTATGTCGACAGAGATGGTATGTTTTCGAATCTGCAAAAGATCTAGTATCATTCCTTGAATTTGATAAATCTACTCTCTTGGAGGAGCACTGGGACCGCTACCATCCGACAATTAAGGCTGCTTGTAAGAGAAAGAACTCGGGAGATAGAACTTGATCTACAATTGATCTAATGCCGTCTAAGGCGGAACTGAGACTGGGAATCTTATTCTAATCTATTCGGTGACCATCCAAATATCTTATACAACTGCGCATGTTCCGCGCGTGTTTATTTTTTATTCCAGAATACATAAACGCATCCTTCACGTCCACCTAAACTAAGAGGAGGAGGAGTTAGGCAGTTAGTCGCCTCGGACACCCATAATGGGTAAATATTTTGTGACCTTAATGAATGCGTCTCCAACTACTGTTCTAGGTACTTCACAAATGAGAGTATCAGGACTCGCCTTTCGACGCTATTTCCACGCAAAATGAAAACTGCACCCTTGGAATGTCGCTATCAGTGTTTTGAAGATTAAGGAATTCTTCCAGTCACGTGCCAGTCTCATACATTCATGAGATGATTGCCTTACTCTGGGCGAATAATTCAAAGTATTGCGTTTGCATCGTCCTTCATACAAACGGGGATTCTAACCGTGTGTAGATTGGAGGGGGTGGGATTCGAACCCACGAACCCCTTAGGGACGGGATTACCCATCTGAACCATGTAATCTTGAGTCCTGCGCGGTTGGCCAAGCTTCGCTACCCCTCCTCAATGCGTGAACTGAAGCATCAGATTTTGTTTCCATTATACTGGGAAGGTACCTCGATAAAAATTTAATCGAATTCAGATTTGGCACAAATGACATTGATTCAGGACGTAATATTTATTTTGGATGACCAACAGCTAACTAAAGAAATGAAGATAACCGAACTAACGCCTGGGATAAGGGGTGTAAGTGTAGAAGGTAAAATAGAAAGCATAGCAGAGCCAAGGACCGTAAACCTAAGAGCGGGAGGCACTGCACGAGTCGCAGATGCTGTTATAACAGATGATAGTGGAAGTATAAAGTTGTCACTTTGGGATGAGCAAATAGATACGGTTCAAGAGGGTGATACGGTCGTTATTGAGAATGGTTATACTCAAGCTTTTAGGGGAGATAACAGCCTAAACATAGGTCGTTATGGTAAGCTTAGGAAGGTATAGCAATTTGCACTCGTCGACGCCATAAAATGGCACTCAAAGTTGCCATTTTTAGCCGCAACTAATCGCCTTTAGCTAATATACCCTGTATTACGAGGATTAGTTTGTGAGGTTTGCTCTCCTCCTTCAAGCCTTTCACCGGAAGGCTGTACCATCTGCTGTTCAATTGTTTTTATCAACATTTCTGTGTCTTTCGCTCTCGCATCCAGCGCGTCCATACTAATCTCTACACTCAGTCTCATAGTCAAGACTTCTAACAATGACCTTGATGCTTTTGCATCAACAACATAGCCGGAGGTCTCACCTAATAAACAAGTACCTCTCATCCCTTTCAATTTGGCCAATCCTACTATCAGTCCGTTCATTCCCGTTATTGCTCCACCATCCATAACAGCAACATCAGAAGTATTGATATCCCTAAGGGTCTCCATATCGGAAGCCGCACAAAATACTCGGGGCTTCTGAACAAAGACACCTGTGATATAAGCCGCCAACGCATATACATGTAAAACAGAATATTTAGATGCAATTCCGAGAATTGTTTCGGCTAAAAGGTACTCTGCATCAGGATTAGAAGGTTGTGAGTCTCCGGTCAAGAACATCATGTTCAAAGAAGATGAGATTGGGGATTCATGATAGAATATTGTGTTTCTAGTAAGATCTACAGTCCCATCGGGCTTAATCAGAACTTGGGGCGGAAATGTATTAGAGTAAATATCTACTAAATGTTTTGCCCTCAATTCATGTATTAGATGATCTACTGCAAGTTTTCCTACATAACCACTTCCTGGGAAGCCGCAAATCAGGGTGGGGAATTTGGAATCAGGCAATGAAGACTTGGGATAATTTAATTCAAATCGTGCTTCTATCATAATATGACACGTCTGCTGCTCAAGTAATCAACTTAAAAGTGTTTATTTCGATGACGAGTTTATTCGGTGTGATTCAAGTATAATTCTTCTAACCTGTTGTGCATACTACGATACTACTTATCGAATTATCTAATGTTAATCAAGAGCGACGTAGATAGTAGATATGTTGCAGGCTAACTAGCCTTGCTGAATTGGACCTCTATTTTCCCTTCAGGATTAGCAGCTGTGTGAACGTGGATACATGCTTCGCCGTAGTTCGAGTAGATCTGAAATTTACTTGTCTACCAGCGAACCTTATAGATTGTCGGCACTTAATTTGTACTCACCATATGAAATGCCACTGCCTGGCTATGAAGCCCAACCTGAATCTCCCAATGCAGTTGCTTGTACAATCTAGTCGCATTGATTATGACTGATCTAGTCGCATTGATGAGCTTTACAAGTCGCATCTCTATTTGCATTATGGATATCGGCAAAATATACTATGGAAATATACTATGGATATTTCGAAGGCAGGCGATAAATTGAGGACGTAACTACCAGCAGCTAATATGGTAAGTATAGCTACCTTATGCTTAAAGCGTGAAGTCAAGCTATTATATTTTTCCGTGATAATAATGAGGAAATTTGACCTTTTGGAAAATTATTAAAACCTCGGCCATCCAAATATTGGTTCAAATGTTCATACCTCATAATTGCTGAAAATCTGGTTTGGCCTAGTAAGAGTCAGATAACAAAAAATGGTCAAAGTCCAACGGAATAGGAAACACCATTGCCTATTATTGTAACAATTGAGGAATGCTATCAGTTTCGAAACTAAAGGAATGAAAAGACATTGCAATTCGTTCTAAGTAGTGATGGTACTATCCAAAAAATGAAGATCAACCAACCAATTCATCTTCCATGGGCAAATCGATCTGAAATGTAAATTTCTAGATAGCAATTAAATACTTTTTCCGCAATAGTCAAGGCTTATAAGTTATTTTCTCGTCTTGTACTGTAGTTAAATGATTAAAGAATTTATTGTATCAAGAATAGAAGCGTCTCATGATGGGACTCCGTACGTACACGTTAGCTTCATGGACAAGACGTCGGGGGACAGACAACAGTCAATGAACCCTTTTGGAGTTAAGGCAATGACCTTTTCCTCTCCAGAAGATTTAATGAAAAACTTGCCTAAAGCTATGTCAAACGTTCTGGGCAGTGGTATGGGGGTGGCTGATGCACCAACATTCAAGCTGAGTATAAGAGAATATGAAGATCTGGGTCTAAAGGTAGGTGATAAAGTTTTGATCGAGCTGAAGAAGCCTGAGGTAACAGGCATATGACTTCGAGAGTTCTTCTATAAATTATTACTGGCTTTGGTATCTAGACCACGTTGGCAGAATTTAAAGATAATCAAGAATACTTGATTGGCCTTCCTCCCGGCCAGAACCTCTATTTAGAATTAGATTTGATAGCTTTACGCCTATCTTCCTAATAGGAACGTTTATTAAAAGCTCAGTTCCACTCTTCGAGGGGTTGCTCTTCATCATATTATTAGCAACTTGACCTTCTTGTCTTTCTGGTACTATGGAATAGAACTTTTGTAGAAGGTCTGGTATAGCGCTACTAATGCTTTGCCTCGTATCCTGATAACGTAAATATGATCTCTCTCTTGTTTCAACTGCAAAATCTGCATGAACCAGTTTAATACCCACGGTCCGAAATTGATACCCTCTTCTTTGTATCCTCCCAAATAGCACATCTGTTAATGCGTTAAAATGAACAAGTAATCTTTGTTGATCTTTCGTAAAATCAGGTAAAGTGAATTCGGTACTCAAGGAAACATGTTCACCTCTAGGTATAACTGGATCCTTGTCTAGGCCTTTCGCAATCTTCCACATACGTATCCCATACTTGTTACCAAATCTGTGCACAAGGATTTGGACGTCCGTTCTTGCAAGTTGTCCGATCGTGTCGATACCCATCTGTTTCAATGATTTCTTAGTTACAGTCCCGATTCCTGAAATTCTCTCTACCCCAAGGTTTTCAAGGAAATTAGGGACCGCTGTTGGAGGAACTATCGTGAGTCCGTCTGGTTTTCTGAAGTCTGAAGCAATCTTAGCAATTGATTTAGTAGGAGCTACCCCAACTGAAGTTAGAAGACCACATTCTATCTTTATCTTATTTTTGATCGAAAGCGCAAAGTCCTCGATTAGATGTGAATCACATTCCTCCTTCGACGATCTAAATCCTAGTCCATGAATCATTTCAGAACAATCTAGAAACGCTTCATCAATGCTGGTCTGTTCCAAAATATTAGAGCAATCGTGCAAAACTTTCATCACTCTCTCAGAGATCGTTGCGTAGTACGGAATGTCTGCCCGATTAAGGACAAGGTCAGGACAGGTTTTTAACGCTGCGGTTAATGGCATAGCAGATTTTACTCCCAGTTTCTTTGCTTCGTACGAGCATGAGGCTACCACTCCTTTTGTGATTCGGCCTTGCTCTTCATGTGTCATAATTACCGCATGCGGCTTACCCACTAATAATGGCAAACGTAATTCTTCACATGAAGGATAAAATGAATTTAGATCAACATGGACTACAACCCTCTTGTCATTCCATGAATCTACCTGACTGGTGTTGATTTGAGTAAAATCTATCATTTTTCATGTATTAAGCACACACGCAAAGCCTTTTCCTCTTGTCTGGTAGTTTGTGTTCCTGTTCAATGATAAATACAGATGACAAGGTACATGGAATCGATGTTTACAATGGCGGCTTTCACTGCCACCTTTACAATACAAAGCACTTCTTTCATTCGTATCGTGAACTATCATGCGACGCTCCAGGTTTCTTACCTATATTTCATTCATTTACTAATGCTAGATAAAAAAACCTATTGTTTGCACTTCTCAGATTTAGCTTGTCTCTTGTAACGTAACATGTTGGAATGAATGAAAGTCGGCCTGACACCATCGCGCTGATCGAAATTTATATCCAACCCCTGCAATCAACTACCTCAGTACCTGCATGATCGCATGGGGGGGTTGATAAACTTGAATTTGAATCAAAGCTACTGAATGAGTATTATCTATATGCTTTCCACGAAATAATGAAATATGATGACAAGGTTTTTTGTGTTCGTTGAGCCATGGGTTGATTGGACCGCATTTTCTTCAGATGAACAAGAAAGTAAGCGGGTGGGATAAGGCTAAGAAATTCGATCTAAGAAGATTTCTGCGAATTGGTGATATGGAAATGGTTCGCTCGCTTCTAGAAGGACTCATGGATCCTCCCAAGGAGATAAATACATATCTTCCTGGGAACAGTGATTGGCCGATATTATGGCTATTATGTCATCCTTTGGCATGATCCCCGAAAATCTGTGAAAATTCAACGGCGGGATCTTCTCAACTGACTCCTTTGGGAGGATTTGAATGAAGGGAGAGGTAACGAACTTTATGTGAAGTGCGTTATGAATGAATGCAACGAAGGCAAGTTATTCCTTGTAACCATGCGTGGCTTAGATAAGATACTTCGTCCATAGGAACATAGTTCATAATTCTACTGCATTGCCAGCATGAATAGAATCTGCAAATTCTCAGAAAATTTTCTTAGCAAGGTGACCTTCACCCTTAATTCCTCTCGCAATCATGCTGATCCCTACTATTATGAGCGTGATAGAAAGCATGAAAACAAGAAGCAACAAGCCGAAGGTGGTTGGATTTGCAATTATCAAGATGGCTACCACCATACAAAGAATTCCGACGCCTACACTGAGGTATTTTCTAGTGGCCTCATGAATATCCTCTTCCCTAAATGCATGTATAACGCGAGCAATTCCAATAACTAAAAGGGCTATTGCGGCTAAAACTATCAGTAAAGCTGCACTAAATACTGGGAACTCCATAAGCACGATTGATAGGGCGATAATTAAAAGTCCTAGCGCAATATTCACGATTCTTGAAGATTCGTACTTTGGCTTGGTTAAGGTTGTTGCTGGTGTCGTAGATGTTGCTTTTGTTCTAACCACTCCGAAGCAGATTCTTTCAATTCCTATAACTAGTAAAGTAATGGATAAAATGAGAACAGTCGTCGAAATAGAGGAGCCTGGAACAAACAGGATAATCGCAGCTAACAAAACAGAAATCGAACCCAGGACGATCTGGAGCATTCGTAACCAAGGAGGGGTCCTCAAAATTTGCATTATTTTTGTTCTTCTCGTACCACAGCATCAGGAGGTCCTATATAAGTATCTCGCCAACCCTTTGCAGTGCCAGGGACATTCCTTAACTTCTCTTTGACTATCCACCTAATCTTACTGTTTGTGAGTTTGACCACAAACTTTGCGTTAATAATTTCGGGAAAGGAGACGAATCAGCAACCTTGACATAAGGTTAATATATTATACGTCCTTAATCGGCGGCATATCAGCGGCACACGATAGCAGTACTGCGATTAAATCTGAGGAAATCTCTTTTGCAGCGTGGAAGTCGGTCATAATACTGACCGGAACTACATTACTGATCCTCTTCTTGCATACTTCTTTGTCACCTGCTATTCCTGTTATTGCCGAGGATTTTGGTATAGATCAAGCCCTCGCTTCATGGGTCATGTCAATTTACATGATCTCAGGAGCTGTTATGACTATACTCATTGGAAGATTCAGCGACATTTTTGGAGCAAGAAAAATGTTGTTACTAATGATGGTTATTTATACCGCTGCTACTGTGTCTGCGGGGTTCTCCCAAGATATTTACACTTTACTTACTATAAGGGCGATTCAGGGCATAGCTATTGCTAATACGCCAATAGCTCTAAAAATAATAAGAGATCAGTTTCCAAAAGGAAAGTTCTCAATTGGTCAGAGTATAATAACCTCTGCATATTCAGGAGGAATGGCCTTAGGTGTGGTATTGGGACCAATCATAGTAGCGTCTATTGGTTGGCAATCGATATTCTTCATGTGTGCTCCCATTGCAGCAATTATTCTCTTTATGTGCTGGCGAGCTCTTCCAGTTGATGAATCTGCCAAGATATCGGAGGATGTTGCACCCAATGCGAACCATACCAATAATGTCAGAAAGAAAGGCGTAGACAAGAGTGGATTAGATAAAAAGAAGATAGCTTTGGATATTAAAGGAATAGTAACGATGACTGTCTCCCTTGTATCTTTCTTAGTGGCGATAACTAATAGTGGCTCTCTCGTAGAAAATCCATTAGGTTTTGTAGTTCCCCTAATAATCGGTGCTATCGCACTTGTATTATTCATTATAGTAGAGAAAAAGGCCAAATCTCCCCTAGTGCCTCTGAAGTTGTTACTCCAACCACCTATATTTGCTGGAAATATAGCAATGCTAATGTTCGGTATCGTACAGTATATCATTATAACGGCGATACCACAATTGGGTGCTGCTCCTCAGGGGTCTGGTCTTGGACTGGATGCAGACATGGTAGGGTTATTACAGCTCCCTTTATCGTTGGCCGTGTTAATATTTGGTCCGGTCTTCGGATTGTTGTTAGCAAAGAATCGTAAACTCAATACGAAGTTGCTCATTCCGGGTATGGTGATCATGGCAGTATCCTTTTTGCTTGCTACATTATTCCATGATACTTCGTCAGGTACCACATCATCACTCTTCCTCTTTGGAATAGGTGCTGCGCTTTTACCTGTCACACTTATCAATATTATCATAGCACTAACTCCAAGAGATTTAACAGGCATATCCTCGGCTGCGACCAGTGACATGAGAATAATTGGTGGAGCTATAGGCCCGGTAATAGCGACGGTAATCTTAACTTCTATGCTGATACCCATTGAAGTAGACGGTACTACTAGCCAGTACCCAAGTCCTACTGCTTTTGATGTTGTTTTCATTGTGGGCCTTGCCTTGGCAATTGTAGCTACTATGCTTGTGATGCTTATGAGAGGGCCTGCCGTGAAGGCATTGAATACTGCTGAAGTGAGACAAATGTAAACATCTGGGCCTGCTGTGAGCTTGTAGAACGCAGTTCAGACGTCGAATTTGAATAATGAACGTATCACACGAAGATCACCACTCCCCTGAGTGGGCTATAGCTAATTGTGCTGTGAACCTGATTAGATGTAATAAATTAAACTGTATAGTGCTATCTATGCAAACTTGGATCTTTCTGCCTGCGCGACAGTATCCTTATAAACATCCCAAGGGAATTTTCTTCAAATGTTTGAAGTTCAACCTAGCAAATTTGCATTCAATTTTGGATTATTAGTAGTCGATATGCAAAACGGATTTGTCAGTAAAGGTGGATCCTACGATCTGCTGGGGTTGAATACCGAAGAGTATAGAAAAATAATACCCAAAACCAAGAAGCTGATAGATTTTTGTAGAGCAAATCTAATTCCTATTTTTTTTACCGAAGCTATTAGAGAACCAAGTGGAATAGATCTCTTGACTCGAGTTCACAGACTGCTTCCAGTGACTCGAGAAGAACGACTGAAAGTACCCATATGCGTAAGGGGAACATGGGACGCGAAAACTATTGATGAAATCAAACCAGCAGATTCTGATCACGTCGTTATTAAACGAAGAGACTCTGCCTTTCAAGATACCGAATTAAGAGTCTGGTTACAGAGCGAGGGAATAAATACTCTGGTTATTTGCGGAGTTGATACTTCAATATGCGTAGAAACATCATTGCGAGATGCATTTAATATCGGATATGATGTAATTCTTATCTCAGATGCAACAGCGTCAGGTATTAGCAAACACTATGAAACAACACTGGAAAGAGTTCGTGATTATTATGGTTTGGTCATGACAGTAGAACGATTCTTTCGAATAGTAAATAGCTTGAAAAAAGTTATGGCTGGAGAGGTTAGGGTTGAAGATATTTCGAAGGATGTCATGACAGATTTCTTGAAAGAGTTCAATTTATTGGACATTCGGGAGAGAACCGAATGAGTTGGAATGCAGGGAACACACCAAACTTTACAACAGATGAGAATCCGTACTTTGCAGTGTGTGTTAAATTATAGATTTATCAGCAGCGGCCTGCCAAGGTCAAATATTAGGGATAGGATTCACCGCAGTAATAAGGTACGCACAACGATCCCCTAGTGCCAATAATCTATTCTTTGGACCGTCCAGGAAGCATCCTCATCCTTCTTCCAGTTATTCCACCTACAACCATTTGTATTCCAACTATCAGCACAGCTATTGCGATTATTAGGCCTACGAATGCAGCTCCAAATCCAGGTGAAACCATTACTAAGATACCTAGGACAATTTCCAATGCTCCGACACCAATACGGAATCCCCTTGACCAGCCTCGATGTTCTTTGTCTCCAAATCCATGCACAAGTCTTGCGACACCATCTATAAGGAGCACAATTCCGATAAGTATTAACAGAAACACGCCTACTGCTGCTGGAAATGCAATTACTATTAGGGAGAGTATGATAACCAAGATTCCTAAACCGATACTTGCCATCCGAGATCTGCTCTTTACAAAGATCCCGCTGATAACGCTCTCAATACCTACTATTAGCAAAAGGATACCTACAAAAAAGATAATTGAAACCAGTACGGCCCCTGGAAAAGCAAGAATTGTTATCGATATAATTATGGCCAGCACTCCCAATCCTATTTGAGCTGCTCGAACCCATCCTGGAGTCTTTAAATCACTCATTACTTACATCAGAGACCATAGGTGTATAAATTGCTTTTGATAAATTGAACACAATGTTAATTAGCTATTCATCATCTGGTAGATTGGAATAATTACTATTGTTTCACTCTCAAAATTCCTTTAAGGTATCTTCTCTATTATTAGCGTGATCTTGTTAAATAGCATAGTCCAAGCTCGTGCTCTACTCCATGATCAAGTTAGCAACTACTAATTTTCAATCTCACCAAGTGTCGTAAAAATTCCTTTTCGCTCGTGAATGATACGAAAACTGAAAAATAATTCATGGGGGACATTGGTTACGACAATGAGGATTATTTCATACTCTTTGTCACCTGACTTTTGCTACCAGATCCATATGCCCGTTGTTGAAGTCAGCGGTTTGATGTTTGATTCAGGATTCTGAAACATAGTTAAAGGGCTTAAGCTCCAATAGTTAGAGTTGCTACCAAATCACAAAAATGATCTAGACAATTCCATCATATTGTTTTGTCTATTTGCTTAAATAGGTCCTGAATGCATAAGCAACGTAAAGTAAAAGATGAGTTCAGCAAAGGAACCAGGTTGGAAAAGAGCAGCACAAATTGGATTAGGTATTCTTGCAATAATTGTTTCAGGAGCAGCGTTATTTTTCCCAGGTTTAACTGTGATTTCACTTGTTATCTTACTTGCCGTGGTGCTAATTTTCGTTGGAATTGAAAAAATCATAAGCGGCATTTTTATCCAGCACAAATCAAGATGGGCAACAGTTGGTCTAGGAGTTATCGTAATAATTCTTGCTTCGATCGCCTTAGCTTTCCCTGTCGGCGCTACGTTATTCCTGATATTCCTTATGGCTTTTGCATTGATGTTTGACGGTTTTGCACGTATTATTCACGGATTCACGGACAAACAGCTTAGGGGATGGTCTAGAGGATTTAGTATTGGTGTAGGCATTTTCGCTGTGGTCATATCTGTAATGATATTAGCGTCTCCATTCTTCGGGGTGGTACTTGCTGGATTCCTCATAGGAATAGCGTTGATCATAATTGGTATCCAGATGATCGTCGCAGGTTTCTCTGGCAGGGAAACAAGCCTAATACCTCCTACTGGCTTCAAAAGATGACTTATTAATAGAACCCTTCAATAAGATCAATTCAGTTGGCTGGCTAGATGAAGGCGAAGTACAAAGGGGCTAACTAATTCCAAGTAACAGGAGATACAATCAGGTTACAAGAACGCAGTTCGCCATTCCTTTATTTCTAACATCACATCAAACACGATAATAATTTCTCAATTTCACGTTCAAGTATCTTCCCTAACCGTTCGTTTATAATGTTCATGAACTTACTGCTTATATTCTTTCAATAATGATAATACAAATAGTAGTAGTAGTAGTAGTAGTAGTAGAGAAGATGTGAATTGCCAATTATGAATGGGAATACAATTATTAATGGCCACGCAACGCCTTTATAAAATCGATGAAAGAGGTATTAGCCCGGTCCCAATGGCTTAGAATTCTTCAGATTGCCATAGGATCAGCAGCCATTATTCTGTCAATATCAGTTATTGTAGTACCTGAGCTTGCTCCCATAACGGCAATGATTATTTTTGCAATAGTTCTGTTCACTGTTGGAGTAGAGAGAATAGCAAGCGGCGTTGGAACAGAATTCCTTTCCAGAAGGTCAAGGATGATAAATATCGGGATCGGTGCGGTAGTACTGTTCTTTGCAATTATCACTATTGCCTTCCCTCAAAACAGTGTGAATTTCCTTATCCTAATTGTGGGATTAGCATTGCTCTTTAATGGTGCCATACGCGTAATAGATGGGATTCGAAAGTCCTTTCCGCGAAACTCCCAGCGAATGTTTCGGATAGCAACAGGAGCGATATGTATCGTATTGGCTGGATTCGTACTCACTAACGAACAATTCGGGATTTTTGTAGTGGTGGTAGTCTTGGTTGTGGCATTGGTTATCCAAGGAGCAGAGATAATTTATGCTGGAATTAAGGGAGAAAGGACTCGAATTATCGGTAAGGGATAAACAGATGTTGTAATGCCTATCGATTGCTCAAATTCAGGAAAGGACCAAGATCTCGTCTTTGTTATGCACGACATTTTAAGTGGTTTTTAGTAGGCTCTGGCTCGAATTCAATTTATTCTCTCAACGCTTCTTCCTTCACCGCATAGATAGTGTCAATCCAATGAACGTACTGATAGCATTCGGTACACATATCTCTTTGGTCCGTGTGCTCGCAAGAATACGTAACAAAGCATTCCGTGTTGCACCTAGCACACTTTTTTTGTGTCAAGTGATGTGACAATCTATCTATCTACGAGCTTTAAATTAAGCATTAAGATCTGAGCTCGTACCTGGTCATTGTGCCGTGGACATTAAACCGCAACGTCATGTAATCCAGGTACTAACTAATTTGATCTTTACCAACAAATCTGCTTGCAAGCCAAGAGAGATTGGGCATATGACGGAACATCCTCGATACCGATGTTCCCTGAATTCGCAAGGCTCCATCGATTTTCAGGCATATAATCGTTCAGTGTTTTAATTTATTGTTGCTAAAAGTAACCTGCTTATAAAGAAATCTTTTCCTTGGCATAGCGTCTCGATTTGTTAATGTTTGGCATAGCTTATCGAATGTATTGGACTCTATTTGTTAATATTCATTGTCTTTGCTCAATTTTTTGGCCATCTATTTGAAGTTCAGCAAATAGGTATACATTTGATTGATTTAAAAACACCCTGATATGACCTATTAAACATGACAGATACCTTATGGAGCATTATTCCCTTTGTCATAGGACTAGTAATTTCGACAGTCATAATTTATATTGTAACTAAACTCTTTGGAGAAAAAGAGGGAATAAAGCATGCCTTTGCTGCTGCTCTTATAGGCTCGGCGGTTTATGGGGCAGTCTACTTCATTTTTGGCCACGGCTTCTTGGCTGCCGTATCCGGGGGTATTGTATGGCTCCTTGCCCTGAAGGCTCTATATAGATTTGGTTGGATAAGGGCATTCATAATAGCTGTGATTATTTGGATTGTTTCTGGAATAGTCGGACTCATCGTACCCACCGGGCCTGGCCCGTTATGAATCGTATCTCTTAGGAGGTTCAACAAGAATTTGAAATCAACTAACCAATTGGTAGTACTATGGCGCAGGCATCATCAGCAAATGAGCTAAGAGAAGCGACACAGTACAAGGCACATCTGATGCTGTCATATATAGGGTAAAGTAACAATACTGAACAAATCGGGTCATTTATCTCTTGAGGATTTTATTTGCAGCCCGAATTGCGTTCGAGTGCATCTGCCGATCCGCGTTTGTCCTTTTGTATTTGATGCTAGGAAGAAGGTGACATACTTAGCATATTAGTCATGTACAATGCACGTTTTTCACAAATTTATGATGAAGACTGTGAGGACGAAATTGCTCTGAATTTCACAGAAAAACATCAGTCAGGCCACATCTAGTTACTTGTGGAGCGCGATCTCGTGTTTTAGTCTTGTCGTGAGATTCTCAATTTCAAGAATAGGTTTATGGATCAGACAGATATCAGAGTCATGTTCATTATTCGGAAACAAATTCGCAAGGATCTCGTAATACTCATCGAAGGCTGTAATGAAACAAATTGGTGGAGGGATCGCATTTGCATCCGTTGCCAGCTTCTTGATTTCTTTTGTCAATTCCACGCCGTTGAGTTCGGGCATCTTTACGTCGATCAGTAACAGGTCATATGGCATATGAACAGGTGATTCACCCTTGTTACCATAAATGGCCTTAAAGATTGAAAGAACAGTAAAGGGCTCAGAATATGCTTCTATTGAAAATCCACCATCCTCCAATCCTATCTTTAGCGTTCGGAGTATGTCCTTATTGTCATCTACAACCATTACACGATATTTTGGGATCAAATCGCTACTCACTGTGCTTGTTTAGATCTTGTTGCATATTCAGGTCTATCACGCTCCTGATCGTCCTTAGATATCCAACGAACTATCTACTAGATAAACTATCTACTAGATCGTAATATAATGTGACGCATTATCAGCTGATGTTCAACCTCATATTACAGTAATATTCAAACAGCACCCAATACGGTCAAGGATCTAACCGGCGCGAGTCGACCACTTGTGAAAGGATCAAGGAATAATGATAGTACATTATAGTAACATATCTAATCTCGCATCTGTCAATTTGAGGATTCATGTGTTCAATCCGCGATAACAGGGGCAGAACGTTATCATCCGACACTATAGACGTTTCCGCTTATACTATAGATAATACACCTGTAGCAGTTTCGGATGCAGGTGAAATTATACTAGTACATTTCGAATAAGGCGAGATGACGGAAAATACGTTCTTGTATCTGCCCCCGCTTAGGATCCTACTAGCGCTGACGAGGCTGTAGGCGCATATGTAATCTACGATTTTTTGGTAAACGTGATGAGTAGGTGTTGTACGTCCTAACATAGGTGACATTATAGCTTACATAGATGGGTTACGTAGATGTTGCTTTGCCAACAAGTAGGCAAGCACATAAGGCATCTTGGAGAAATCAATGCTAGTATTTCCAATGGGAATTCGATTCTGGGCGATGTAATGGGAAGAGTTTTATGCAATAAGACGGATCTCAATTTTAAGTGGGCCTAATCCCGATCTACTACTTTAATAAAGGGTGAGCAGGGCTACTTCTTTTTGTTAGTGTAATTCAGATTGGACTCCAAGTTTTTCCAACTCTTCACACGCCTGGATCTCCCAGAAATAGTTGAATGCTTCAAATTCCAATGTTTAACAAAATAGTAAATTGTTGGTCGAAGATGGTCTGGGGCAGCCAAGGGGCCGAATTCTTTAGCAATTTTGCCCATTTCTCTTCCTAATTTCACACATTCCCAGCATCCTACAAATGGAATTAAAGGAGCAATATAATATCCTGCCTGCTTTCCAGTATATCCCCACGCTTCACCGACAATACAATATTTTGAATCATGAACGAGAGTCTTCACGTCTTGTTCATCAAATCCAGACCTAAGTTTAAATGACCAAACAGGACAGATATCTTTGAAGTCTAACCTTTGATGTAATGACAAAGGTACTTCTTGCTTCTTATCTGTCTCATTTCCTTTCATCATATCATACTGGGAGAAGAATCATTTATCCCTTCCCTTTATTAGGGATTCTTTATTTCTTAAGAGGAGGTTAAACACTTGAGGCTGAGATGACAAACATGAAAACACAAACATGAGGACAGAGACCAGTAAAAGACACTTAAATATCCATGATATAAAATACCTGTGTTGATAGTACGCTTTAACTGGAGGCGCGCAAAGAGCGGCTAGAATACTTTCTGTAAATATAGCATATCCAAAAGAGGTAGTTTTTGATGGACAGAAAATAACAACTTTCATTTTCAAAGAGCCAGTCGAGGGACGCATAAGGTTAAAGACATTTAATCTTGACGGCGACAGACAAGCAGATCTAAAAGTGCATGGTGGGCTTGACAAAGCAGTGTATGCATATTCTATGGAGCATTATGAATATTGGCACAGCATATTTCCCGATTTAGCGATGCCAAATGGAAAGTTCAAAAGGTGGATGGAGAGGAAATAATGGAAATGGGGAGGAGACAGCTAAAAATAGACGAAAATGAAGATCGAGAGGTTAAGAATGTACTTGTTGATAACTTTGGTAGAATTGCGAAAAAGCTAAGGATCTCAGTGACAGACAAGTGCAATATGCATTGCATGTATTGCATGCCAAAAGGAAAGGTTAGATGGTTTAATGAGCACGATATATTGGACTATCACGAGATCGCTCGACTTGCTACTATTCTAGCGGATCTTGGCGTAGAGCGAATAAGACTGACAGGAGGAGAACCCCTCCTAAGGCCAAATTTAGAGAACCTCATAGATGCATTGACCAAGATAGAAGGTATTAAATCAATTAGCTTGACAACGAATGGTATATTATTTGGAGAAAAAGCCGGAGCGTTCAAAGCTGCTGGACTTGAAGGCGTAAATATAAGTCTCGATACCTTTAGACCAGCAAGATTCAAAGAGATAACCGGCACAAATAACTTAAACGCAGTAATTGAGGCCATTAATGCGGCCGAAAGAGTTGGATTGAATGTAAAAATTAACACCGTGGTGATAAGAGGGTGGAATGACGATGAAATTGTTGACTTTGCTAATTATGCCCGGTATACTGGACACATAGTACGCTTTATAGAATTTATGCCATTAGATGGAAGCGGGATTTGGCAGTCAAATTTGGTTTATACCAAAAGAGAAATGATCGATCTTATAAGTAGAAACCTAGTCGGACTTGTTCCTTTAACTGATTTACCAAATTGCGACCTCGATGATACTAATGAGATGAACCACAAGAATAATTCAATTAGGTCAGAAAATCAAAACCAAAAATCCGATCCTGCAACACTCTTTTCATTTTGTGATGGAAAGGGGACGATAGGATTCATCCCGTCAATGACTGAACCTTTCTGCTCCAGCTGCGATAGAATACGGCTAACTTCAGATGGCAGATTGTTAACATGTCTTTTTGAAAACCCAGGGTATGATCTTAGAAATATGCTGAGAAGCGGCAAACCAAATTGTTATATTAAGAAGAAGATTTCAGAAAATATGATGAAAAAGCCCGAAGGGATAATCAAGATCATTAAGACAGATGCGCTAAGACCTTCTTTGAATTTGATGCATACAATAGGTGGATAACTTTATGCTTTAACTGCATATGATCCACTTGGAACCATCTATATTTATGTCATAGTACTGCATTTTCTTAGTTTTGTAAAAAGTGGCTTACATAACTGATGAAATAATTTTATCGACCGACAGAAGCGAATGCACCTCCGCCACCTGCTGATGCGAATGCACCTCCGCCATGTCGACCGGAACTTATGGAAATGCTATTACTAGTGTCGTCATCATCATCGTCGTAGTAGTAATCATCATCCTCATCATTATTTTCATAAGTATTGGACGAGGAGATAACAATAACATTATCATTATTGTCAAAAAACGATGATTCGTCGTTGTCTTCATTGTTATCATTAGACTCATCATTTCCGTTATTATCATCATCGGCATCATCGCTACTATTTTGTTTGTCATTATCACTACTATTGCTATCTCCATTGTCGTCCTTATCATCATTGGAGGAAGTTTCATCGTCATCATTTGAAGATCCTCCATTAGGAGATGGAGTTATAGGCTGAAGAGAAGAAGATGATGGTAATATCGCAAGTTGGACTATACTGCTAGAGTTACCAGTCGTATTATGGAGGAGAGAAGAGGTTTGAGTGATGTTACTACTATTATTCAAGTTCGTAGTTGAATCATTACCACCTTGATCCAGGCTTGTTGGAATTATTTGTGCGAATAGAGTCTGAATTACTCCGTTAGATTGAGGATAGATTAATGATGTTAAGCCTCCACAAGTTACTCCTATCACTATAATCATCTTAGATAAGGGAGAGATATCCAATTGAGTATATTTTTCTCATTCGAAATCAACTATAAAAATATTTGATATATAATATATAGAAGATCATTCCATCCCATGATAGACACATTTACGCATTTATCAGATTCATAATTCAGGAATACTAAAACGATTTCTTTCCACTTCTATGAATGAAATTGTATATTATTATGATCCAATGGAATGAATTTACTTCGTCGACTTAACCTTTGACTTGCAGTTCGGACAATAACCGTGAAGTTCGAATCTCCTAGATAATACGTAGTAACTCGATTTATCTCTTGCCTGTGTTTCTAATTCTGACAAGCCTTGAACTTCCTCGACATCACTGATCCTACCACAATTTATACAAACCATGTTTATGTGACTTTTATCATTTGTTTCATACCTTCTACTCTTATCCGCAAATCCTAGCTCCTGTATTATATACAAGCTTTTCAAAAGATCGAGGGTTTTGTATACTGTTGCTAGGCTTACCATAGGATATCTCTTCTTGATCATCTTATGAATATCTTCTGCAGATGGGTGTGATCCGGTATTCAATATGTATTTTACAACGTCTGTCCTCTGGGGGGTTATCCTATGACCATGTTCTCGAAGCAGTTCGAGTACACTTCCCAAATCTAGTGTCACTGTCTACATACGTTATTATCAATAGTGATCAATAAACACTCCTAAGCGAGATTTAGCATCAGATGCTAATGAACGCTTAACAATAATGATTATCCATAATATACATGTCTCACAAGGTGGGGGGACTGATAAGCTTCCATAAAGTTCTAAACTTCTGGGAGAAGTATCAAAACCTTAATCTAAAGATTGCTTTCATTTTAATGTCATTACAGGTGTTACACCTGTATTGGCTTACTGCAGATGTTGTCTTACAAAGGATAGTGGGAGATAGCTATTTTGGCCTCCCTTCAACTTTAGTACCGCTCTTTGTTGTAGTGGATTATATTGAAATACCCGCTCTGGTATCAGGCATCACATTTTATTCATTCAGTTTGATGAGAAATTTAAAGGACAATCGAGCCATGATGATGAATTCTATATTCCTTGCTTTACTTGTAACTCAGATTGTTCATATATTTTGGATCACTGACGAGATCGTGTATAAGTCGTTCTTTGGCGGCGACTTTGTAATATTTCCAATTTATTTAGCATGGATCGCAATACTCATTGATTATCTAGAAATTCCGGTAATGATTGACCTATTTCGCAGGGTCTTTAGTAAAGAGAATGAAACTTCAAAGAGAGAAGAAAAATAAGTTATCGAAGGAGTTGTGACGCAGATGAATCAGATCCTTAAGTCAAATATGGATTAATCACCATAATAATTTGTACGATAGATGATCTTGTAAATTCAGGTATTTTTGCTGGCATTTCGGACCCTATACTATTTGATTTCTTTTTAAGTCTTAAGTCAAATGCGTCGAATAGGTGGTCAAATCATTGGTCAAATAGGTCAAATGTGAATGATATAGGCAATGTGGGAGCGATTGGGAGTCGCACCTTGATCTGAATACGCTAGCGAAGATGAACCAAATGAATGCTCTAACACGCGATTTGAATACACGACATCGATTCTAACCATATACTGCTTCTCTTTACTAGAGTATGTTCAATTGCGATGATCACGTCCATCTGTATCTGCTGAACTAAAACTAAACTCTGTCTTGACTTTTATCTCTAGACTTTTTAAAAGTACAAATTTCGTGTCTAGAAAGTAAGTACAGAGTGATCCTTAATTCATTAATAGTATGTAGTGGAATACAATTTTGAGTGTTTTGAAGCATCTATGTATCGGAATGCATCCATCAATTGCCATAGAAGAAAGGGGAGCTAAACGGTATAAAATGAGGGGTTTAAGAGAGTGACAAAACTTCTGTATATGTAGAGCTATAGAATGGAGTCGATAAACAAGAGCTTATATGAAATGAGCCTTATCGCACATCTAAGTTAGTATTTAAGATTTTTTACGTACCATTCAGTGATTTGATGGAGCATCTTTATTAACTTTGATTCGAGAGGGAAATCTTTGATTGTCATACCGGAAATGAGAAACTGCCGTGTGGACCTACTGAGGACCTTAGAAACACGCCCTTCAGATGTCCTAACGAATTTGAAGATGGTCCAATGTGTGGGCCTCCAGACAATTCGGACCACAGGAAATAGTTCCTAACCCCTCAATTTTTTTGTTTCACACATTTTCAATGATGATTTGTGCGCAGAAATGCTACTATTTGTTCTTAATGACGAGTAGTTGTATTCCGGATTCCCAGGCCGTAGGCTGAGTGAAATTTTTTTGTTTCATACAACTAATCAGGTCTTAATGAGGGGGTCAGAATATACTCCTGGGTATTCTGGTCGCCCGCCTTTTCAATTTCTATCCATAAAGGTCGGAATTTCATAATTGATGTACATTTAGAGTCTTGGCACAAGCAAGTCCTGTACGCCTTGTTCATTAAGTAGCCATATCTATACCCTTCATTTCAAAATGTCATTTAGTGTTTATACTTGTATCTAATCAAGATGTTCAATGGAATAATACCTAACCAGAAATATTGAGCGACATCCAAATCAACGAATGAGAGAAAAATGGAAATACCAAAAATTATGGGTATAGATAGAAGACTATACAGGATTCCCCTTATGAATAATGGATGCATATTTTTGTTTACCAATCGATGGTGCTTTGTGGCATACCCCCATATCACCACAAGTAAAGAACTTGTCACAATTACTACACCACAGTAAGTGATGTATGGTATCTGATATGACGCGTAGTTAATTACCAATGAAGTCGTTAATGATAGTAGAGTAATAAGTAACAAGAATAATAGGTTAAGATAGATCATTGAGATGTGCGAACCTTTAATATGATTGAATACTTGATGATATGAAACCCAGAAAATTCCGACAACTGCAAAACTGATTATGTAATCCTCGACCTGCGGGTATAGACCATATAACCTGTCTAATAGTTGTGATTGACTAAGGTTTAATGGTAAATCGGGTATATCGATTGAAAGTGCCATAAGAGTTATGGCAAAGGCAAATACCGCATCACTAAATGATATTACATGTTCTACCCTAATATTGGGAGTAAATACGCGCGCACTCATGAATTGTCCGACTCTTTCATTTCGAACATCAACTATTACCGATACTGTCAAAAGAGTAGAAAATGTTGCCTACTCGTTTCAGACTACTAAAACATATGTTGGAATATTTCTTGCGAAAAATTTCTAAGACTGTTCTAGCCCCGTTGCAAAGGGAATTAACATTTCAAAGAATTGAAGAATCGGAAAAATTGAAATTGAAACATGAATGCAAGGATTTCTTGTGAATCATGAAGAATAACAAAACATTACCAATAGTAGCAATGATAACTGTAGCAATGGCAGCTTTGTTTGCCAGCGCAACTATAGCATCATACAGCAGCAACGATGTATCTGCGACAGAGGCGATAGCAACTCCCAATCATCAGCAGCAAATAACGACTGTCCCTCGGAGTTGCTTTCATTCATTATTGGAATACAGCTCCAAACAAGCGCAAACTGTCTAAACGATATTAACTCAGTGCAAGATAGTGACGGAGCAGCGATAAGCTCGGCGCCTTCTAATGCAGCTCCTAATCAAGAATTAGATCTAGAACTCGAATTTGGAGATGAAAACATCGATTCAACTTCCTTCGGATTGGAAGATGGCAGGATTTACTGAGTCTGATTGGTCATCATCGAGAATTGGCACAATATCAGTCAATCTATCCGAATTAAGGAAACGGAATTACAGAAGGAATTTGTTTTTCAATGTTTCCTGCATTATTATTAGTTATTTGGCACTTTATATCGCAATTTGAAGATCCTTGCACATTGTCAACATTATTGAAGGCAATGGCGAAAAACCCAGAGAGTAGAACGAGAATCAAAATGATAACTGAGATCCTCATGATGACCACAACTCAACAGAAGAAAATAATGGGTCAATGAAATCCATCGTTTATCGTCCCACATTTTCAAGTTTATGGGGGGGAAACTATACAAGAGATATCTGTTGTTGTCTGATGGACGAGAGTAAAGGACGGCCATAACTCTAGACCTGGCAAAATCCACCTCCTATTTTTTGCGCGCAAATATTTTCGTGAAAGATGTGATGTTTATCATTTCTTGAGTTACCTTGTCTGGCTAGGCAGAATTTCTTTCTGAAAAAAATTAAATACACGAATTCGCCTTCTTCTATATGTTGAAGATCTTAAATGGAAGTCCGGGATTTGGTGCCCCTCTAAATGAACAAGAAACAGTAGACTTTTTGACTAACGGCAAACTAAACATTCATCTTGGGACTTTGGATGAGAAAGGGCACCCAAATGTTCATCCTACATGGTACTATTACGATACTGGAAATAACAGAATATATCTTGAAACATCAAAACAGGCCAAGAAGACATACAATCTCAGAAAGAACGAGAATGTTTACTTTTGTGTAGATGATCCTAATCCGCCTTACAAAGGAGTACGCGGAAAAGGAAGTGTAAAGATTCATGAAGATATCAACTTTAATGTGCCCATCGCAGAGAAGATAATGGTCAAGTACTTGGGAAATATAGAACATCCTATGGCTCAGGCACTACTGAATATGCAGAAGGGAGGGCAGTCAGTTGTTCTGGAAATTAGTCCAAAGTATTACTCAACTTGGGATTACAGTAAACAGTAAATAAACCCCTGTGCACAGTATCTTCCTTTTTGATTGTCCAATAAGTGACATAGAATCGCCGATATGTTTAGGGTGGTCATTGAGGAGATTCGACTCTTGCGCGCATAACATAAATGGACCCCCTCTCCAGTTAGTATTCCAACTATTATCTATCTGGTTACCTATACACATATGTTGAAGATGCACGAGTACCTTGCCGATTGTCGCCTATCGCCTCCATACCGAAGTTGTGTAGAGTGTAGTAAGAGGAGTCAACACGTGTGTACTACGTGTAGTTGTTGTTATTCATGTCATTACAAGATCGAAAGAAAAGAGAAGGAGAATGAAATGAGGAGGCGACTTCTAACATTGAACCAGGTGAATCACACAAAGTCTCCGAAGACCGTTCACTGGCAATCAAAGTACGAGGTTAACTTCGTGACTTACAAGATTGCAGATTAGTCAATATGTACATGGACCTGCAGACCAATTGTCAAAACATCACTATACTATCGTTTAGAAATAGTCTTAAACGATGCAAAACCATCGTAACAGTGTGAGAAAAGTGTATCTAGAATTTGTTTTAGGCGTAGGACCAGGATAATTTATGCTAATTACCATGCAGGTGCCGGCTCAACCTCTCACAAAGGATAGATTCAATTATTCTTCTCCGTTTTATGAATTTTAAGTGAATCAATCGTGGGGAGGGATAATGAGATCATCCCCCGCGGCTGGTTTAATGATTCTACCATCTATACTGGATCATTATAATTCAATCACTGGATGGATAGAAATAACAGGCGCAAACAATACTATTTTTAGTACCTCAGATTCTAAACACTCTTCAAATGGAAGACATTGAGCGAAGAATCCGAAAAAAAACATCAACCTTCGACATACGCAAGGTGGTATCTGGACTACAATGCAAAATTCTGTGGAGAATTACATTTTAAGAAATGAACGGTCGAGGGAGATCCATAGAACACGGAGGAATCAATGGCCTTACTCCATCCGAGATGTTTCTACAAATGTTAGTTACATCCACTATACATACCAAAGAGAAGCAGAAAATTTTAACTCATGTAGGTAATCAGAAATGTAACCTACATGCGTAAGTACAACAACTAGTAATCACGAATATTTCCTATGAACGTAGCACCATTTCCATTGTCTGTTAGGTAATGCAATCATAACAGAATGTCCTGTCTGTTTGAAATGGTTTGTTGCGTGAAGACCCTCAGAAGAATCACAGCAGCCGACATGCCCACACACCAAACACATTCGAAGCGCCACCCAGTCAGTGCCTTCTTTCTCACATTCCTCACATTCTAGGGTTTTGGGTGAAACTTTAGTTTCATCTACACCTGCAAAATGTTCACAACTCCGGCTGTCATTGCTTGTTCCAAATGGATTCATGATGCAAAGATAGGCTGGAATAATATAAAATAGTTAGCTATTGACAGTATCAGTCATATCAGACAGTAGTAGTGAGAACCTATTGTGGTAGTGCTCCCGGTATTTGTAAGAGCGGGGGCAACCTGCAAGGCCATGATAATACTTATTGATAGAGGGTCGAGTCCAGTTGAGTTTTACAAAACGGACATACTTGAGGTGGGAACGGTTGAAGATTGGCTTAGGAAGTATGAAGTCGAGATTCGGGCAACTGAATAACGATGATACAACTGTCGGTCGTTAATCATACTTAATATGATTAGCCCAACTCATATATGATAAAGGATGTAGAAAAAAAAGATGCTATTCGTCTGTATCGTCTTTCATGAAAAAGAAATTCAAAATATTTTTTATTGGAAGATTCAATTCAACCAATAAAACTAGGTGAAAATTGATGGCATACTTGCTATGTTATTACCACCCCAACGCCTTGTCAACTGTATCATAACATATAATGACCAGAGGAAAATCAGACGCACAACTAATTCCCGCCGTCTACATGCCAACAGAACAGGAGATAAATGAATGGACCAGAAGGTCAATAAAAGAGGGTATGTGTGGGATAGTCAACTGCTTTAACATACCAACCACTGAATGTAAAAAATGCAAAAACCATTACTGTTCAGACCATTTTCCCTTCCACCTAGACTTACTGCCGGAAGGTGAAACCGAACACTCTAACTCAAGTGATGGCCTAGAACGATTTATGAACGATGAATCTGAACACTTTAATTCAGACGAAGACTGGCAGACACCTCAATTTACGCCAGGCAACTTAGCTGGTCCAGATGAGTAACTCCCGACAGCACAACAGAACCACTAACCTAACAACATGCCCTATTTTTTATGCAATATATCAACCCAAAAATTTATCCTGAAAGAATATTGGATAACCAACTAACCACAAGGTGGTGACTCCGTTCTTCCACCTAATCGTTGTTAGTTCAGCTATTAAAGCTTAAAATAAACATGCTCAATTTATATAGTAAATGTCATACGGTAAGAAAATTAAGGACGATATTAAAAGGAAAACGAGTAAAAATTATAACGAGATAGTAAGGACACTAGACCCTTTCCCAGATATCCCAGCAAAACAAAAGATACTTGAATCGGCAAAGAACGTAAAGAGTCAATTTGATAAGGTAGTAGACGAAAATATACGAGACTAACTACTATTAGTTAGTCAGTCCCTTCATTTTAATAACATGCAGTTTACCTTCATGTTCCAGCTAATGAACACCGCTTTACTTTGTTTCAATTTCCAGGTTTACCTCTGCGGATTCTGCATCTGGAACGAGCAGTGGTTCGGGGACAATTTCAGGTCTTGTGGAAGATTGATTATCCGGTATGGCACTCTCAGGTTGATTATCTGGTATGCCGTATTGTGTTTCAGATCTGCATTCTCCGCTTTCATCAACGCTGTAGCCTGGAGGACAGGCATTCGACCCTGATGCCACGCTAGTTTGGGAAACGGACAAAATCAAAGAGAAGGTTATCGTTATAATAAACGTCGCAACAGACATGCCCTATATATCAGTTAGTACATATAGCTCCTTTTCTAATCGAGTCCCATAATAGGCTGGCTAATGACTGATTTGAGCATCCCATCCTTCCGTTAGTCAAATTATTTCCTACTAATACACCCGAACACCGTCCGTAATGTTGAAAAGGTATAAATCCAAATTCTTGTCTGTTCTTCGAATTCTAATTGAGGATTCCTAGGTTCATATATATTAGAATTTGGTAAGAGAAGATAAGAGTAGTCTCACCATGCATGTATGATCTCTACTCGCTTGATTTCCTCAAATATCTTATTGGCATGTTAGATGGACTAAAAGCGCGTCTTGAGATGAGCTGAATCTTGATTCGAACAATCAGTTGTCACATCATTCGAGTATTTTAAGCCTGGGAACGAGTCAAAAAAATGAGATTGAGACGTCAAGCAAGCCAGCTGTATCGTCTGCTAATTGCTGATAGGTGTATGGTTTGGAACCAACTTCCAATTCCACGTTGATCAAACACAATCACTGTGTGATTTGAAGAAAGCCCCGTTAGAAATGAAGGATCCCAGGCATCCATACTATCATTAAAGTGAGACCCATTTGGCGTCGCTGTTTCTCGTATTATTTTAACATGCTCCCTGCTGCCATTGGGTGGCTGCTGGCCATTAGGATGACTGCGGGTAAGGACTAATACAATCTAACCCAAATCCATCTTTGATTGTCTCAACCTTGCTCGCCTACAGGATACTGATTTGCCGTCCCCTCCTCCTCTCATTCTATTTAATAATGATACCAGGTACTAAACAAAATAGTATGTGCTAGCTCCAATAATATATTGAACGTTTTGAATGAACATATTGAACGGCTTATTGAACGCACACTAAGGGAAAACATACTGAACGCACTGAACACATTGAACGTTCAGAATTGTTCATTTTAGCCGCTAGCATCTTAACTGGATCCAATTGTCGAAGTCTTGAGACCATTGGAGAGTGAATGGGTTCCCGTTCTAATCTAGGGAGGAATCCACAATTGATGTTACGACAAGGAAACAAAATTATAAACTTTTGAATATATACACTACTGTTTTAGATTAAGGTCTTGGGTAACTGACAAGTGTCAAAGTTTTTATTGTTTACTAAATTTTAGGCTCTTTGACCTAATAGGTTTGAATAAATTATAGTTGGCGAATAATGGTAGTTTGATTCCCCAAATAATGGTAGTTTGATTCCCCATTATTTCTGCGGGGACTGACAGGACCTAACACCAACTGTAACTCGTAGTTCTTGACAAAATCCTGCTTCAACAACAAACATAAATTGTTATTCGATATTATATTCGCCAATGATTAGTTCAAAAATTCTGTGGATATCTGTAATGGTCTCTGTGGTACTAGTAGCGTCGATATCTGCTGCTGATAATGCGCTAGCATCAATCTGTCCCCCCATGTGTGCAGCTGATATTGACGAGGAAGAGGAAGCTGCAGCAGGAAATGCAACAACAACTATGCCCGGAAATCAAACTACGGACGAAAATATGACTGACGGAACAAATTCGACCAGTTAATATTTATATTTTTATGCTTCACAACGTGATATTTCTTACCTCAGCGTTATACTGCAGAGTACCATTCAACTTTGTTAACTTTCTTACAGTTTGGACACCTCACTGTTTGTATCCCCAGTCGTTTTTTTATGTCTCTTGGAATCTTTGGCGCTACCAGATATTAGCAATTTCCGCATAGATAATTGTCACCAGCATCTCCAATCGCCAGTCTTAGCTGAGTATTGCTCAGCTCAAAGTTAGCAAAATCTTGTTCTACTATTTTCATTTAATATTCAATATTCATATTTGTGTTATTGAGGTCTATTAGTTATACTAGCTCTCCAAGATTCAAAGAGGAAATTGCACAAGCTAGAGTCTCAGTCGCTTATGTTTTTCAGCTAGCTTTTCAATCGTAGCCAACATATCAACGGATGGTTTAGAGATATCTTCTCCTATCTGTCGATATTTCCCATTGTGATAAATCAGTGGTTTTATATTCTCATCTGCAGATATTTCTACAACCTCTCCTACAAACATTATATGGTCTCCTAGCTCTATTTGTTTCATTAATTTACATTCAGCATTCATAGCCGCGTCCTGAACCATCAATACGTTGATACCCTTTGCAGTATAGAAAACAACAAGTCCAACCTCTTTGAGTAATGATATTTTGTCTGTTTCTTTACCACTATACCTTCCAGCCACGCTACAGACGATATTCTGATCTGCTGCTGCTAGATTAACACCAAATTCTCTTGAAGACTGAATATTTTCTGCAGTAGTATTGTGTCCTCTCACATTAATTGCAATAAGACTCGGGGAGTAAGATATGTGATGAGTCCATTCTGCAGCCATAATATCTGATCCATTAGGACCGTTTGATGTTATCAGACCCACATTGGTTATGAACTGTCTAGTACGTCTGTCATTCCATGCAAGATGCATATTTGATTAGAAAGTGTAACATACTAATATATCAGCTTCTTGGCAAAGACCAGAGACTAAATACTGTATCGGAAATGCAAACAAGAGCAGATTACATAGTATATATATATTATAATATATCATGCAGACGGCCGCAGTTTTTATTTTCTCCTGTTCCTAGCAATTATCATACCCGTCATTACAACATAGGAGACCTGAAATATTTCAATTGCAACAGCCAATTCAGTTACCCCCGGTGGTGCAGACTGCGGATCTGCGGCTATGTTGGCGAGTGCATAACCGGTTAAACCTACCATTATAGCTGTTCCGCCAATTCCTACGATATACCAAATCCTCCCCCATTGCTTTACCACAGGCAGGACCCAGAAAAGCTGTGCCACACCAGAAATCAGGAAAAACGCAGCATATTCGATGCCCGCGATAATCGAGTTTGGAACCAGTACAAGATGTAATATTCCAGCAATGCCGGTACAGAACGCCGCTCCGAAATATAGGATCGTCTTATTCAGTTTGTTCATTTTTCTTTATTCCCATGAAATAATAGCTCAGCTGCTATTAGAACTAGCCTAGGAGTTAATAATCCCATACCTTATCTGATCTTAAAATTAGTCTAACGAATCAGCATTGATGCTTTAGCATTGCTGTCTTCGTATCCCGCAGCAAACACACTATCTGGTAGGAGATTTAGGTCAATTTATCTTTCAATAGGCCCAGTATAGTACTATACAAAGCAACAATTAAAATCAACCCGTAGCATGGACGGTCCTAATCTGTAGCAGCCGATAGCATATAGAAAAAGCTATAGCTAGCAACGACCCCTAAATTATATGCAGGCACTAAACAAATACGAAAGATGTACTCCAACAAAGAACGAAAACACATCCGCTGGACAGTCGTTATTTGCGCCAGAGGTTTGAGCGTTGCTCTGGGCAAACACACTGTACGGGGTTATCATTGAGACTGCAGATATTACCAGTAACAGTGTTGTATTGGTGCTTTTCGCCTGTCACGCGCGCTGGGATCTCATAGTGTGGGGGGAAGACATTACGGCTGTGTCAATATGGTTTGATTCACTGTGGCGGTTCTTCATAGTCTACGAAATTCGTCAATGTGCATGTAAGCTCTTGTCCATCTTGTATATCACCACTACAACCCGAATCTGAGGATGTAACATGTGCCCCTAGCATGAGAGCAATTGTCTCAGTAACAAAATAATTTCCTGGTCCAAGTGACACAGGAGTACCTGTAGAGGAACCCGGAAATGAGTCAGGAACTGGATTATTACCAGATAAAATGATCATCTTATACCAACTTGGGTTGCACATTTGGGGAATGTTCGCCACTGCTGAGTCAGTGCATACGACCTCTTTGACTACATTCAGAGTAGTTGGACAATCTTCATCTACCATTCCATCTCCGTCATTATCTATACCATCTCCACATATCTCTTCTGCGGTTTCTAATTCGTATTCATTAGTTATTTTACAGGTAAGTTCCTCTCCGGCTTGTATGTTCCCCTTACACTCGGGAGACAAGACAGGAGGGAGAATAATTAATCCATCAATTATCGGGATTCCCTCTTCTACATGATATGGTCCAGGGTTAAGCGATACAGGTGTACCCATATATGAACCCATAAATGAGATTGGATCTTGATTGTTACCTAGTACATCGATAATAACGTCTTCAGGCTCAGGACAGTTGGTAAACTCCGTCGGACATATGACTTTTTTAACTACATTTAGGATAGCTGTCTGTGGTTCAGGTGGTGGATGACTAGGCCTCTCCTGAACTAACTTTACTTCGGGGAATGTCTGCTGAGCTGCTAGAGCTACGGAGTTCTCATCACCCTGAATTTGCGAGTCGGCGTTTTGACAGCCTGTATTCGTTGGCGTGAACTCATTTCCACAATCACTCGTTTGTGATGCTGCCTGGTTCCTCTGGTATGCGGATAACCTTTCAGGTATTATCGTAGAAACTGCAGAAATTACAAATAACAAAGCTGCTATTGCCGTTACAATTGCGAATTTTCGGGATTCCATTATTATTTGGATTATTCCTATTTAGTTTATCTGAATTGGGTGAATAAAGACTACCAAACAAATCGTAATTTGTCAAGATAGAACAGATCATTAACATTTATAGCTAGTAAAATCGAAGATGGTTTGAGTATGTGTGTGCATATGAGCATCAATGCATCATATCGATAGCCAGATCTCAATCAGATAGCCACATCTATCGCGGCGCCACTGGTATGCGATAGTAGACTAGTAGTATCTAACCCGATATAGCAGTTGTTCTGTCTCTTAGTATCATGGAATTAGTAGAGTTTTATGGGTTGATATATTATTAAATGCATTGGCCCTGTTTAGCCTAACTTTCCGACTCAAAGAGCCGATCTGATAGGTTCAAATATTTGAAATGGGAGATTTTACTAAATGTCTTTTAGTCTTGTTAAAGCCATGAAAAGCACCCATAGACATCCGCTGAATAAAACATTTCATCTAATCGGATTATCATTGTACGTCTTTGCATTATTTACATTGATCTCGCATTTGATAGTAGATCATGGTCAAAATCCTATGTTGGGTTTGGCTCTGTGGCTAACGGCGATTAATTTGTTTTTTGCTGGTCATACGATAGAAAATAATGTGGGAGCAATGACCATAATTGTACTCTTGAAGTATCTTAGATCTCAATTGCACCGAAATAGACTCAACAGACTATCAACCCTTGTATCGAGCCACTGATCTGAGTTTACGGGTGATACCATGGCCCCTCTATTTTTGAAGATACCTCAGTTGGAATGGGGATCGCAGAAGTCAATAACAATTTCATGCAGGCTGATCACCTTAAAATAGATGCGCCGTTCCAACTCCAATAATGACGATCTTTAACAGAGACTTTAACTTATTGGGTGTTTATTATCGTGAACTATTTTCACAGCTTCGGATAACCATCTCTTAATGGATTCATTTTCGTCTTGAAACAGCTTCAAGACAACATCAAACCTAAAAATAGAATCCTCTACAGTTCTTTTGCTAGTTGAATATATGGCTTGACCGATAGCATCTTCTACTGTTAACCTTGAGTCATCTTTTAGCTCTATTGCTAGAGAATGTTTTTTATCGACTACGATGGTCGTAAATGGACGGCCTAAAGACGTAGAGTATGACCTAATATTCCTCATTATTAAATTCTTATTCTGTTCGAGCTTTTCCGCTTCATTCCTCATGGATTCATCCATTGGTGCTAACACGGTAACGATAATACCACGACATGCGGCTTCAAGTACAAGCTGATCATTTTTTGCTTTGAATTGTCTTTTGAAGCTATTCTCTGAAGAGAAGAGTACAAGAACTTCACTCTGCGCTTCTTTTATGAGATCTCGAGCTAACTGGTGAGTCTCTCCTGTATCATAAATAATCCGAGTCTCTTCAAACATTCTTTATTCTCTTCACCGTGTCGTCCATTACTGACTGCTCACTAAAAAAGCACACGCTATATAAGCAGGTATCTAAGCTACTATTGGTAGTATTTTAATATTCTTCATGATTCACAGGAAATCCTTGCATTCATGTTTAATTGGGTTGTGCCAATTCAGTCTGATATATTATTGTGTTATATAAGAGAAGATTTGTCTTCTAATCCAGTCCACGTTACTACACATGAATACTATCCCTATTACATATCTGATAGAAGAGATATCTGATATAAATGGAGGTCTAATTTAGTCTAATTCAGATAAACTAAACCGACGTTTATGATACGAATATTATGTACAACAAGAGTCTAACTATAGCTGTTGTAGCTACAGTAGCTGTTATGCTTGCTGCAACGTCAGCTGTAGCAACAGAAGACGTGTTTGCAGGCAAGAAGAAATACGAGAAGAGTCAAGCGAGCTCTCAGGCTAATGCTTGTGGAAATGGAGAGGTGTCAATAAACGTCGGATGTCAGAACACCGATTCCCAGATTCAGGGAGATGAGAACAACGTAGCACAAACAGCACAGCAGACATTCCCAGAAGCTGACAACGGACACGACGGCGGACACCGCGACGGGTTCGGCCAGGCAGTTTGGTAGAGATAGATATTACAACCCCCCTTTTTTATTATTTTAGAGTCAGACATAAATATTCTGGCGATATCTCTCGTTATAAGATGGATAACAATTATTCGTTAAATCCAGTATTGTTTGGAGTAGTAGTAACTGCACTAGCATCTGTCTTGGTTATAACACCTTGGTTTCAGACTGATATGGCGCTTTCCTATGGCACTGGCGGTAGCGGTGGTTCAGGTGGTAGCGGTGGATTGTTAGTCTGTCCTCCAGACTGTCCTGATGCTGACATAGACATAGCTGAAGCAGTAGAAGCAGGTGACACAACAATGATGACGAATCAGACGGCAGCTAACGGAAACATGACTGGTGGAACTAACTTAACCAGTTAACATTTATCTTTCTGTTATTGCAAAGACGACAAACTTTAGTATTCATGTATTGTTCTGTTTACCAATGATTAGCCTGAAGGTTTTTGTTATGATGTTAGCATTAATAGCATCTGTCATAGCAGTTACGATATTACATTCACAAGATGCCATAGCATCTGCATACGCCGGTCAGACTAGTGGATCTACACGAGTCGGACCTGCAGACATAGATGTAGAAGAAGCAGCAGAAGCAGAAAGTGCAACTATGAGAGGAGCCACAAAAGGGACTACTACTAGTGGAAACATGACAGGAGTAGTAGAGTTCTTGAGCATTCAAAACGCAAAGTCAGGTTCACTATCTCAAATCAATGCAACTGCTTATACACTTGAATTGAATAATGTGGCAAATAAGACTATTATGTTTTCAGACAGACCAGAAAGAATAGTAGAAACGGTTAGTACATCTAATTTCATTGGTAACTGGGCTACTGGACCAAATAGTTTTTCAGAAGATGAACCAAATGACGCGTTAATAGTAAAAGATACTCAGACAGGTCAGCTTGAAACTGCTGTCATAGAGTCGTCTAATCCAGTCTATGATACGACCTCAAACACGTTAACATACACGATTATGGCTGAGAATGGAACGTCTATCGCTCTGCCTGAAGAGTTTGGACAGTCTATTTTAGTGGTAGACCCTGGGGGCCAGCCCGGAATCGGCACCTGATTAGACTAGAAGTGGCAGCTTCTCGTGCAGACGCTAATACTGTGAGTAGCCGTATCTCTTTCTGATCATGCCATTTGCTTTTAGGTTCAGATGGCAAGACATTAAAGTGGTTTCAAAAAATCACGAGGGAATCTAATCAATGTGACCTGACTCCACAGTAGAGCACATAAATTCAAGAGCTAGAGAAAGAGCTAGAAGATTCAAACAACGATAGAGAAAAAGAAGTTCTTGTAAATGAAATTGACACTCTTGGTTGTGTCTTGGGACATCTAAACAATTTGAAATATTACAATGGTGAAACTCGAGCTATAGAGATCAGAGAGGTTAACCATAATTTTCAATAAACTAATCATGAGCGAGAATGGTTAATCAAAGCACAGGGTCTTGAAACTAAAATTAGCACATAAATACACAACTAGAGTTGACAGAATAGAAATCTATTAGCTACACGCATTTTAGCAAGAAGCTACAGGTCTCGCAAGAGTACATTAATTTATCGAAACTGGAACACAATTCCATAATCTCATTACACCTGGGACATTCTATTCCCATGTCTAGCTCAGGCAACACTGGCTCTTCTTTTTGCTCCGGTAGATTAGACTCTTCCATAACTTCGAGACTCTTATCCTGCTGGCTCATGCTCTGCGGAACGAGTTTGGTGTGGCTGCGGCTGTGCTTTGTCATATCGAATAATTATCAAAAATGATTATTATATACCAGCTGACTCTAGCGACAGGGTCTCTCCCCCTACCTATGGCTGGCTTCAGTGAATATTAACAATGAGTCTAAAATAGTTAACAAGAATCTAGCATATGCCTAATCATATTAAAGAAGTTGCAATCCAAGATATCCCAGATATTGCTAGTGATACGGTTGATAAGTTGATAAAGCTCAAAATCACTTCGGTTTATCAACTAGCAGTTCAGAGTCCACCTGAACTAGCAATGGAGATAGGTGATACATTCATTGATGTCGAATCAGCTGCTAGACTCATTGCAAATGCCAGAAAGATTTTGACAGAGAACGATACTCTATCAAAAGAATTTATGACTGCAGATGATTTGTTAGAAAAGCGAAATAAGATTACACGGCATGCAACTGGCTCAGAAAAATTTGATGCGTTCCTAAACGGGGGGTTTGAAACTCAGGCTATTACAGAAATTGCAGGTGAATTCGGCTCAGGCAAATCACAGATATGCCAAGCACTTTGTGCAGCTGCTATAACATTACTGGAAAATGATAGATTAGATATACGCATGACACAAAGAGCACCGGCACGCATCATCTTCATAGACACTGAGAATACATTCCGGGCCAATCGTGTCCACCAGATCGCCGAACAAAAGAATCTAGATCCTGAAGATATACTTAAGAGAATCTATCATTGCAATGTGTATTCGAGCGAGCAGTTAGAAGTTCTTATTGACGATCTTCCCAAGTTTATAGAGCAATACAATACCAAACTTGTTATCGTAGATAGTATAATATCTCTACATCGAGCCGAGTTCTCAGGTCGAGGAACACTTGCGGATAGACAACAACGATTAGGAAAAATGTTAAACAAGCTTCGACGATATGCGGATGTTTATGACATAGCAATTGTGATAACTAATCAGGTCGTATCTTATGCCGACATTTCACATCCTGGATTTGAATATATGAAAGCAGCAGGAGGGAATGTAGTTGCTCATGGTTCCACATATCGAGTTTTTCTCAGAAAATCGGGTAAAAATAGGGTGGCTACAATGGAAGACTCGCCGTGTCAACCACATCAAAGAGTAAAGTTCACAATATCAGAAAGTGGAATTCAGGACGCTAATTCCTATAAAACAGAAGAGGAGAGCAATTCGGCTTGGTAGAAGCCCTACAGCATAACAGGGTTGATAATGGCACAGGTCGTTCCAATGCGATAATACTGAGCGATTTATACCCTGACCCGCACTCTCTTCCAGCTCCACCAGCTTTACGTGAGCCTACTCCATTCGTTACGCTATCAGAACTTGAACCAGGAAAATATATTTCTACAACAGCAAGAATAGTATATCTTAGGACAGCCGAAAGACACGATGCTCTCGGAGAAAAAGTAGTTTTCACTGGTGTGCTCGAAGATTCTACATTTAAAGCACCATTTGTCAGTCATAAGATTTCATACCCACTGATTCGAGATTCGGTGTATAAAATTCACTCGGCGTACGTTCATGAATTCCCGGATAGATCTTTATTATTGGTAATAACAGAATTCACAAAATTAGAACCCAAAAATGTTGATGATATTCGTGAATTTACGTGGATCCCGAAGATTGGAGCTATCCATAGGCCGGTTAGACATATTTATTTGAATGGAACGGTTTCAACCATTCATAATACATCCGGCTTAATCAAACGATGTAATAAATGCAGATCGCTGATTCTGTATGACAGTACTAAATGCCCAAATGAATGCGGTATGGGATATGCATGGGATCTTAGAATATCATGTAAACTATATGATGGTTCAGGCACAATAAAGATGATCCTGACAAAAGATCTTGCAGCCAAAGTGCTACAGCGAAACTTGAGCCAACTCATCCTACGTACCTCATTAAATAATAGTCAAGCGGGTGAAACTCAGCTTAATAACAATTCTATCTCGACTCTCAGCATAGAAGTTCCATCTACATTCAACGTAATGGAAGCAGTTCTACCTGAGAATGTCTCACCATCACTCTACACTAGATCTAACAAGCTGATAGTATCAGATGGTAGAAATCTAATCTATTTCCCGACAAATGATACCGAGCTAAAATCTAAATTTGCAGAACTAAATGTTAGACGACTTGACGCCAATGTAGCTGATTCCATGGAAGACATTAAAATCATCAGGAGATTAGTTGAACGAGCGATTTCTATGAGTATCCAGAATATTACAGAGAAGAGAATGAGGCATGGGATCTATATGCTGGAAGATCCGATTTCACTTTACAGATGTGAAAGAGCCAAACTATTCTTGGGATTTTCTGTCGATATGAGAGTTGATACACAACAACCATACCGACATAAGCTGCAGCTCACAGTAGAACTAAGTCCACATGCCTACGTTCGGGAAAGTGTAATCGATTACATTAGAATGAGAAGAGAAGCCGGAGCTACAGCTAATGCGGTCATTCGTATGTTACTAAACTATAGGAATAAAGTCATAGTAGCACCTACTGGGCATTTTGGCTGCATAGTTGACGTAATATCTAAAAAAGCGTGTAATCAGATTGTGTCAGAGCGTGATAATCGAAATCTGGTAGAATTCTGGAAGCAGGTTTATGGCATAGATATTTCACCTGATGAAATCCCACTGCTTAAGATTAAGATGCTGAATTCAGAGAATATATTCACTTACCCTGCAAGCATGTGTTATTTTGGAAATGAATCACTGTATATTCCAGCTTCAGTTCATAAATTCATCGACTACAAACGATCTAGGCTTATTCCGAGAGTGTATGACGTCATAAAAAGAGCACTAAAAGATTTGAAGATTGGAGACGATATACAGATCCAGAGAGTTAGCGATATTGATAGAGCTAATGATAGAGAGAACATGCAACGACAAATACTAGATGATACGAGACAGAAACTTTATGGGAGAAATGTTCATGCTAAGGGCTCAATCATGTACGTGCATGATGAGCTTTGGTTTTTCCCTAATCAAGTTCATATATCTTAGTGATAGGCATGTCACAATTGGCTAATTTGTCTGGTGCTACGTCACAGGTCTATTTTTCTGCAATGAAATGCGCTCTAGATCTGCTAGACCGGCAGAATACTATACAAAAGATGTCCACTGGTTCAGCAGAGCTTGATTCACTAATAGATGGGATGCAAGAAGGTTTATTCTACCTATTTTATAGCACACCCGAGAACCAGTTAGTTCTCGATTCTCTGCTAAACAGATTATTGATAGGTTGTATCTTACCAAAAAACAGTAAAAAACATGGCTTTGAATCAAGAGCTTTATTCTTTAACAATATCGACTATCATATGGACAAAAATAAACATCAGCTATTAAACCCTGAAAAGATAGCTATCGCATCCAAATATGCTGGAATAGAACCAAAGATTGTATTCAAAAACCTGTATATTCAGACAGCTTATAATTTGGAACATCAGGTTACTATCGCACAAGAGATAGTTGAGAAGATAGAGTCAAACCCAGACATCAAACTTCTGGCGATCAGAGATCTTACAAAATTCATTGTTATGAGCAATAAAACTAGTCATGGTACATCGAATGGGAGTGATGATAATAGTAAATTGAAAAACTTCCTAAGCGTTCTGTACCAGACTTGTGTCAAAAATAGTGTAACAATGGTAGCAACTGGGTTCTGTAATACTTCTAGCAGTGGTATTATACCCAAACCAATTGGCGGTACATATCTCAAACATCTCGTTAACGTAATTGTAAATTTGAAACCAAATCTAAATAACAGTTACTACTACTATACAACTTCTAGCGATACCGGTGGTGGTTCATCTGTCTCGTATAGGGCCACAATGACTAAACACCCGTACCAACTGACTCCTAAATCTGCAAATATTTATGCGAAGAGAATCGGGAAGAGAAAGAATCCGATGCTGTTCATTTTTGATTGATGACATATGGGTAGAATAACTCCATCATTTCGACAATTATATGAAGAGACCATAGCCGAGCTGAAATCAGAACTACAAGCCGCTATGGTCGATCTTGGCCACAAGAGTGCATTCGATCTAATGCTAAAAGATGCATGGAATAGAGAACAAGCTGCGATGGGTAATTCAACACTGCCAACGGTTTGTGATAAACTCAATCTTGTCGCTTCTATACATAACAGAAAATTAACAGCTGCAATGTCGAGGGAGCTGAAAGATAAAGATGTGAAGATAAATCAACTCTATAACAGAATTGTCGAACTTGAGAATACTGTGAAGATCATCATGGATAAACTGAAAGAGGATTCGAGAGAGCCTAACCTACCAAATCACAGAAGATGACTATTCGTACTGCAGAGGGCTGGCTCCTAGACGTTTTACACCACCCTAATACCGATGACATAGTTTTACTCATAAAATTGCAAAGCGGCAAAGTCATTCAGTTCAAAAAGAGACTACAAGAGTATCATCTTTACATATTACCAAAATCTGAACAAGCCGGCCAAGATCTTTTTCAACAGCTATCTAGATGTGATCATCTAATAAAGCGAATATTCTGGAATGAAAAATACATTGATCTACAAGATAAGACCAAGACAGGTTTGATTGGAATAAGTCTTGAATATTATGACCGACAGGACTTTAAAGTACTCATTCAGAAATTGGGTCAGGATTCACGAGTAAAGTCATTATATAATATTGACATTTCTGATATAATGCAATTCATTTATACTCAACTAAAGATTCCACCAACTAGCAAAGTCGAGATAAAGTTTGATGATGATACAGAATTGCTGCTATCAATAACCCGAGTTGATGATAGTAATGAGATAGCCCCGCCTCCATTCTCAACCATGTATGTTGAACTCTTGAACGAAGTTATCAATGACAAAAATGACCCATTAAAGGTCTCCGTGAGAACAGATGCGCAAACTGAAACTATAGTGTTTAATGGTCTTTCTGACCCGGCATTCATATCACATATTACTCAACAGAATCCTGATATTGTTATATTCTGTGGAGATCAGGGTAAGCTCTCTTTTTCCAATGACAAATCATTTGAAGAATGGTCTAAGCAGAAAGTTATCATTTTTATTAATAAGAGTATGATACATGATATTCATCTTTCCCAGTTAATAGAAAAATCAAGATTTAGTTATTTGCCACTTAGATTTGTTTCAAGATACGGAATGATGAGGGTGATCGACAGTAGAATTACATTTGAATTACTACAAAGGGAATTTGTTATTCCAGCAAGATTGAGTACAGTATCAAAACACCATGAACATATTAGAACCTTAGACGATGTAGTCGCAAATGATAAAGCTGGTTTAATAATATCTCCGGAGATCGGTTTACACGAAAATGTCGCAGTCCTGGACTTTAATGATGAGTACGCAAACCTCGTCTTAAGACATAATATTAGTTATGAGACTTTAGTCGACCATTCTAATAGGGACTCAGAATTAGAGTCCAGACCTACGGAAAATCAAGTGTCACCATTACTCCCCTCGACTATGGGAGAAATTGTTGCTCGACGTGTTTATCTTAAAAAACGACTTAGAGAAGAGCTCGAACCTAACACCTTATTATATAATTATTGTGAGGAGTGCTCAGAAACACTAAAACAAATACTAGTATGTCTGTATGGTACGTCCGGTTCTATCTGGAACAGATATGGTAACGTGTATGTCTTCGAAGAGATAAACAAACTTTCACGTCAGATGTTACTGAAAACTAAAGATATTGTACAGGCCGCAGGTTTTGATGTGATCTACGCGGATACGGATGCAGTATTTCTAAAGAGAAAAAATGCGACTAGAAGTGATTACGAAAAGGTGATGAATGAACTTATTAGAGAAACTGGGCTGGATATGACTTTGGAATATCATTATAAATTTCTGGTACTGCTTTACGTAGAAGCCGATGAAAAATTAGAAGCACGGAAGCATTACTATGGGCTTACGTACAACAGCCAATTAATTGCTCGAGGCATCGACACCAGAAGACATGATTCTCCGACATTTATAAAAGAGTTTCAAATGACATTGCTTTCAAAGTTATTTGATTGCAAGAGCTCTGGAGATGTTTTAACTACAGGATATGGAAATGCATTATTGTATATCACTCAAAGTATTGATAAAATCATGAATGGTGAGGTACCGATAACTGATCTGGTAATCTCCAAGTTGCTACGACAAAACATAGAAAAATATACAAGTCTATTCCCTCATGTGGCCGCGGCTATTAAATTAAACTTATCAGGATTAGTTACTAACCGGGGAGATAATATACAGTACATCTATACTAATTCAAATCATATTGATCCGCTGCAGAGAATAGCCCCTGCCAAGCTCATGTCTTCTGAAGTGTACGACAAACAGAAATATCTTGAAATGTTGCTCGATTCAGCTGAGGCAGTTTTAGCGGTATTTGGATTTAGTCGGTTAGTATTTGGATTTGATAGAAAAAAGTCATATCATTGGTGGGATGAGCTTTACCAGCAGCGGGAAAGAGATATTGAATCGGCAAAAATGGAATTATAAAATGATTTTGGAGAGTATGTTAATCAGCCAATGAGTTTATTTCCAGATGAGGACGTTCTTACAAAAGAGATTGAAAGTTGGAGAGGCTTCATAGATAATCTTCCATCAGACGAGGATAAAGCCATATTTACAAAGCTACTTGATGATTGCTACAAATACTCCGTTGCAATGAATAGCCAAGCACAAGTACATCCATTTCCAACAGAGACTTTAATTATGGCTTTATTATTGACACAGCACAAACTCATCGAACATTTAAAGTCTTTAATGAATTCGAAGCAGAGCTAACTCTGGGAAATAAACTATTTTCCAGTATAATTTTATATAAAATTAGTTACTGAACCTTAAAGCTCAGCAAAGTGATTACATAATAAACAATGGGTCTGTTTACCCTCCTACTCATAATCATGGTTATTCTGGCATTTATTGGACTAGGATGGAAGAGCTTCTCGACAGGAATGATTAGCGGATTCGAAACCATTCTGGATGTTGGTCAGCCTATAGTGAAAAATTTAACTCAAGAAGCTAGAGAGTATATTAATAGTGCCAATATGATAATGATATATTCAAGTTAACGACAAAGTAGTAGAAGCAGAAATGATGAATCTTCGGGATTCAAATTCTACAGTGATCTAGAAAATTTTTCAGATATAAGTGAAAGCCTATTTCTACACAATGCAGATAAAAACTATCCTCGTTTTTGCAGCTAAATGAAAAGCAGGTATCTGTTCATAGTAGTAGCAGCGATGACAGTAATGCTCATTGGTACAACAGCACTTGCAAACTCTAATACAGTCAGTGCGCAAATTCTGGAACCATTTAATGGAATCGCAGCTTTTAACCCATTCGAATTCTCATTCTTGTCGCCCAACTCGGCGGTGCTTGGGTTTCCCTTGGATACACCAGGTATATTGTCTGGCCAGCTCCCCACGCCAGGAATATTGTCTGGAAACGTAGTACAGCCCCCCACAGTACTGGGGTTCAATCCCAACTCACCAGATGCAGGTATCATTAATACACTAGGCACTACTAGCAATTTTGGATTGATACAGTTCGGGACTGTGTTACAAACATTAAGCGCCTTTGATACAGGAAATATCAACCAATTTAGTATCAATAATGCAATGGACTGATTTGAACCCACAGGTGGAGGCCAATCCATACTAGTAATAGATAGTAATTCAACATTTAATGATACCGCAACTAATTGGATCCTGAAGGTTAACCATTATAACATGATCTGAACGTGTAGTTAGGGTCATGATTCCGAATCTGTCAACCGAACCGCTTTCTAAGTGCGGATCTAAACAACTCTTCTTTCATAATGTCTACAGGCCTAGACGTAGGAGTAGCCTGAGATTGGACAAACTGCCTAGTCAGATAACTCGGGATCGGATTCGGATAATACACGCCTGTTCGCCTACCAGCGACATAATCGATGAATGAAACGATGTTTGAATAACCATCATGAAGATTCTGTATATGACGCTTTACGCTATATTTCCTACTCGAGGATGGTGGAAACACATTCTCTAGCCCAGCAGCGAACCTGAGTAATAATTCTGGAAATTCACAGGTACCGGATATTGCTGTAGTAATGTGTATATTGTGTGGGCAGATAGTGCAGCTGATTATCCAAACGCGATCTTATATAGAATATCAACAAATAATGGAGAGACGTTCGATAATGTGCTGAGCAATATTAGCCCAGCTGAAAAGCTAGTTTTTCCATTTTCGCCAGCAATAGCGTGTCTTAATTCACCATATCTCAAGCAAGAAGATGTGCCTATGGGTATAAGACGGCACAAAATAACAGATTATCTTAGTCTGTAGCAATAGGCGTCGAGACGGTAACAGGTAATAACAGATGGAAAGAGCTATCTATGATTAATTCTCATCAATAATATTGCAAGTGGTA
>JBAUMZ010000061.1:0-5660 GCA_049578985.1 Nitrososphaeraceae archaeon
AATGATCCAGTCTTCTGTAAAACGATTGGAGATCTCTGATGCAGATGGTTTTGTAAAGCCTGAGTATCCATATTGTACAGCTGATTAAAAGTCCTGTGAGTTAAATCTTTAAGCATATAATGTAGTACAATGTCCACATTCTTCACACAACAAGGGCTTTGTGCTGCAACAAACCAGTATCAACATACAAAATTATCCCAGAAAATTGTCATCCAGCAATATTCTATTCCTAGAATAATCGACATCCGCAGAGATTACAACAGGAACATCTTTTGACTTTTTGGCTTTTTTTAAGCAATCTGAAAATTCGTTCACTGATTTTACGGTATAACCTATTGCTCCAAAGCTACTTGCTAACTTTACAAAATCAGGATTGTTAAACTCTGTAAAGGCCTTCTTTCCAAACTCCTCAATTTGCTTTAAAGAAATCACCCCATACTCCCTATCACACCAGATCACAATTATTATAGGCAATCTGAGGCGAACAGCTGTCTCAAGCTCTTGAACATTCATTAGAAAACCTCCGTCACCGCACATAGCAACAATTTTTCTCTTAGGAAAAGCAAGCTGTGCCGCAATCGCACCAGGGAGTGCAAAACCCATTGAAGCAAATCCATTTGAGATAATACAAGTATTTGGATGATATGCTTCGTAGACTTTTGCTATCCATAATTTGTGAGCACCAACATCTGAGATAAGTATATCCCGGTCATCTAACGCTCTTCTAACATCTGCAATCAATCTCTCAGGCCTGATAGGATAACCAAGATCATCGACATGTCTTTGAACTCGCTCGTCTATCTCTTTTTTTATTCTTTTAAAAGTCTCTGGAATATCTTTACAAACATAGTAATTCACAGTAGTATCTTTGGATCTTGGTTCTCTTTTCAATTCGGTTAACATAGAATTTATCGCTAATCCTATATCTGCTGCAATCTCGACGTCTGGTGGATAATACGTATCTACTTCTGCCGGAGTAAAGTCTATGTGGATAATCTTTTTAGTTAGATCGTTATTCCAGAATCTAGGATTATATTCTACAAGGTCATAACCTATTGCAATGACCAGGTCTGCTTCCTTCATTGCTATCAATGCATGATCTGCATCTTTGATACCAATAGTTCGAAGATGTCTTTCCCATCTATCGGATATCACACCCTTTGCCATGAATGTATTCACAGATGATATTCCAGTTTTTTCAACGAATTTCCTGACGTGGAAGCTTGCATTTCCTCGAATACAACCATTGCCTACCAAGACAAGCGGTTTTTCAGCTTGAAGAATTAGTTTTACTGCCTTCAATATTAGACTTCTATTTGGATGCGAACGCAGAACATGTTCTTCTTTTTTTTCAATAGGCTTTATTCTAGACTGGTGCTTTGCTACATCCTGTGGTAATTCAATGTGTGTCGCCCCTGTTTTTTCTTCCTTTGCTATTTTAAATGCTCGCCTAATGATCTCTGGAATATAGTCTCCATTACGGATTGATTGATTCCATTTTGTTATCGGTTTGAACATAGTTATCACATCCATATTCTGGTGCGATTCCTTGTGTAACATATTAGAATTAATTTGCCCAGTGATCGCTAATACTCTCGATCTATCCATGTTAGCACTCGCTATACCAGTTGTAAGATTAGTAGCTCCTGGACCTAGTGTGGCTAGACAGACTCCAACCCTACCTGTTAACCTTCCGTAAACATCTGCCATGAATGCAGCTGACTGTTCGTGTCTAGTTAGGATGAATTTGGTAGTTGAATTTAACAGAGATATCATAAGGTCTGCAGTTTCTTCACCTGGTAAACCAAAGACGTATTCCACCCCCTCAGCTTCAAGGCATTTGACTAACAAATCAGATGTTTTCATAATCTATTTCTCATGTTATTAGCCTGCATATCTTAAGTTAGATACTATTTATATGGTCCCTTGTAGTTTTTAGGACGTTTTGGTATAGGACATTTGATTTTTTCATTTGCGCCACATAGCTTCTGTAGCATGCCGAGGTTCTACAAAAACGTGTTAATAGGTGGGCGAAATTAAATCAGATAGTACCTGATCAAGTATGCTCGAAATACCTTTCTAGACCATTAGGAAGGATTCGACGTCCCTAGCCGCGCTATAAATCATTCATCATCACCCACATTACCACAATGGCTGGGGTCTGATGATAAAAATATTCTAAAAATTGGGATTTTCTAGGGTTCGGGTGTTTTTATAATGGTTAGAGATAAGGTATTGATTGTTTCTTCTAGTGACGACGAACATAGTAACGTAATATCACAATGGCTTAGGAAAGAGAATCTAGCCGATCCTGTCCTGTTTGATTTTCACGATTTTCCTTTAAGTGCACAAATGACATATCACAATGAACATGGGTCGAGTCTTGTCATCCCAGGATTTGGAACACTAAAGGAGGAACAAATTGCAGGAGTTTGGTGGCGTAGGCCGCAAAAATTCTCCTTCGAAAAAAGTATAGTTGATCCTAAAGTTCAAAGATTCTGTGAAGTAAATTGCCAACATGCTATACAAGGATTTTTTGAAATTCTCGGAGACCGAGTAATAGATCCTCCTTTTCGTATTCTAGCTGCCGATAGGAAACTGTTTCAGTTACACATAGCACAGCGCTGCGATCTTAAAGTTCCCTCTACATGTGCGACTAATGATCCGAATGTTGCTCGCGACTTCATTGACTCACAATCCGAAGGTACCATATATAAGATCTTTCGAGAAACTACCAATTTTGTAACTGGGACAACGCTGCTAAAACCCACAGAGTTAGATAACTTACATCTGCTTCGCCACAGCCCAGTAATTTTTCAACAATTCATAGAACCAGGTTTCGATATTCGAATTACGATAGTAGGAAAGGATATCTTTTCAGCCAAGCTCACTTCCAGCAAACCAGATGGTAGAGTAGATATTCGGAAGGATGCTATTTGCGAAGCTGAACCCTATGAACTACCTCAAGATATAGAACAAAAAATACGAAGGCTCATCTCCATAGTAGGACTAAGATACGCTGCAATTGATATGCGCACGAATAAGAAGGGTGAACATTATTTCCTTGAAATTAATCCCGTCGCTCAATACCTTTTCGTAGAAGTAATTACCAATCAACCAATCACCCGAACACTCGCACGGCTGTTAGCAGATCCCGTAAGATCTAAATGAACTTTTCTTGGGGCTGGATGTATACAAAAGCATCCCGCATCGAATAAATCTCGTTCCGTTAACAAAAAGCATCCAAATGATCTGATTTCTATGAAAACGGAAGTGACTTTCAATCATCACCTAACTCCTGTTTCATCTCCAATAACTGAAAACTCCACCATCTCTTTGTCGTCGTCTGGCCATGAAGCAGCTTCAATTGTAACTGGATCTTTCATGACATATACATCATCCATTATATAATAGGAAAAATCTGAAGGATTCTCTATCTCTCTCTATCTCTCTCCTCTCTGTGATAAAATCGTGCTCCTCATAAACCTGAGAAAACACATTAGTAGCTAGCTAGAATTATGACCATCAATTGTGATATTGAAACATAATATTTCAACACAGATTTCTTGGCGCTGTCGAAAATGTGCTACGTGTTTTTATTCTTCCTGCCGTAGATCAGGCAAGATCAGCCTGAGGAGATGTATTTTGTCATTTCACCTTATGCTGAACGAATTCGCTTAATGCACTAATCATAGGTCCCATTTTGTATAATCTAGGCATGACATCGACTGATACCCTATTCTCTTCTAGAATTTTTTTTGTTGACGGCCCAATGGCAACTACTATAGTTTTATTATTAAGTCCGTTTCGTAACAAATGATCTAAGTTATTCCTAGACGCTACTATGAATAATTCACGAGCTGATGGAGGACTAGTGAAAGTCACGGCATCAATTGTTCCTTGAGTTACATCTTCTATTAGCCTAATAACGTTCTGCTCGATTGGAATCTCGTATTTAAAACCCATTTTTTGGAGTATATCTGCTCCAGTTGTGTCAAGTCTTTCAGAATATGTATATACGAATGATTCAAAAACTTTAGCTCCGTTTCTTTGCAGCTCATCACCCAATTTACCAGAATATGAACCATGCCACAGTACTGCAATCTTCTTGTTTTGCAGATCGCGTTCTAAAAACAACTTAAGAATACCTTCCGCAGTGTTTTCGTTTGGTAGGATAAAATGTACATTAACTCCAAAACGGAGTAATGCTGCTGCTGGTTTTTCGCTTCTGCATACTATTAAAGTTCTGTTCAATGTGTTAATAAGCTGTTTCTGTATTCCTAATCTTTCAGCTATGTTCATGATCGAGTAAATTCCAGGTCCGGTCATAAAAACGACATAATCAAATTCATCTCTGAGAATTTTCAAAATGAACTTTTTTCCTTCATCTGTTGAGCGTTCGGTTATTTCAATCCCTATCGTCGATGCAACGTAAGGTTTACCTCCAAACGATCTTATAATATGAGAGAGTTCGTACGCTCTCCGGCTCCCAGTCACGGCTATAGTCATACCAGATAGAGACATGGTGCACCTATCCTTCAATATTACTTGCCTAGATGTTAATGTAACTTGAACCTAATTGGACAATCCACGTACAAAAGGGAGCAATCGCCGTCGCAGACTAACACGACGTCCACTGCTCTTCAAAGTACTTTCTTATCTTACTAGATCTATAGTGCTGCAAAAGGGAGCAAAAAAAATCAGTAGTACACTAATCTTGGTCCAAATAGCGTTGCAATAGAAAGCATATGCTGAGTATACAAAACTCGTGGACGCGCTATAGGAGGCTAAGTACTAACGACCGGCTCAGTATAGTCAGGAAACTCGCTAATTTCTTCGATAGTCTTAGTGCTAATAATTTCATTAAAGAGGCACATAGTCTCTTTACAGATGGGAATAAGAGAGCGCCACAGATCAGACTTGATAGGTTGATTTACTATAAAACTAAAGATAGTACCATTCCATTCAATTTCCTTATTTTCCAGATCTCGTAACGGCATGTATAGACCATTGTTGTGCAATGAATTGCGTAGATATGTAATAAGATCGATAAACTCGTCCTTGTTGTTCAGTTCTAATTGCCTAAAGAGTTTCTTGCATAAAAGACCGATACTGCCTTTCTTGCTTTCATATAATCTATTGTCATATTTCTCACAGATTCGTCTAATAGCATGCTCAAATGCATTGAATAAATGAATGAATGTGCAATTAACAGTCGTTTGATAATAATAATTGAGTTCCCTATATCGTATGGCTCTTCTGTCCGAAAGACTATACTCGGCGCGAATACAATTTAGCCAATTGGGCGTATCCAAATGTTTGTCTACAAATATTAATGATATAATAGCAGAACTCAAAACTATATTAATATGCTTATAAAATGTGACTCGCGCATCATCTTCCCTCAGTTTTTGACCAAGAAGATAATATACACAATCTAGGTTCTCCTTAAGTAACGAATCGAGTTCCCTTATCAACCATTTCCTATTAACTTTGGTGCTCATATTCTCAGCATTTACTTTTCTATACCTAACATTTCCTCTATTTTAGGAAGTTGATTAGGGTTCAGAGATACATGCTTTCCATAACCAGTGGGTTTTGGCATTATCAATCTTTGCTTGAATAGATATTTGATTGCCTTGTCTGCACAGTGTCCCATA
>JBAUMZ010000062.1:0-3612 GCA_049578985.1 Nitrososphaeraceae archaeon
ATTATTTCCTCCATCGATATACGTCTGGATGGACTTCCTCGTGAGCTTATACCGTTGATGCCACCAGCAATCTCCACCATCTGAGGTATCCAATGGCCTGCGCTAAATAGAGGATCAATCCATTCTATGCATAATACTTTGGGTCTGTACATCTGGTTATTTGTTTTCACTCTGACTACAGATTTTCCCATTATGTAATCTATGCGCTTACGTAATGATACTACTAATTCGCGACCTTCCTTTATTCTGCCAACATGTTCTGCAATGTCCATTATGCTTAGGTTTGGTTTTGGTTAGATTTGGTTTTGGTTATCAAACATGTTTTATTATGAGGGGACCGGTGTTGTGTTCTCCGAATACAAATTTCGACCTCAGTTGTTGGTGGTTTATTTTGTCCTAATGCTTCTGATCAACCAGCAGCAGGATTATCAAGGGAAAGATAACACGTTTTTCTCCCCGAAACCCGGTCACCTGAGGGAGTGACTTACGTATAGGATACAAAAATGTTCTACTCATTCTTTTCGTAAGAGAATAGGATCGAGGATCTTAATTATTCCTTTATCCTCCAATTTCTTAAAATCCCTATCATGAGTTAATATTGTATTAACTTTCTGCCTTTTCATCATTGCAACTATACTGGCATCTCTACCGCCTAGAGAAAAAGTACCATTGTGCCTGAATTCGCCAAGTAATCTTATTGTTTCAAAGTATAGTTCCATATCAAAATCTATAACCCTCATACTTGATAGTCTAACGAGTCTTCTTAGAGTACTCTCAATCTTCTGTTTTGGAATCGAAGATATCTTGTAAAGATAATGTGATACTTCAAGCCATATGATAGTGCTGGTCAAGATTTCTTCATTTCTTATGACTTGTTCGACTGGATCATTTACATATTTATGTTCGTTTAATGTTTTATCCAGGTAATAGATCCAAATATTGCTATCAATAGTGATCATGATACACTAGTTAAACTATAAAGTGATGACGTTAAGGATATTTCATTTACTTCCAAAGTTGTTTTATTTTCAATGGGTCAAGTTTTGCAATCTTATTATTCTTGATATTTTCTTGAAATAGCCTTGATTCATTAATGAATTTCTCTGCGTCTATCTCTTCTTCTAAAATATTTCTGTAGTAGTCTCTCACTTTTTTGTAGTATTTTTCTTTAACGGTTAAGACTTTAAAGCCTTTTTCTGCCACAACATATATTATACATATACAGCTAATAAAACATTACTGTCATGACAGTAGCCTCCATGGTCCGTATACATTAGTTGGCACCCGACCTTCGGACACTGCTTGATACGAAGCAGAATGTTGTCGAGTCAAAGATCATAGACCATTTGACTTGCTCCCTAGGCAGCTCGATTGGTGTTGCATTCTCTGCAGTAATCCCCATCTTGCACCATAGTTCATGTTTGTTGTTTGCCACAAGTCACGCATAAGCTAAGAGTTAGCGTCTATCCTCTCCCCGTAAGAAGCTCTGAAGTCCATCCATTCTTTGAGCGCGTTGTAAGAGTGTGGATATTCTTATAGAGATTGCAAACCTAAAAAGGAAAGGAGCATAATTTTAGTTAATTTATGGTGTCCTAAATTACAATATACTGATTACGGAAAATCAGATATCGATCTCAATCCGTTCTGTTCTGATCTAGTTGACTTGCTCTCTAAGATGTGTTCTGGAGGAAATAAAAGGAGAGATGATGACGGTAACAGATTAGAAGCAAAAGCTCTCCTTGCAGAGTATCTTGTCGAAGAACGATACACGACAGTGTTGAGAGAACTGTCTATCAAGAGTACTCATAGACATTCCCAAGGTTTACCAAAGCACGAGGATTATCTTCGTCGAGTTGCAGTATTTTATTATATAGGATAATCGCTTCTTGAAATTTAGCAAGTTTATAGAATGCGATGGCTTTGTTTATCATTTGATCGATATCCTCGTTCTCTGGTTCTATCTCTATTGCTTCTCTGAAGCATTGTTGAGCCTCGTCTTCTTTTTTCTGCTTTTTTAGGGTTAGGCCTTTATTGACTAAAGGAATAAGAGCGTTATCCGAATATTTTATCGCTTTATCAAACTCCTCAACTGCTTTATTATATTCTCCTAATTTATCGAGTATCACTGCCTTCCCGTTTAAGGCTCTTGCGTTACTCTTGTCTTTTTTAATAATTGAGTCGTACAAAGATAATGCCTTGTCAAAATCTCCCTCAATATTTGTCAAGTAAGCTAGCTTTAAAGTTCTGTCCTCATCAAACTCCCTTAGCTCGGGAGGAATGGCTCTAGTAATTAATGACTCTAGAGCTTCTATCTCATGCATCAACTGTTTAAGCCTATCTTTGACTACATCCGCAGAAGGAGTAATAACGCTAGGATTTTCAGGGTTAATACCAAATGTTTGCGATAATCTTGGTATATTCATCACTCAATGGGGTGAAGAAGGAGAAGACGATGGCCAATTCTCTACACCAGAAGGTCTTGCCATAGATAGTGCATCTGGAAGAGTATACGTATCAGATACTAGCAATAATAATGTACAGGTGTTTGTTCCTTCATCTAAATAAGTAACAATAATTTTGCTTCTAAACCAGAGAGATTATAACATATTATCATATTATCTTAATATCAGATGAATTTGATTAAATATTATTTAAGATAGTGTAGTTTTAATGATGTAAACCATCATAAGCAAAGAACTAGAGTAAGTTGCAATGAAGAGCTTCGTGGCATATTTGCACGATATTCAGATATACGTAGATTGAAATTGAAATTCCTGTGAGAAGCGAAGAGGGCGCATATGCTAGAGCCAGATATCGATTGATGATCGGAGACGTCTATACCGCTCTTAATCTGCAATTCTTATCTCATAAACAGTCCATAACCGCAAAAAGAATCTTACATAGGCTCATTTTTCCTATACACCGTCAGTTCAAGAAATTGGGGACCAGAAATAGGAATTAGCTCCTCCACGAGGTAAAGTTCTGTTTCCAGGACATGGCCAATCTGGTTCACCATTGCCATTACTAGATGAACAATTGGAATATATCAATACATTCAGGTCATCAGTCGAACAACAAATACAGTCAAGACTGAAAAAGGGTAAGGCAAGTATCCAGAGCGAATTAGAGAGTATATATCCAAATTATCTTCAAGTAGCTGCAATACCATTAGAAACCATACTAGATCTGAATATAGATGCAATTGCAAAGGAGATAAGTACCAATATCTCATTGCAAACGGAGTAATATGCATCATCACTAAGAGTACCCTCATTTGAATCCCTTGTGAAGAGTAATGCTTTTCTCCATGAATTAGTTATCATGCCTTTCGTGGTTCATCCCATTTTTATTGCAGCATCTCTTTGCTCTATTCCTGACTTTATAGCGAAGCTAAGCTGCTTTAACAAAATTGCATAGTTAAATTTTCCTAGGCATAGGCTCTGCATAGTTAAGTTTTTCCTCAGCATTTACTTTTCTATACCTACCATTTCCTCTATTTTAGGAAGTTGATTAGGGTTCAGAGATACATGCTTTCCATAACCAGTGGGTTTTGGCATTATCAATCTTTGCTTGAATAGATATTTGATTGCCTTGTCTGCACAGTGTCCCATA
>JBAUMZ010000063.1:0-26013 GCA_049578985.1 Nitrososphaeraceae archaeon
TAATGTACTTGAGAATGTCATTGACCTTAACAATGCAAACGGACTACCAACAAACATCAACGCAAATCAGTATGTAGACAACAGCTGTCAGACAAGTAATCCAAGTGGTCTGTGTATAGGAAGGTAATTTAATCCACGAACCAAAGTCAATCTCTCACCCCCCTTTTTTGACCGTCTTAACTGACTACTTTTCACAAAATTTTTATCTCAAAGGTTTTCAATTCTTGTTAATGTAGCTGACGAACCGTCCATCGTGGAGTAATTTAGGATCGTTAGTTGTTGCAGGTTCATTAATTGCTAATTCCCAACATCAAAGCTCAAAAGAGCTGACAATCTAGGACCTGTGCCAACATGTATCGTAAAACGATCGTGGCTCAACCATACACTAGAATGACGACTGTACCGGTGATCAAAATGGCTATCAGACGAAGCGGTTGGAGTCGTCAACAAGGTCGAATCTAGATTCAACTTGTGGAAAAACGATAATAACAGGGATCAGAGGACAGAGGGATTGCGAGCCTCTCATCCTCTTATCGGCTAACTAAGTGGCAGTCAGGGGCAGATGATGCAGAGTTAAGAGTGCGACGAAGATCGATTATGATTCATGGTTGTGTTGTTTACGATTCATGCAAATTTGGATTTCATCGAAGAATTCATACGTCTCATACAGCACACCAATACGGCTAAACAGATACAAATATAATGTCACTTGATATTTAATCAAGTGATATTTGTCTAAAGTAATTGCGATTCTTTATCAGGGAAAGAAAATTGCAGTGGTCTTAACTATTTGCTTCTTATCGTTATTCACAACTGGATCTTTCCTGCCATTAGCTGCATCGGCACAAGAAACCGGAACTGAAACTGATTCATCTGCCACGGGTTGTGAGCCAATGATCAGTAACGTTACTATGCCATCCCTTGACGAGAATGTCCTACCACCAAAGATGTTTTTGGTTTACGAAGACAAAATAATTCAAGGAGAATTATCACAATCTAAATACAGAGAAGGAGAAACGTTCAGTGATCTTAATATATTGCCAGAGAGCGTTGTTTCAGAACTTCCTGCAGATAAATTGGAGATAGTAAAAGGTACATGTGCACAGTTCGTGGTGAAGGGTACTCCTCTGACTCTACCGCCAGATAGTTTAGATGTTTCTGCATACAGTACAAATGGTACATCAATTGGAGTGCTTGATGCCGTTGAGGATAATACAAGTACTTTCAGAATCGACTTACCCAGAGGGGAGTACATTCTTTTGGGTACAGCTACTTGGATTCCTTCTTCTACTAACGAGTATGTTACAGGCTACGTCATTTACAAATTCCTGGCTAATGTGACTGAAAGTTGAGCTGGCTAACTAAAACTTTAATCAATAGCTGCTGATTGTCCTCTTGATCGAGAAATATTGCCGAACATTCAGCTTTTGTAAATGTGATAGTCTTGATAATCATCCTTCACTAATATAGGCTATTGTTCTCGCTTACCCATCGTGATGATCATTTCTTGCCTTGTCTCTATTTGGAATTTACAAGGTGGAAGGGGACCAACCACATTAATACGACTAAAAGTGGACGTTTTTTAAGAATCAGTTTTGATTAAAAATAGTATTCAGTTTCTAATATTGGGCTAATTTATAACTGGGTTCAATTCCGCCACATTATTTTCAATATTCTTTTTCAAAGTTATTTCATGGTGCTTTACATTCCAGTGATCGACAAAATCATCAATTATGGGTTGAAGATAGTCTCTACATAATTCCTTATGCTGCTTAGCAGTTTTTCCTATCTTGTTACCATACTTAATACATTTCCAACATCCTATAAATGGAATCAGATATACCACGCCATATCCTAAATATCTAGAGGTATATCCCCAAGCCTCGCCCACTACACACATTTCCGGCTTGCGAATGAGTGTATGTAAATCATCCTTATCAACACCGGCTTTAAGTTTATTTGACCAAGTTGGACATATCTCCTCCAAGGTCAAACAAGTTAGTTTAGTATTATTCTGGCGGGTTGATGGTCGCAACATCAGATGTAGTATAAGTGGAGATGCTTTGATTTATGTCTATCCAGTGGCTGAAAGTCTCATAAGGCACGTTAGTCCAAGCAACTATCTCTCATGGATTGCCAGTGCCCATGGGGTTTGTCGAAGATATTCTTTTGGCCACGAAGTATCGAGTTTCTCCCACGAACAGCCTGAGTCAGTTGAGAGAAATAAACCGCGGTTGTTAACAGCATAGAATTCTCCTGGAGACTTTACACTAGAAGCGAAGATCGTAATTGTGGATCCTCTTGGTTCAGGAAGGCCGTCTGAGATAGTCTCCCATCTCCTGCCGTCAGCATCTTTTCTATATACAAATGTCTCCGCGTTTTCCGCCACATAAGATCTGCTGGGTCCATTAGAGGCGGATATTATCACGACCTCCGGGTTACCGGAATCAACCGCAATTCCAAAAAGGTAATTATGCCTTAAGCCTTTCATGGGGCTGGTCCATGTTTTTCCGTAATCAAAGCTTTCAAAATATCCGTCACCAGCAGAAGAATACAGACGCATTGGAGCTTTCGAATGAGTGGCCAGAGTATGAGTATCGTATGGTCCTTGCTCCTCATTCCGATCCATCCAAGTTTTACCTCCATCGCGGCTTTGTACAAGAGCTCCTGCTTCTATAGCGGCAAAAATATAGTCTGGATTTGTTGCATCCGGTTCAATCCATCTGACATGGTGGGTCCATGGTCTTGGAGGAAAGCTCCATGATTTGGATGAAGGTAAATCATTTAGTGCCTTCATTCTTTCCCAGGAGTCTCCCCCATCATTTGAAACATAAAGGACACTTGGCTCAGTTCCAGCGTAGACTCTGTTGAACTTATTGCCGATATTCAGAGAACTAACTGCAACAGACATAACATAAGGACTGGAAATAACATCTTTTCCAATATTACTCCAAGTCAGACCATTATTATCAGTTTTCCACAGGCCCTTTCCAAACGTAGCGCAGTATGCGCGGCCCGAGTTTAGTGGATCGAAAGCTATGCATTGTGGATTAGTTTCTTTTAGCGACTCCCGACCATTCCAGCCTGACTTTGAGGGCTCGAGGGTTAAAACTGAATCATGCATTCCCACCATGAGTATAGTCATTGAAAATAGACCCTCCTTGTTCTACCTCCTCTTCTTGCTTAGCCGATGATTTGGTTTTAGCTGTTGATATTTCGATCTGTATAATTCAACTATCGCAGCTAAATCCTCTTCACCTTTTTCGATCCAATAGCTAACCCAACCTGATTGCGGCATAACACAATGTGGAGATTCACGGCCAGAATTTACCAGTTCATTTACAGTCTTCGTTGAAAGGGGGAAGTCAGCTAGATGATCACCATTTGTATGTCCAGTTTCTTTGTTGTTTAGACGAAATTCAATACTTCCAAATTTGTGTCGTTCAGTAGTAACGTTAGGCCGGTGAAATATACCCTCCTTAATCTCTTCCAAAACAGTACTCATTGAAATAATATGAATAATCTGAATTATAAAATAGTGGGTGTACAAATTATATTAACTCGTGCAAAATTAGACAGCCACATAAATAAATAAATGAAAAAATAATATCCCCCTAACACAGAGTTCAGAGTCCTGTCCCGATACAGGATATGTGAACCGGAGGACACGTCACGAACAGCCTATGGCTTTGGTGTTTACTCGCTCACTAGTCATAGACGAAAATATTAAAAGTAATTGATGTTATAGAAGGTAAATGGAGTTAAAGGGCCATTCAGTAATCTTTACTGTTGCGTCGCTGCTTTTCACTTCAGGTATATTCGACTTTACGTCTGTATCCCCAATATTTGGTAGTATTATAGCTGTACCTGGTAACGCAACCAATTCGAAGTATCTAGAAATTACAAATCACTCATTTACAGAAGGACCTCTGTTTACAGTGGTAAATGGCACAGTGCTTAATAATTCCAGCTCTATTATTAACTCGGCAACAATACATGTAGAATACTATGACAGTAACAACTCCTTGATAACAATCAGTTCTTCGACTGCTGATTTCCCAATTCTAAACCCCGGAGATAATTCTGCATTTAAGATAAGAAGTGAATTGGGAGATGAGGTTGTTGATCATTATATAGCAAAGCCCGGCGGAGATATTGCTCCATGATGTATGAACCAAATGGATGTTCCTTCCCTGTATAATACATAGAACAAAGAATCACTTGTTCATATTACGGGGATGAAAGTAAGAAAGCATTTACTATTGCTATGATTAATTCTTCTGTTGTCATTTACGCCGTTTAGCTACGAATACAAAAAGGATCTGACACTAACGCTCTCCAATACCACGAACTTAAAAACTGTAATAGAGGTGGCACAGTTAGGCGATCTATTTTACATAGGGCAGCTGCTGCCAGCCAGCCACGTCACGCCAATGAAGTCGACGATGTGCTCGAGTATTGGAAACAGCAATCTAAAACAGCAATCTAGCTGCCTCTTAGAATCCTATGATCCCTACAAACGGTGGTATATGCTGCTCAGATCCCATTCGTGCTCATTGCAACGAGTTTGTATACTGCAGACTCCCCATATTTTCCGTGCTCTACCCAGTATTTGTAGCACATTGGCTCCCGAACTAGGGAGTGTGAATACTCTGGATCGAAACGTACCAACCAAACTAATCAGAGAAATTCATTCTGACCATCATCTCATGAAACAGGCAGAAACCCAAAAACACCTCTGGGGGCCCTTTTCATAGATCTGATAGATATATTCCCGTGGTGAGTGAATCGCTTAAAATGAAAAATAGATATATAGTAGATCTTGGCTAAGAGTTATGTGACAAGTATTACACAGGAATTTCATATAAAACATCATTTACTAAGGGAACATTTGACTTTTTCTGTAACGGGAGATACACTCAGCGAGTGTCTGGAGAAAGCAAAGCAATATGCTCGAGAGTACAGTAATTTGAAGAGATGGGATAAAACACCCGAAGTAGAGTTTGGTTCTGGTAAACTTTGACGTTAACCGCGCACATGTAACGTTTAGCTACTGAGCTATCTTGAATAAAGTAAAAGGCTAGGCCCGAACCTTCTAACACGATAAGTATGTTTAGCATTGCTTGCTTGGGGGAGGTTATCAGTTTTCTGCTTACCACTATTCTCATAAGATTTAGGACTTCCATCTGATCTCTTTCATAGAGTCATTTCTTTAAGAAATAAGTAGTGGAAGCAGAAATCGGATAGCTTGACAAGCAGGTCGACGAAGCATGTCTGGGCTATTTGGATTTGGTAGTATTGCATTCTAATCCACGCTCGATAACCGCAGTACGCTTGTGTGCTTCAGCTATCGCTCCCTCGAATCATCCCTTCAGGTTCTAGCCCTTTGATAATTTCTTCACATAAGGGTTAGGTAGGTAGATAGTCCAACACATACGGATTTAGTGCATATATCCAAATTATACATTAATTAATCCGGAAAGCAAAGGTGGGCAACTAGCGCTACATATTGAACCACAACTGAAGGAGAACATCACTTGAAACCCGCTGCTAAATCGTTAACGCATTCATATTGTTCTTCTGTCATATTGTGCATAGTAGCCCCACACTGAGCCATCCGATCTAAAATTCCAGTTTTCTGAGGTTGTTCTAGTAAGGCTTGCATTAAGTCTAGTGTTGTGATCGATTTATTGTTGAACATATGTTGGATTCGATCCATTTCACTTTCCGTTGAACTGTTTGGTATACTCTTAGTACCTTCCTCTACCTCTGCGAGCATAGAATCATTAGGGCCAGGATCGCTGACTTCGAAAGTGGAACCCATAAGAAGGACGTGGCCAGCCGAAAGCAAAAGAAGAACACTCATCGCCATCAAGAACAGATAAATAAAGCGCATGATTTAGTTCCTATTGGATTATGACCGTCACAGTATTTGATATTCCTTTCTATATGTTATAGCCTTCACTTGGTCTATATTCTACTACCTGCACTTGGTTGGTGAGGCCACGCTTGCTGCACTTGGTCTATATTCTACTGACCGGCCTACTGCTACAAGCATGATAGTATTTTAAAATGCAAATAAATTGCTTGATCGTGAGTTCCCTTGTGTCGGCATCTCTAAATGCAAACACAAACCACCTTAGACTAGGATCGGGCTAGTAAAACTTTTTTACACGCAGCTTTTAGCATTTCTAAACTGCGGAGGCACAAAAACTGACAGTTCTAAGTTCTAAAGTGTATCCCTTTATCAATATCCGATGAGCTAAAATTCGTTCGATATGAGTGATTTAATTCACAAATTGACTGCGCCGGTATGATTTGCCTTGGTCTTGTGCCTTTCCAGTGAATCCTTTGATTGGAAAGTCATTTTACAGACCTTGCAAATGTGTTTCTGATCGTCTTTCTTCCTAAATGGGATTAGTTTACCAAATGATAATTTCATTTAAGCTTCCGTCGACATTCTTAATATTAAATGTTGGCTTTCCACGAGTCCTTATACATATCCCATACTCGGTATTTATTTAATGGGTCTCTAATGTAGTGAGCTTAGACGAGGGCTTTCCATCCTGCCTAATTGCTAATAAGCCGTTCGATGTGCTCTATCCCTCCATGATATACTGAGCCCGGAGTATTGTAAGCACCGACAGCAACGCCGCCAGTAATTTTTTATGAATCTAACCAGATCCAATCACTCCGTAGGGGTGATCCACCAAAGGGGATTCAATTTCAGCCACCTCAAGACCATTCCTTTTGGAAATCATGTAATCGGGTATGACGACATCAAATGCTGAAGAGTATTTTGATGACTTCCGTTCTCCCATCCCTTTGGTTTTATTTTTAATGAGACTGTCTTGATACAACTTCATACAGTCCTCGCCATTGTCTGCAAGTGTGACTGAATGTTCCCTCTTGCAGGTATAGTTGCAGCTTCATGCAATAATATGGCCGTAGTAACACGCGGATTACAAACGCGTCAGATCCGATCGGCGAGCGGCAAACGACAGTGTGCGTGTAATGTCTTCGTGTGAAGTGTTCTCCACTGATGGAATGTTTGCTATACAGATCAGATGAATGCAATGAACATTCTTCGTTACCAATATGTTGACATTTATGGTAATCACAATAAAAAAAAGTTGAATTGAAACTTTGTCTGATATGATCAGCAGCCTGCAGTTACAGATGTCCCAAATGCAAAGGCGAACGCACACCCAAACGAGGCAAACGCGCAGACAAAGGCGTTTGCGCATGCGCCTATAGCGTACACCGTGCTTGTCATAGATTGTACCATGAACATTGTAGTTGTCAACACAATAAGAACAGCCATTGCCAGAAGTTTTGTCAGCATTAAATTACCATGATAAAGGTACTTAATAAGCATACTGGCATATATTAGGGTCTATTCTATGTAGAGATTCTTCCACCTCAAACATAATCCTTTCATTAAGATATCCTTCTCGGTGACGAGGGATGTAGCCCTGTGTTTATGCAGTGCATACACAGACCAAAGCTCATCCTGGTAAGCAGATCTTTTGCCCTAAATGTTGGGTTGGGATGTAAGTGAATTCCAATGCCAAAGCATTTGACGTATTTAGAGTAAGAGACGAGTAAGAATTCATTTAGAGTAAGTAGTTAACTGGCCCTTTCACTCTTCTTTCTGTCAAAAGCACCAAGCAAACAGATCCCAAGGAACAAGCAAGTTAATGGCGTAGGATACAATATATGAGTTGGTAGTATCAGCAGCAGTGATAGTGGTCGTAGAAGTAATAGTCATATGAGATATATCATAGTGATAATGAGCAGTCATGACCCCAATAGCTGGTAAGCTATCAGACATACACGGAAGAAAGAAAATTTTGTTGAGTATCATGGTAATTTATGCTGTAGGCGTATGTTTAGCTGCATTTGCAACAAACATATCTTCTATGATAGTAGCTAGAGCAATTCAAGGGATAGGCATGTCAATGTTTCCTATCGCATTTGGCATAGTAAGAGAAAAGTTTCCAAGAGAGAAAATTTCAATTGGCCAAGGTGTAATCACTACTATGTTTGCGTCAGGTGCAGTAATTGGACTGGCAGTAGGAGGAATTATAATTGAAAATTATGGACTACGTTTTTTACAATAATACCAGTTGCAAACTTTTATTTATACTTCTGGAAAAGCTGGCAGTAGGAGGAATTATAATTTATGTCCAGGTCCGGTTTATCCTTTCCGCAATGTGCAGTAGGACATCATTTTACTATGCTGCTCAGGAATATGACCAGGACCAATGTGATGGAATCATTCAAAATATTTGGGAGCTTTACGCCAAGTGGTAAATGAAATCGAGTCTAATAAAGTTGGGGAGGATAATAGAGAAGCGAGCAGTCATTATAGAAATAAGGAATTCGATGCACATGGTTAGGATTGTTTATACTCAGTGCAGCTATGCAGGTGTCGGCTCAACCTCTCACAAAAGACACTTCAACCGGTAACCTAATAGGAGAAATAGGCATTTCAATAGACCAGACACTCCGTAGGCCCCACCACAACACATGTATGCAAAAGTGTCCAATGGTTGTGAAAAGGCAATGACATTCTCATAATCTATTGGGATATTACTCTCACATTTGTAATACCATACTCAAATGTGGTATCATGATGCTTTTAGATTGAGAAGATTAATCTGATCGAATTCCGAGCAGGATCCTAACGTAACCATTGTATAAAATTACTGGTAAACTTTATGTAAATTTGTTACTTATTCTTCAAATAAGCTGTATGAGGACTAAATTTAAAGTGACTGCTCACAACCCTGAGCCAAATTACAGTGCTGATGCCCAATCTCAGCCAGGGGAGTGCCGCTGTTTTCACCAATGCACTAGGTGTGCAATAATATTTCGCTGTGACCTTAACCAATCGATTGAAATGAATCGGTGCAAGAATCCTTTTTACCACGGTAAATGCAATACATGTTTGGGGATTCTAAGAGGTTACAAATGAGAAGTGATATTCCGTTACCAAGATGGAGACCCTAACCCAATTTGATCACATCATTAAGTCCTCTCTGATTTAATAGTGGACGCTCCAGGAGGATAATAACTCCCCCCGGCAACAGCAGAACTAGATACTATGAACGAGGGTGCAGACTTTTGGAGACATGATATAGGAATGAATGTAATTCCAGCAGTAAGCAAAGCAAAGACGCTAATAAAAGGCTGCTACCAGCAACAGTATCAAAATGCTTCTATATCTCAGGAGCAGCACGAAAAATGGAAAGCTGAAAAATCATTCAAAGACTGATTCGCAATCATACTAGAAAACAATGCTTTAGCTAGTTTTTTCTTTTATTGAATCGTTCAGCTACAGGTGGCTATAAAGAAGAAGCTAAATTCTAATCGATGAAGTACATAGAATTGATTAAACTCTCTATCTCTTTGAGATTCTTGTTATATTCAGGATAGCCGTCAGCGATATATGAAATCTCATAGACTTTGTCCCCTCTTAGCATCCATAATTCCATTCCGTATCTATCGATGACAGAATCGATAGAAAAGGAATATTTGAAGATCCAATATTTGATCCCGTCTATCCCTCCATGAGATTGGTTATTCCTCATAATGTGTAGACCTAAATCTGAAAACAATATTCTGAAATCTTTAGTTCGGATTTTTGCGTACTCTTCTAATGTCACATTATGAAACGGGCTTTTAGAATATATAATATTAATGACAGGATTTTCTAACCCACTATAGCTACTTCGCTCATTTACATCTGTACCATTCAAAATATCCAATGAAATAACACCTAGAAAATCCCCAAGTATACCAGGAGCAAGTTCAGTCTCGAACATATTCCATGTTGAAGGGTATTCAAAAGATAATCGTAAATCATAGCTTGTAACTTTTTCGCATGATGATAGTGAACTGTATGAGCATGACAGTGCGTTCAGAGATGGCGGTAATTGCGATATGAGAAAGATCGAGATTCCAATTCCTGCTAAAAGACATGTGCTCACTAAGTAGTTGTACATGAACACGGATTATAAGTCATGTCTTCTCTTTTGGATGCAAATTCAGTGCTCATGCGATTGGAAATCCGTTCGATATTCCTAACGACCTGGATTCCTAATGGAGGATATCTCGTGGTTAAAGGGGGGAGGTCAATACCGTTTTCTGCACTGCAACCTAATCTTATTTTGGTTGGTAAATTACGCTTGCACGTTGGACTATACTTACTTCTCACTAACATAATGTGGCAGTCAGACTAGTTTGGGTCGATCGAAACTAGTTAGGGTCGATCGAAAAATGGATTCTCTGACAGGTTTTTGCGTCTTTCTTCTTCAGCTTTCTGTTAGATGGTCCAATTCATTCAGATTCAATGAATTGCCCGGATGCTTAATCTTTGTAAGATCCTAAAGAGAAAGTCTGCGGATTTCCTCGTTTTCTTGAGGAGAACCAGTATTGTACAAATCTGTATGCTTAAATTGTTCCAGATGCATTAGTCTCTCTTGGTTCGTGTCAAAGGTTGAACCGCACACATAGCAACTATAGCCGTGTGGTATCGATGGATACTGATTCTGATTCATGTTAGGCCCCTTGCTATTCTGAATACTGCTATCTCTCTTAATCGCGAAACGAGTAAATAGCCCCAGCTTATGGTCACCCCCAAACTCACGTATCAACATCTTCAGATTCATAATAATATGAACAAAACTCATATAAAAGCATATAACATTGGACCTTACGACTATTTCGGTGTTAAATATATATAATATATCCTATTATGTTGTAATTCATGTCTGAAAGAATCCATGTATTTCGTTTTTTTCCTGTTCACATGTGGCAAGAGTTCAGTCGTTGCAAAGTAATGGCAGATGAAGGAACTGGTCGGAGGCAATGCTGGTTCCATATGACGCTAATTTCCACGCCTTTTAAATCCCCAACGTTAACCAACGCCACCGAATGACGAACTCAAATTAGATGTCCGAATTATTCAGAGTATACTACCTGCTATATGTAACAAGACATTTATTAGATACTTTCTTATATTATATAATACGAATATGGATTTTGACAAACTCTGCAAGGATATTCTTGGTCTGGACTCGAAGGTGCGGTTCGCGGGTGTGTGTGATGATTCGGGTGGAATAAAGTATGGTGGGCAACGTGAGGGAGTCACAAATCTTTTATCTCCGGACGAAACCAAGAGATCGAATTTGCAGGCCATGGCTAGATGGGCATTGCGGAGCTCTCTATCTTCAAAAACCGGAAGAGGGAAGTACGCTATGTCAGAATATCAGAAAATTAAACGTATAACATTTCCATTGGAACAAAACCATTTACTCTTGGTTACCACTGAAGTTGATGCAGATCATGATAAGATAGTAAGAGATATTCTTGTGATGGTTAAATGAAGGAGATTTTTGATTTGAGATCATTTTATGGGGAGATTACTACACTTGAACATTGATTGATTATATATCAGTCAGTTATACATATGGCAAGGCGAGCTGGCATAGAATTTTGGGTTCTTCTACATGGAGTGACTTCCTAGGAATACGATCTTTTATGATGTCCAAAAATAATAGAATCCCGGATTATATCGGAAGCATTTCCACTACCAAATATCTCCTTGCTATAATTTTTCTTTATGGGGGGACTTCGTTGAAGAATAAGGTCTACCATCTCCTCCTTCTTGAAGGTACAGAGTTTATTCCAACCCCCTTGTAAGGTTTCCACCCATTCAGTGCTTTTTCTAATGGTGATGCACGGAATGGAGCAAAGATATGCTTCTTTTTGAAGACCTCCTGAATCAGTAACTACCTTGTAGGACTCTTTCACTAGCCGAAGAAAGTCGATATAGCCTAATGGTTTGATGGTCTTGACATTTTCCAAGCTAACTAGTTTGTCGTATAATCCATACGATTTGAGCATTCTCTGCGTTCTTGGATGAATTGGGAACACTATTTGCATTTGATGTCCATAGACATCGTATTTGTTGATTGAACTAGAACTGCCTACACTCGAAATGTTCGGCTGCATCAGACTCGATGAAGAGGACCGATCGGATGTCGCCTTTTCCAACTCTTGAAAGGCATCCACAATTGTCCTAAGGTTAGAGTACGAGTCGGTACTCTCTGCTCTATGCATTGTGAAGAGGATAAAGTTTTTGGATTCCAGAGACAATTCTTTCAGGATCGCTGAATTTTTTGAGAATCTCCATGCTTCACTAACTACTTCAACTGATATATCCCCGGAGTTAACGATTCTCCCCACTGCATGTTCATCCATCAGATTCTTCGCCGCTGTACCAGTTGGAGCGAAAAGGAGATCACCCAAATGATCTGTCAAGATTCGATTTCGCTCTTCAGGCATCCTTCTATCATAACTCCTGAGGCCAGCCTCTATATGCGCAACTGGTATATCGTTCACGGACGCTGCAAAAGCACCTGCAAGAGTAGAATTTGTATCTCCGTACACAAGCACCAGATCAGGTTTTGATGCAACACCTTCGGTCCCAATACCTTCATTCTGCGCACATCCAAACTCTGCTCCCACTCCTTTTATCATATCGCCTAGCTGTTCACCAGGACTAGTCGAACCAACCCCAAGATTGATATCAGGCGCGGGAATCTGGAGCTCTTTGAAGAAAATATCCGACATCTCATAATCATAGTGCTGGCCTGTATGAATGATGACGTGATCGCAATATCGTGATAGCGATCTGTGAATTGGCGCCAATTTTACAAAGTTAGGCCTAGCGCCGACCACGGATACGATTTTCATCCCAAAAACCTTACGGTGTTTAATATGTTGGCTGCAGACCTCGTTACTTGATACTTGAACATCTTGATTGTTATAGAAACAGAAATGTAGTCGGTCATAGGTAAGTGAATTCCGTGTCTGGTTCTTTCCAAAGTCCAAGTCTGTTATGCAGCCAAGGATAAAAATTATAATTCTCATCAAAATGCTTCTTAAGGATATCCATAATTCTAGGAGAGACCTGGCCAGGTTCCCCATAGATCTTCTTCTTCCTCCTTTGATTGTACAAAGGGATCTTGTTTTGGTCAACTCGCTTCACTATCTCCACTATCCATTGCGGACTCACCGGAGGAGCGAGGACATTTCCTTTCGCCTCAAATATAGTCTCTGGCCTATCTGTGTTGAGTCTTACTGTTACTGAATTTACGCCAGGAAAATAGAGTAACTCCTCCTGCATCGAACCTGAATCAGTAAGTTCCAACCAGCAGCATCCGCTATCTAGAAATTCTATAACGTGGCCATATTCCTTCCATAGAGGAGTTTGAACAAAGGAATGTGGATATTCACTTTGAAGTGTATCAAGTAGATTAGTTAGGCCGTACTTCTCAAGGGCATGTTGCGTGGCGGTAAGCTTGATAAGAATCACTCTATACCCTGCCTTGACTAACTCTATCACGCTCTTAACTATAATTGAGAATCTTGATGGAGTAAGATTTTCTCTTCGATGAATATCAACTCTTATCCATTCGTTGCGTACCGTCGAGGCACCCTTCAAAGACGACGTCACAGGGCCAGATACCAATTGTGGATACAAGTCAAATATACTTGACTGCGGCTTGCTTCTCCGTTTCATTTCAATCGCATCTACTACGGAGTTTCCTACTACATAGATCAAGTCCTCTGGGTAACCTTCTCTAATGAGATTGTCTCTGTTCAACACAGTCGGCGCAAAAAAAAACTGTGCCCCTGCTGAACAGATCCAAGTATCAACCTGCTCGGGGAAGGGCTCATCACGTGCAATGAACCAGTGGTTACTATCAAATTGTGAATTGACAAACTCCTCTATTTGGTCTTTATTTGGCTCAGTTAAAGTGAGCTTTCTCACGTATTTGGGGCTCATCGAACGAAGACCAGCTTCGTTTTGGGCAACTTTTTGCCCAAGTCCGAAGAGCCAGGACAGAGGCGTGATACCGGCCACAAGGGTATCGCCGTGGACAATTGGAAGTAATGAACGGCCAGGAAACTTCTCTTTAAATATCTTACCAAATAATGCAAATTTTAACAATAACTCGCTAGCCTTCTCCATCAGGTTACCTCTAACTTGCAGGTTGCAAGCTACCGACTCCTGGATATTGAATTCTTGTATGCCGTAACCCAGCGTATTATCAAAATGTTGACCAGTATCTATCACAAAATACGGGATATGACGTTTCATGGCTTCCGTGACAAGCGGAGCCTGCTTATAGAAATCAGGCTTTGTACCAGTCACTATTGCTAATATAGGATAACTAGAACCGATCTCATTTGCTACATTCAATGCCTTATCTATCGAATCATTATTGATAGCTAAAGGAAGGTAATTAGTGAAAACATTTCGATACTCGTACTTGTCTTTCAATATCCTAACTTATCGTCATTGGTTCTGCAATTTAGCCTTTTTATTGATCATACAATAATCAACGGTTTCTAGTACAGCTTTGGTCAGTGTTTATAGGCGCAGCAGAATTTTACGTCCAATACTGGGATTATCTTTCCGATCCGTCAACCTCAAAAGATTAATAAAGCCAAAATTTCCTATTTCATGCATATTTGGTAACAGAATCCCAAATTTTGAATTGTATTTCAGACGACAAGTGTAGGGAAATGCTATCGGTCATTAAGGAAGGCCAATCTCTTTCAATAGCTGGTTTACAACTAACGCGAAAACAGTTCTACTCAAGACTTCACGCATTGATTATTTATAATCTGGTTAGCAAGGCAAACGGAAAGTATCGTCTAACCTCATTTGGGAAGGTAGTTTTTGACTGGCACATTGTATTAATGCAGGCTATATCTGAGGAATACTGGAAGTTAAAAGCATTAGATGTTTTCGATTCATCGGGTATTCCAGATTCTGAACGTACAAAGATAATGGATGCTTTGGTAAAGAACGAAAAGTTAAGACAATTTATTAAAGCGTAATAGACAATTTAATATTTTATTTAGTTGCAGGATAAAGGCTGGGAGTAGAGTGGGAATCGCAGAGAAGGGACAAGGTGTACCGTTCGTAAATCTCCAATTCAAAGCTGTCACAATTTCTAGGAGGAAGTAGCTGTTTAGGGATGATTCTCTCTTTCTGCAAGTATCAAAAAATGCTTTCTGGCCTACTCAATCAATCATTAGAAGTCATTCGCAAGACAATTATTCGACTCCTGCTGCTATAGTAGATCAGAAAAATATTTGACTATTTGGCATGGAACTAAATGTGTCATTATCGGCACTATCACACTCCTTGCAGCTGTCATGTTAATTCTGCATGAGGGGAACATCCTGGCAAATCAGCAGCCGTCATCATTTAAATCTAAAGATCTAGAAGAAATACGAGAAAATGTAATGGAAGTCAGACTAGCCTTACAAAAAGGAGATCTGATAGAAGCATTACAACACCTCAATAACGCGGATGAAGACCTCCTCCTATTGGAGACTGGTCTTCAACCCTCCAAATCTGCACCATTACATGGTAATTCCAATAACAGCAACACCACTTCAAACTCTCAAAGTCCGGAAACTTCTACTAAGAACGTGGATATGAGAGCCAGTTATGACCGTGGTGGTAATAATAGTAATAATAACAATAGCAACAGCAATAAGTATGACTTTGCTAAACTCAGACAAAACAATACTCTCCCAGACAATACAGTTCTCTCCATTTCTAATAATACTTTGAACAAGGGCAACAAGGCATCATCGATAGGGTCTGCAACTCCCGATGACTCTATTCGTAAATTGAATGTTACATTTAATTCTATTTTCATTAACAACAACCACGATATTCTGTTTCCAGCAGAGTGGCAACTAGATGCATATGTGAATAACAAAAGAATCCATTTATCAGAGAACGCTGAGCTGGACCGCGTGGAGAGTGGACAAGCGATTTATTTCAACGGCAAATCGCTGGTCATAGATGTTCCCGAAAATAGTACTTTGAGAATCGTAACTGTTGGTGTAGAATTGGATGAGGGAGTTATTGATGATAAGTACAAAAACATCATGCCTAGCGTAGATGTGGGAGGGGACGAGACCGGTGATGGAGTACTACCTGACATTTCAGGAATTATAGATACTGAAGCCCCTTTACCTGAATACAGAGATCAAGTTGAAAGTTCTATCCAATTCTTAACAACTTATGATAGAAATGACGCAATTGGCATGATTGCTACAGAATACGACGCTAGAACCAATTTTGGGATAGGCGATCACTTTGATTGTTCAGAGTCCACTGGGGAGGTAGGAGATATTTTTGATACGGTAGACACTAATTGTGATTATAAACTATCTTATACAATTAAAGAGATTTAGGCAACGGTTGAATGCGATTACTACCTGCAGACTGATTACAAGATGTATCACCTGTATCAAAACTACAAGTCTTATGGTCATTTTTTTACAAGTACTAGTATTGGCTGGGTCAGGAAATTCCAGCTCGTTTTTTGGTTTACAAGCAGAACCGGAGCCTGATGAGAATGGTGTAATGATAAGCAACTATCACGGAGTACAGAGAAAGGTGTACAATCCTCTCATATCAGCAAACGGCGGCCTGTTATATTACAGAGACTTCGAAAATTTCGTAAACACCGGAAAATCAGAGCGGTATTTTACCAACACTGCGAATTGGCTCGTCGAAAACTCGATCAATAAGACCGACGTGGGCGGCGAAGATTATGCTGTCTGGGAGTATGATTTTCCTTGGAGATTTTATGGTTGGGTTGAGCCCCCATATTACTCTGCATTAGCCCAAGCAGAATCAATTTATGTTTTGGCTCTAGCTTTTGACCTCACAAATGACGAAAAGTATCTCCTCACCGCGAATAGGGCAATGAAGGCTTTTTTTGTGGATTTTGATGCGGGGGGCCTAGCAACGGTAGAGACTCATGACGGTTCTTCAATATTCTTGCAGATATTAGCTAAACCAGGATTCGTTAAGACGTATGTCTTAAACGGTCATACTCAATCTTTAATCTTCCTGTGGCGCTATTTCGAATTGACTAACGAGACTAACGCAAAAGTTATCTTCGATAAAGGAATAAAATATTTGAAGGATAACCTATGGAGATATGATACAGGTACATGGTCTTCCTACGACTTGGTGGAAAATCTGGCCACGCTTGAATATCATAATGCAGAGATATCCCAGTTGAAATCGTTGTACGATATTACAGGGGAAAATGCATTTAAAGTGTATGCTGATAAATTCGAGAATTATCTTAAACTGATGCCATTGGAGTGACTGAGTCGCGTTTGGTTTCCTTATCATGTAAGTGATTGTAGAACTTTGGCCGCGACTGCCGATATGCTAACATACAGTATTACGACAGAGAAGGCAACATCTATCGATCTGCCAAGTGAGTTTGGACAGTCTATAATGGTGACTGATGGTGACGGAATAATCTTTAGTATTTACATTGGTAGCTTTCCGATCCTCTAACGGCATGATGGTGATGATGATGATGATCAGGTACAGTGTTACCTTACCTGATTACCTGCCATCGATACTATACTGGTTGTTAGAATCAAGATCTACACACACATGTTTGAATACCATGCGATAATCCAGAAGAAATGACTTCAGAGATGAATGGAAGCTAAGAGAGAACGTTTATCAGTCACGCGTGCAACAACTGGTGCAGACAGTATCCTGATTTTCTCAGGTATTCGAGTGCCCTCCTACATGCAGTAACATTTGTACTGGAACAGGCATATGTTGGTACCTATTCGATGTTTCTGAGATATTAAGAGATAACATGAACAACGATTACCTCTGCTAATTCCTAACACTGGCTATTCCAACTTTAAGGGAGGAGGAGAACAATACTGCATTCATTATAGAAAATGTATGTTCAAACCAACAAAATTCAACATCTGCGTAACCGGAATGGTAATGGGAAGCGCACTCATAAGTCTACTCACCGTTATGGGCCTCATTTGTAAATGGTGTACAACTGGAGGTTCATAATCTTATTTTTTAACCTGTGATCGATCTTCGCAAACCAGAGTCGTCGTTATGATAATGGACCTAGATGCAAGGACAGACATTTGATCCTTACAATTTTCTGTCCAAGGGAACGCATCAACCCTCTACTACTACACTCCCAGTCATCCAAGGATGTATTATACATAAGTACTCGTAAGTTCCTGGCTTGTCAAATGTCACTGAAAATGTATTGCCAGAACCCGGAAACAGTCCTTCTAGTCCTGTCGGAAGGAACCATCCTGAATTAACATACTTTTCATCTCCAGTCATGGAATAATTTGCATTGGGATTCATAAACTGGACTACTCCTTGTGAATCTATTACAGTAGGATTAAATGTTCTTGCATTGAACGCAATTAGGGTATTCATTCCATCTTCGCCTGGTATTAAGATTGGTTCGTTATTTGAACCGGGAGGATTCACTGTAAACTCAGTTGTATTTGAGACACCAAGCGGAGAAACTATATCTGCCATGGTACTATTGTCTAACACAAAAGTAACGGTATGTGGCTCTGCTGCTCCTACAGTAGGGTTATCCCATACTACTGTATCCCCTGCATTAATCCTTACCTGTTGTGGGACAAATACTGTCCATGGGGCAGTTGTATTGCCTCCTCCTGCTGCGACGGTTACCGTTTGCTTTTCTGAAGTAGTCGCATTCGATGTGTAGCCGCCGTTTGTCGTCTCAAAGGCTGTTATTGTAACCATCATGACTAGAAACGCAGATAACATCTTCTTAGTAAACAATTCTTTCATAATGGGTGAAAGAATAGAAATATTTAAACTATGCGTCAAAACCTACGACGATTCTTCGTCAATCTCATCTCAGTCAACAAGTATTTTTTGAAGACTGATGAGATATCATACATCGACTTAACCTTGCATATCGGTCTAAGAACCCAGACAAATAGCACATCGGTCTAAGAACCCACTTCATATCCTCTATTGAAGGCCTTTAAACCTCATGAAATAGATGAAATTAGAGAGAATTCAGACGCGCGATATGGTTCGTATATCTGGATTGTAATACAGGATATTTGAAGAGTTGGAAGCTAAGCTGATCTGGATGTAGTAATAATACATCTGGTTCGTCCGCATCAAATATATATCAAAACCGTCCTATAGCGAAAAATAGTTCTACGATATCAAAGTATCAGATTCTGTTACCGTAAGAGTCATTCACCTGATCACGGACGAGTATTAAATATATGAATCTGCATCATTTTAATACATAAAGCTAAAATTGATTGAATTGATTGAACTAGTGAACTGTGCCAAAATCAACTTTGCATCTATTTGATGCATGTCTGGAAATATCAGTGTATATTGCAGAATGAAAAAGGGACCGATGATAGGAACGAGGGGGGGTTGAGAATCCTGGGAGATTACCAATGTCATGTCAGTGACGTCAGAGACGTCAGAGATTAATAAAGTCACTCCAAGCGCAGAAATCATCTTGATAACGCCAGATCCAATTTCGTCGTAGCTGACGGTAAACAATATAATGGGTATGCATTCTCAAGTATCGAAATTCTTGTTGAAGCATGGTAGAACATGGGCCTACAAGCGAGCCTTATTGCAAAATAAAATAGTATTTAATAGCACTGGTCTACCTCCAATTGGTTTTACCAAGGAGAATATGCCTTTATGAGTGCAAACAATTGGGCCTCCATTTGGGGAAGCGATAATTCTTTCCATCGCATAATGCCATAAGATAAACAAGAGGATAAACAATAGTAACGGTTTGGATAGATTTGTTCCTAAATTACAATGAGACCCAATATTCCATATTGAATTATTACTTATTATTACTTCCAAGTAATAGTGGGACCTCCAATACGTATGTATAGAGAATATCAATAAATAGGCGACAACAGTCTGTAAGCGGACTGAAGGAAAAATAATTGTCCACAACTCGAGATGAAATAACGAAGCAACGGATATTAAAACTCAGGATTGTATTCTATATCGTCGCTGGATTTCTGGCCGTAGAAGTTGTTTCGGGCATTATGACTGGTAGCTTAGCGTTACTTGCTGATGCTGGTCATATGGTAGCAGATGCAGGGGGTCTGGCCTTGGCCCTCTTCGCAATTTCTTACTCCCGTAGGCCTCCTACCCCCCAAAGAACATTTGGATTTTATAGATTGGAGATACTTGCCGCGTTAGCCAATGGTGTCGTCTTGATATTGATTTCCTTTTACATTCTATACGAAGCATATTGGCGCATAATAGAGCCTCATCAAATCGAAGTACTGCCGATGCTAGTAGTTGGGTGCATTGGACTTGTCGTGAATGTCGTGGGGATCCTGCTTCTCAAGAGTCACACGCACAATGTCTCTCTCGATTCAGTCGAAAGAGAACATACGTTCTATGCAGATCACATATATAATGGTCATTCTGAGAGCGAAAAAGATTTCGACTTAAATATGCAGGGAGCTTATCTAGAGGTCCTTAGCGACACACTCGGATCGGTTGGTATAATCATAGCTGGAATAGTCATATATTTAACCGGCTTTTACTTTGCGGACCCCATTGTAAGCATCATTCTCGCCTTGTTCATCTTCCCCAGGACTTGGAGGTTACTTAATAAATCGCTGCATATTCTCATGGAAGGCGTTCCTGCCAACGTATCACACGAAATGGTTAAAAATGCAATACTTCAGATCAAAGGAGTAACTGGTATCTTTGAGTTGCACATCTGGACTATTACCTCAGGTCTAAATGCATTATCTGCTCATGTAGTAGTAATAGATCCAAGTAAGTCCTTGGAAGTGCTTCAAGAAATAAACTCATTGCTTGAGAAAAATTTTAGAATATCCCATGCCACCATCCAGATAGAAGGGTATCATGACCAAACTGGGTTTATTTAGATATTGGACAACGCTTGTGAATAAGATATGAATTACTCATGACCGCTTTTTTAGATGTATATTTCTCAATCGAACTTTTGTCTCTGCCACTACTTATCACCCATCATTTAGATAAAAAAATTCTCAGGTGGTTCATCTGGTCTGGATGTACAACTCCCCCTACCATACTACCTATAAATGAATTAAATGAATAAATTCCTAGTTCTTTCTATCCTCGTCAGTTCCGATTCGATTTCTACCTCCCTCATTTCGAATCCCAATTCCCCTAACTGAGGGACCTTCTCCAAGATTTCTTTACCTTTATGTATATTTACAATAATGAAAATGTAAATAGGTCCTGGTTTACTTTGTAGTTCCTATGCCTATAATGACTACTGACAACTTCGCTGATTTGCCTTCAATTTCCTATCTTCTTCAATCTCTTCAGGAACTCACCCCCTCTCCCTGCCGATTGGGGTATCTTCGACTTAAATATTGATAGCTGACGATTCTATAAATGGACGTTCGCCTCCTGTCACACGCAGGCATTGACCGTCCACAGATTTAATGGATGCAGAAGATGGGAGGGAGAAATTTGAACATAAACAGTGATATCATTGATGTCAGAAGAACATATGACTATTTGAGAAAAGCCCAGACACATCTCGTACAGTCTTCAGAAATTGCCACAGCATGCGTCTGCCAAAATCTTTTCAAACTTGATTACCCATTTGGAGCGACTAGAAGTGATAAAGACTACTTGGTCGCCAATACTGTTCATGACATAATGAGCTTGTGTATGAGTGGCCCAATTCTTGAAAATTGGCATAGTGAATTGGAAAATTGTGAGCAAATTACCAAGAAAATAGTAAAAGAATCATCAGAAATAGTAAATACTGTAATTAAGGATACGTTAGAAGGCGCGCACCAAGAAAATAGATTTGTCGAAGACGATTTCGAAACCCAAGTTAATGATATCTATAATGGTCTCATCATCGGAATGGCCAAAAGATTGATGAAGAAGTATGAAAGACCTTCTAGAGTCTTGACCGAAGTTACAATTACAAATATCAAGGACCACCACGAAGGCAGGATCGACGCGCTTTTAGAATATTCTAGTGGAGGATATGGGTTACTTGACTGGAAAAGTTACGATCTTAGCAATACTATTAGTGGCCGTGAGAAGTGGCAGCTCATTGCCAACACTCTACTTGCAAATTTCAGATATTGTCGCAACGAAGACGATTGGACGGGACACAATTTTTCCTGCATAGTACATAACGGTGGGGTGTATTTCCCTAAAATAGAAACAACCAGAAAGGGAGTAGAAAGAATTAAGACTAACAGAAAATTTGCTCACATGGTCCTTTGTGGGGAAAGGGTTCACGTTCAGAGACCAAAATTCTGTCCTGTCTGCGATAAAGGCTTAGAGGGAAGCAAAGAATGTCTTTTCTACCAGCGTGATGCTAGATTGGCGCATGAAGGCAAATTACCAGCCCAGTATGAAAAGATGACGAAGCAATTTTTTGCCAAGCGCTACGCTATCCTGAAGGAGAGAGCAGAAACACACTTGCACAAACATGTGGTTTATGCGATGATAAGCAAACATGGAGAGGAAGAAGCCTTACGTAGGCTGGAAAAAATCGGTATACTATGTCGAGGGTACTCTTTTGATTTTGACATCGATGAAAAAGTTATGTTTTCAAGAGCTGATGATAATATTCCCCTCGAGCCACGCAGGATTGTAAGGATAATAGGAATGGAAATAGGCAAGTCACTTCTCTCATGTATCAATGAACAGGCTAGTGTAATGGAGATCAGAGATAATAAAATCACTCTTAGCTTTAGATCGAAGACTGCTGTGCGAAGGGCTAAGAGACAGCTATTCCATTTGCCAATTATCTTACTCAGAGATGAGCTCAACCTTACTCGAAGTATGCTCCGACCTATCCATCAGTTTCACAAACTAGCCGCTGATATGCTCATTCCGGGGGAGCTTTTGGTATGACGGTAAAACTCAACCCAGATCAATCTAGAATATTGAACTGGCGCGTCAAATCAGGTGGAGTGGCTGGTGTGATCGGACCGGCAGGATGTGGAAAAACAACTACGGGTAGCTTTCTTGCAGTTAAGATGATTTGCGAAGGTTATGCCAAAAATGTGCTCTTGGTAGCTTTTACCAATTCGGCTGCCAACGAATTCGCAAGGGAATTGAGTATGGTATTAGGTCCTGAAGGATCGAAATTCTTATGCGTCAGATGCGGATACGCACCTGGAGCTGATCCTAGACTTCCTATACCTTTTAGCAATAACATTGAGTTTGTCAGAAGCAAGAAAATCGTGATTTGTACAACACAATCTCTCAAACGATTATCCGCATCCATAAGATTTGAAAATATGATTATTGATGAAGCAGGTATTGAAAGACTAGAACATCTATTGTCCCCGTTTGCTCTTGGAATTAATCAGTTAGGCATTCATCTTATGAAAGAGAACATTTCCTATGAAGCCAACAACATAATCGAACTTGCGTCAAAGTGTGGAATCGTAGCTACGGTAGTGGGTGATCCTAAACAATCAAGACCTATAGGTTTAGCAGACCATGATCTTAGCGCTATGGAATGGGTACTTAAATGTGCGAAGTATGACACGCTCTTTACTACCCATCGACTTCCTGATAGGTTGGCGATGCTAGTAGATGAGTTTGCTGATTATGGTGGCTTGAATTCGGCGCCCGAAATTGCAAGTAGGAGGTTTGGGGCGAAATATGATATTGATGAGAATTTTATTGATATTCTTAACCCGCATGAAGTTATTACCTGGGTTAATCTGAATGGCAACGAAATGATGGGGGGTCCTAGCTCATGGTATAACGAAGTAGAAGCAAAAGCCTGTATTCGGATCTGTCGTGAGCTTAAAAGGGTAGCTCCTTCAAAGTCGATCTCTATAGTAACGAGATATACAGAACAAAGGCGTACGATATCAAAATATCTTCAGCATCTAGACGTGGAGACCAGGGTCTTGACAACGACTGGTGCGCTGGGCACACAAGCAGATATTGTAATTTTCTCCTTAGTCCGAAATAATCCAGAAAGATTGGTCGGCGCTCTTGGTTCGCTACAAGACCTGAACGTAGCAATTTCTCGTTCCAAGGAAAAATTAATTATTGTCGGCAGCTTCGAAATGATGCTGAATGGATTAACTGGCTCGTACAGCTCAAATCCACGACATAAACAAAACTTCCCACAAAAGCTGGCCCGACTTATTGATAAGAAGTATGGCATGGTTGTTGAGGCTCCTAGGGTCTTGTGTAATTAAGATTTATGGCTTTAGGAAAAGATATGCGTCTGCTAATCAGATTTGATACCTCTTTTGGTTCACTCTGGATATTATTTATAGTATTCCCTCCTTTCAATATTCTTTAAGCCTATCATTATTTACTACCTGGGGGGGATGATGGTTCGGGGAAGGCCAACGTTTATACTTATATCGTGACAGCGAGGACGGTTAAATCAACTAACAAAGGCGTTAAACATAATTCGTATTACATAACGGGTTGATTTAATTTCACTATTGTATCGCAAAATATAAAGGGAAGGCATTAAGAATGGAACTACAGTACTTATACCTATAGGCACCATGACAACCGTAATACCGCCTTCCCTTCGTCTTCAATAATAATGTGTGCGTCTATCCGCTTTATACCTTCCAGAATAGTCGTATTAAAACTTATCAAATTCAAAAGATTCTGAATAATCTTTTAGTACCGTCTAATGCACTAACACGACGGATGAATCCGTGATCAAAAGTTATCTGACTGTATTCGCAGCGAATACGAGGGAACATCTAAAACATGTAACCTGGAGGGGAAGGTATTTCCCCGTTTTGAACGGAAAAATTCTCAGTTTGTGGGGGGTTATTTAGTATAATCTATCGATAGGAATAGGACTTTGTTTCTAACAAGATGTACATTCGCTAACTCGCTGCCCTTTATGCCTAGATCTGGTTAAGAGCTTCAAACATCCTGTGCGATACCTGACAATAGTTGGATTAGAGGAAATGGAGAAGCGACAAAAATATTTTGATGAGTGCAGAAAGCTTGGCATCGATGTTCTTGTAGTTTTAGTTCATTCATCCGTATACTTAGTTAGTTGCCTCTAACAGATAGAATAACTAATATTACCTCTCTCATCGGCACATGAGCCCATGTATCAATGATTGCAATGATCCGAATCTCATGCCCTCTACTAAGACCTATTGGTAGTAACAAAAGAAATGAAATAGTACCTCCCTGTAGTTAAACGGATAGTAACATATCGCCAACTAGTTTATTATTAACCTACATTCACTCAAACTTGCAATCATGACATAGATTTCTTAGTCAAAGTATAAAGCTTGCAATCATGACATAGATTTCTTAGTCAAAGTATAAAGTTGAAACTTGGCTGATTAACGATGGAATAGAAGCATGTTAAAATACTCACGCAACAGTATAGCAAGAATATGTCTGTGCTACTGGACGAAGTAAGCATGGCAAGAATTGTAAGAAAGATTCTTAACAAAGACACAGAACAGGCACTATCAGAATTGAGCGAGCTGTACAAAATTCGTCCTCCAGAAATAGTTGTAGGCACTATCAAGGGAAAAAGGAAAACTGTTTATGCTGTCTATGTTCAAAATGAAAACAGGATCTATGCTATGAATTCGGACATCTTCTACAATCCTTTCGTTATACTTCACGAGTTCTATCATCATCTTAGATCCAGAGGTGGTGTTCACCGAGGGTCAGAGAAGAATGCCAACATGTATGCAAAAAGATTCATTGATGCATATTCAAATGTACTGATAAACAAATAGATGAGTTATCCAACTTGGGTGAGTTATCCAACTTTCAACTGGAGAAGTTGCAGAAACAGTATCAAGTGGATATCCAACAAAAGAGACATATTATATCGAACTGTAGTGCCTGGATTGCTGCTGCACGTATGACACAATTGGTTCACCCCAATCGTCTTACGCTATGATTTCTCCATCTCATGATGAGCGTCTACGTTAAGGCCACCAATAGTGCGCTACGGCACAAAATAACAGATTATCTTAGTCTGTAGCAATAGGCGTCGAGACGGTAACAGGTAATAACAGATGGAAAGAGCTATCTATGATTAATTCTCATCAATAATATTGCAAGTGGTA
>JBAUMZ010000064.1:0-4811 GCA_049578985.1 Nitrososphaeraceae archaeon
GTGTACAGTTGATGGAGTCTAGAAGTAGAAGATTTTGAAAAAAATTAAAAAGAATACAGTTATTGCTATCACAATTGTTACTATCTTTGCTTGGCGTTTGTACCAGGCAAATGGCAATATGCTACAACAGGGAACAAATGGATAGGTACGACTAACTGGCCTTTATACTCTTTTTTCTGTCAGGGCTCGGGAAACTGGAATTGGTAAAGTAAATGAAATTGTAGCACCTGAATCATTAACGTTATTGATAGCTTCTATTAGACCACCATGTGGGAGGAGGAGGAGCAGATTGTGTGATACATAGTTCTTTGAAATATTCTAAAAAGGTTTCTTGATTCCACTACTAAAGGTTGGATGTACTGGCAATCTATCTTTTTGTACTCTAGAGGATTGGACATGATCCTCTATGAAAATAATTTGTAGCAGTCATTTGGATCCCCGGTAGAATGTCGTAATTGTTTTCTGTACCTGAGTCTCAAAAGCTTTCAGAATCTGATTAATGCTATATTCCAGATCCTACTCAACCGGAGTAAAGAGTATAGGAGGAAGAAAACCTGGTATGAATAAACTCTCTCCGTAAGGGAACGTAATAGTTAGTCATTGGTAGAACACAACTGTAATAGGAAATCCGACTTGTTCATTTTAATATCACTAATATTAAACCAACTCAGAGCATAGTCATGTGATATTTCTGATCTGTAGTAATAGTACTGAAAGTTTTTATAGATCTCACCAATCATATTGATATGCTATACTCATTATTGCTTTTGGTTGCTGTTCTTAGTGTTATCTCAGCAACATTTGTTTCATATTCATATATGACTAGTAGTTTATTTGTGCAACAGTATCAACATGCGTTAGCGCAAGGAAATGGAGATTCCGATGATTCAATGGACGAACCAGAGAGCTCTACAGTCGGACCCGCTGAAGAGGAGTCTGGAAAACCATCTGATGATTCTGGTGTGACTGAGATCGGTGCAGCGCCCCGATCAGAGGATGGTATTGATGGTGATGATGATGATAGTGGTAGGGATGGTAACACCACTGCTTTTCAGACTAATATTTACCGCGAATCTGATGAAGAACAGAAGTAGTGCACGAATTAGAAATACAGAGGGATAAAAAGAACTCTGTTCTTTAAAGAATCAGGATATCGGGTTGGTGCGATGGTTGATACCTTTTCCAACTATACAGAGCTGAAGCATGATATCTTTCAAATGGAGAAGAGGAAGAATGAATTAGAACATGATGTTTCCTCTCTAGAGTAGGAGTTAGCAGAGAAACGCCGCCTCAGAAATATTGAATATGAGGCTCTACAGAAAATGGGGTTTGGCTTCAAGGAGCTAAGGCGACTTAGGTACGCCATCAGGGAGATAGCAGAAGAAAATAAGCCCCTCTTTGTCGGTAGGAGTAGCAATTCACAGGGAGTTGAAGGAAATAATTATGTTGTAAACAAATTCCTTGATGACATCGACAACGATTATGACAAAGTAGCGATAACATTCCTGAACCAATAGTTTGGCCCTCCATGGATGGGTTCTACATACCCATCTCTTAATTAGAACTTATATAACTGATTAGATTACTATTTATAGATAGAAATGGTTACTACGGCATCTATAAAGCAAACAGTACTTCAAAAGATGCTAGCCATTAGAAATAGGGCACCAGACCTTTATGAAGCGCTTGCAAAGGACGATAAGTCATTAATCAAGAAGTAAGGGAGAAGATTACATTTTCTATATATTGTTCCACATCACTAAAAATTAAAGGGTCACCAACAGGTCTTACGACTACTTTATTCAATAATTCATGTATCTCTAATTGAAAATGAAAACTGTGCATAGGTAGTGTAAAGCCATATTTTTCCAAAAAGAGCACTGTAGCCGTTAATGCAGTTCTCTTATTTGCGTCAAAGAATGGTTGGTCGTACGTAATGCCTGACATTATTTCGGTTGCTTTCTTTACGATTCTAGTTCGTCTGTCCTGAATATGGTTATGTGAATCTATCATTCTGGGTAGAGTGTTGTACAGATAGTTTTCGTCTACTTCAGTTATTTCGAATACTCCGCCGTATCTTTCAATTTCCGTTCTGTTAAACTCTACAACACCATCGATCTCTTCAGAAGTTAGATTCTCTGACAATAACTAGTCATTTCTTCTTGTTTCAAGGTACATGTCCTCTCTTAAATCTTGTACTGGTTGGGTTATGTCCATGAATATTTCTATACCCGATGATTTGAGCGTAAAAAGCATTCCAATCATTATTCTCTAGTCAGATTGTGAAGGGGCAGCTATTAAGTGTGATATAATCGGGGGGATTCTTGCGATGTACGAGAGAAGTTTGGATTAATGGTTCCAAGTGAAGATAATCACTCTTTCATTATATCCAAGTAAAGGCTGCTACACTAATAAATGATAAAAATCCAGACCAAATAATGATAATGGATACCTATAGACGGGATACATACATCATATCTTTTTAAATCATATTACTCTCTTCTTTTATGATGAAGATTAAAGGAGCCAGGAATATTGTCAGGTTCTGAAGGTGATTTGTTCCTGGATGGGAGTAGTGATGGCGGAAGTATTGACGGTAATATTGATCAGACTTCTGCTGAATCATTCTTTAGTGTTAATAATACTACTACTTCTAATGGCAATAACGGTGATGGATTTGGAGTTGCCCTAACATCAGGACTGGCCGGATACTCTGATACCATCATTGTAACACTTATTGTCATAGGGTCTGCTTTCGCAGTGTATCTCATAATACATTATCTTTTGTCAAGAGCTGCAGCCTCTTTAAATCTAGATAAGAAGCAACTTAAAGGAGTTGATTCCGTTATTAAATTAATAATGATTGTCATAACTATCACGATTATATTATTTCAATTTTCTTCAATCAGTGGAGCAGCAGCAGGCGCAATAAGCGTAGCGGTAGGTACCGTTATAGGTTTTTCATCAAGAAACACTATCAGCAGTGCAATAGCGGGAATAATTCTCTTGTCAGCCCGTCCTTTTAAACTAGGCGATAGGATTAAATTGTCAGTAGATGAGAGCCTCCTAGGAAATGTCGTTGAGATTAGTCTAATATATACAAAGATCAAGACCTTAAGAAATGAACTCGTAACTATTCCTAACCAATCATTGCTTCAGAATCAAATAATAAATTATAGTGGATTTGATATGTTAGCAGTACCAGTAGAGGTATCAGTTGGTTACGAGAATGATAAAAATGAAATCAAGGCAGTATTAATTGAAGCAGCTTCTAAGACATCAGGTATCATCAATGATAATCCACGACCTTATGTTATATTGAAAGGCTTTGACGACTTTGCAGCTGTTTATGAAGTGCAGGCATATACTGAAAGAGTAAATGACTACTTTAGAATACAGTCCGATATTAGAGAGAATATTTATGAATTATTTGTACAAAAACATATTGATCTGACAACACCTGATATAGTGTATTTTAATAATAAAAAGAGAAAGGGAGATACATTAGATAAGAGTCATATTTGAAAGCAATTGACTAACTGGCTAAGGCGTCCAGCTTCCCCTGAAAATTGCTAATATATACATTATCTCACCTCAGATAACGTTCTTTAGCATGTAACTCTTCTCATGGTACTATGAACCGTATCTGAGGTACCCAATGACTGATGAACTTCGCAGGATTTGCAGAATAATTGGCGGTCGCCATGACCTTGTTGACGTGATATTCTTTGTCGTCATAATCAGCAGTACTTCAGTGTACTGCAGCCGCTTCTTTCGAAGATTTGATATAAAAGGATTTTACTTACATTGCTGTGTCGAATAACTGACTGTGTTGTCATAGAGGCATACACCTAATGCTGTTTACACCTAATGCTGTTGCTTTACTCTTCTAAAGACACCAAGATTGAAGTACACGCAGTAGGAAATAGACTCAAGCACAACATGCTTAGCTTTCTAGTGCGCATGTGGCGGAGGTGCGCTGCCTTTAGCTAATTCTTTGTTGAATGTACCTGATGCTCTTTCATGATATTCTAGATTAGCTTGATCTACTTTAATCGCTTGGGGTGGACAGACAGATACACAGGCCATACACCAAATACAATCATGTTCTCTTATAGGGTCTGATTTATCAGTATAATCCTTTCGTCCCTCCCTGTCATGATCTTCACCAGTTCCTGCGCTAGTAGCATTAGCCAACTCAATGGCTGGTATATCGTCTTCTGTCCTATACCACTGAAATACTTGTACTGGACAAGCTTCAATGCAAGCGCCATCTGCATAACAGGAGTCCCAGTCAACTGCGACCATTGTTCCATGAACACCTAATGGACCGTATTGTTCATCCCTCGCTTTGTATGCTTCCTGAACTTCTGGTTTAGTAGCAGTTTCAGCATCCGATCTACCAGGCCCCCATACAAAATGATAATGTTCACCATCTGAATGTTTATGTTTGCCTATTGTTTGATGATTTTTTGGAAAGTCAGAATCTATTGTTCATCATCATCATAACAAACAGCTAATTCACCGCATATTGTGTATATTGAGAATTCCTGAGGGAAATCCCACGCAAAATGGTGGATGGATTTCTGACTATAAAAGAAGCCATCATAAAGCCGTTTGGTGAGGTTGACCCACCGCAGGCCAGTCTGGTACAACCGGGTATGGGAGGATTAAATGCATTCCTTAAAACACATGGACTGATTCCAGAAAATGGTGAAGGAGGAGCGTTTGGCTATGGTATACTCACCGAGAATACAGAAAGTGGTGACGGCTCTCTCACAGTAGCTACAACACATGCTGGAGTCTTGGAC
>JBAUMZ010000065.1:0-8866 GCA_049578985.1 Nitrososphaeraceae archaeon
GCTATAATCTAGTCGCTACATTTTTTTGAAATGTGCTGCCATTCGGCTCCACCCCCCTTTGAATGGAACGAGATATGTCTGCTACTATAACTATAGCTAATCCGATTATTTGTAGAATGCAGATACCAAACTCTTCACATAAAGATATGAAAGGCTCAACTAAGGCCGTCATAGTCGTGATCGTAATCACTGCTATCGGAATGCGTTTAACGCATACCATTACAACGCGCTGGTCGAGGCTGAGAGGGAGAGTCGCCTTCGGGTATGGTAAGTGTGTGTTTTACGATAATCTGCCTCTGGAAACATGCAGCAGGGCAACAGACAACATGGGTTATGGCGATGGTTCTTGGAACATAAATGAGTATCCTGACTCAGAATGGGAGTGGTTTAATTAGTCGTAAGGAATCTAACCTCAATCTGCTTGGGTGACAATCTACAGAATACGGGCTATGGAGCTAACTTGTTGGATGGATCCTTATAATATTTAAATTGTAAACCAGAGAGGAATTTCATATGTCGACATTTGATTCCGAGCAATATAAAGCCAGTCAGCGTCAAGGCTGGGATACAGTAGCTAGTGGTTGGCAGAAGTGGTGGAAGACGACTGAGGCAGCTAGTGAGAAAGTTAGTAAGCGCTTGATAGAACTTGCCGCTATCAAGGAAGGTTCTAGAGTTCTAGATGTTGCGACAGGCATAGGAGAACCATCTATAACCGCGGCCCAACAAGTGGGAAATAGTGGTCATGTATTAGCCATAGATATATCATCGCAGATGTTATCCATTGCAAAACAGAGAGCTATCTCCGGTCTCAATTTACCTGACGAGTTGAACCGAAATGGAAATGCCACTAGCATAGCTCAGTACGTGAAAACGATCTACGGTTCTGAGTTATCCATAATTGAAAATGTGTTAGCCAGTGAGATAACATTCCTATTCTATATTAATTTGGCAAGAAATAGATTCATAGACTATACAGATGGTAAACTTGTTTAATCTTAATTGTGGGGCGTCGCTCCTATCATGTAACTTTTATGATTTGATAATCATTTCTGATAATCAGTCTGCACCAATCTGCACCTGTACAACAGTTTTTTTCAGGTACAAAATAGTTAAATTTAGTGCGGCCGTTAGGGAAAACGCGGACAACGATCAATGTGAGGTTCGGTCTTGGCGACCGATGCCAAAAAATGGTCTTGTTCAAAATGAAAATGAAGAAAACTAACTCAGAAAAAAATGTAGGAGTATTTATCGACTATAAATGCGATTATAATAAATTCGTTCATGTCTCTGCACCATCCTCCGGGACTTCAAAACTTCAAACACGAAGAGGAATAAAGGGAGAAGTACAGAACAAAACCTATGTCAATGGAAATCACATCATTCGCCCCCGTACCTACTCTCTGCAGGATGTCACTTCGTTCCTTGTCGTCTAATTTGTGAAGTCTCTGAAGTATTTCCTTGTGAAGGTCTGAAAGGTTTATCGTCAGTTGAGGTGTAGGTCTATAGACTGATATTTTAGGACCCAGGTCAACGACCTGTTCAGAATACTTGGGGATTAGGAGTGTTTCGCCATTATGTTCTATTCTGATATAAACTGGAGTCAAGTTGAGGTAGGTCATATCAATCAGTTTTTCCCTAGTCCAAAGATTGGTTAATACTTGAACCGTTGCCACTGTCTTTGATTTGGCAAGTGAAACTTCGTCTTCATTTAGGAGTGATAGCAGGCGGTCTTGTCGTCTAGCAGATCTTTGAATCTCATCATTAGTGATCACCCGTATATTCGATGCTTTTCTCGTATTACTTGACAATTTGTTCTCCTTTCATTTGTCACGTCCTGCGCGCGTATGATATTGTGAGGGTCATAACCCTTACGTGAGTGGATAGGCAAGAATTCAGATGAAGCTACTCCGAAAGCACCTAGTAGGATTCATAACTCGTTAACCATTGTTGATGTTGTGACACAATTATCCTCCTCACAATTGACCAATTTACACTTCATGCGTATCTGTTCATTCTTTTGTAATTAGTATACCATCTGTAAACGAAATAGCCGTTCAAGAAATATCTGATTGTGTTTATGGCCCGAGGGGTTAGACTTGGGTCCTTGACAGATAAATTCCGCTACCAATCAATTGAAAGTTTTAATATGGATGTTTCAGAATGCAGTATGAAATGCAAGGTCTTCAAAAATTGAAATGTACCAGTTGTGGTACGATGTTCATGTCAGAAATAGAAACTGCTGATAAATGTCCAACATGTTCGGAGCAAAGTTATAGTCATCACGAACATGGTGGTATGGGTGGTTGTGGCTGCGGCCACTGAGATTTTTTCTATCCCAAATAGTATGTCTTATAGAGTGAGACACATCAACATGAAAAAGACATGAAATTTTCAATGCTTACGGTCATTATCAATTTTTGCAGCTACATCTAACCATTTCTTAATAGAATGAAGGTCTCGATAGAATGAAGGTCGCGATATGATTGAGAAATTGAGGAAATTGAATATTAATTCGGTACAGTAAATAGTAACAAGAATATTCGCAGTCCGTGGTCATGGATTGATCGTATGGCTAAAAGAGATAAAGACGAAACCACCCCTGATAATCAAGACATGATGATATGCATCATGAAAACATCTGAGTAGCGAATAATCAGATATTCTGATTCTCGGAAACTAACTATTTTATAGTATATTGAATTTACTCTTGTACGATTCCAAGCACAGTCTTACATTGCTTACATGAAACCAAATAGCAGGTAGCATTGGGAAGCTTTAACTCTTCTGTGTCATAACCACCAGACTTAATATCTACTCCGCATTTTGTACAGTTTGCCATTCTATGTATTAATCAAGAATGCAATATCAATCTTTTTGTGTGTGTATGACTTCAATTGTTCTCTAGCAAGTCAATTCATCTTAACGCAGTCCCCACTTGTCGCAATTCTTTAGCCTGCTCAAGTGCCAATTTGCTAGTCTTTTCGTACAGATCAACCTTTGACAAATACATGTTAAGATCTGTGCACATATACTGTAAGGGATGGATTAAAGCGTTAGGTGATGTTAAACCCAATACGTTGATTGTATCAATTAATTCTGGAAACGGTTTCATGTCAACCAATGTAGGATGTCAAAACACCGATTCCCAGATCCAAGGGGATGAGAATGGAGTAGCGCAAACAGCACAGCAGACATTCTCTGATGTTGAACTAGACAACGGACATCACGGCGGACATGATGGCAAGCGCGGCGGCGGCACCTACAACCCTAGGGGCTAATTAGGATCCACATTATTCTTTTTTTTGTTATTTTATAATCAGTTCTGAAAGATTTTTTCTATAGTGTAAATATGTGATTTCTGTTTTCTATTGTTTTTTCTTAACTGACATATGCTGTCAACGATAGATTAGATATCCCCCCGCGGGTAACTTTTTTGCTTGCTCAACCGAAGGAATGCTTTCTGGTCAGGTATATGCAATGGATGGATTATTTTCTTTGCCTCTTCGTATGGCAAGGCAGATCCAGGTTTTATCTGTCTGGGAACATGTCTCAAAAATTCTGTCCAACCTATCCAACCTTTGCCTTTATACGTCTTGTCAGGGTTGGCAGGGATATCGTCAGGTTTCTTTCCTGACCTATAATGCTTAAAATATTCTTTTTGATTCTTGAAGTGAAATGGCTGAGCATATTTCTTTGCTTCCTCGTAAGAGCGCCATATCTTCTTCGCTATCCCTTTCGGACGATAATGTCCATTTATGAACTTGTTCCCAGGTCTAGCAGAGCCACCGCAGTTGCATTGACAGAGCTGCCCATGTTATTCGGAGGCCTTGAAAGCTTCTTTGGGCTGCATTTTGCTTTATTCTTGATTGCGTTGAGCTATGATTAGTGCTTTCCTGCTCATATAATATACACGTACCTTGTCGGTACAGAATGTAATAGATAGATCCGGGTGTTAAACAAGAAGTATGGATCTATCTGAAAATTTAATGGTGATAACTGTTGACCATGGTCTTAATTGACGAGATCTACAAGCTCAGTAAGAAGGACCAAAAAGTTTTGCTCAATGTAATGGAAACAGGGATACTCAGTGATGTAAAGGCCAAAAGGAGTAAGTCAGCACGACAAACCCATATGCATCTCTCGGTCTACGCTACCAGCGATGATACCTCCAATATACTTACTCCGTTACTATCTAGATTTATCAAACTGAACGTCCCTGAATACAATCTGGAAATTTTCACAGAAATTTGTCAAAAGCTGTTATCTCGAATGTGTATGCTGAATATTACTTCGGAATCGTTTGATTCATTCAGAATATATGGTTCTTCTTGTCTAACTTCGGTCACCAATGTCTTGCTCATACCCAATAGGTCAAATATTCTATCCTAAAGAACCATCAAACTCCTTAAATTACCGGGTACGCGCTAACCTCCGCAGAACAATATGCAGATTAGAAGCAAACCTAAACGCGGCACTAGTACAAACAATATAACTGAACCAGATATTCGTACTTTGGTTGTTTTGAGCGATTTGATAAGGTCAAACCAATAGATAGTATAACTTAAACCATAGAAGCCCTCTAGGAAGTCTAAGAAATGTCCAACTGGAAACACCATACGGGAATACTTGTTATCGCGCTAGGTTTATGTCTAGTTATGGGACTATTGACATACCCAGAAAATGCATACATGTATGCATCTACCATAGCAGTCAACTCGAGCTATGAGGTCGAAGTGGAAAACATGACTTCAGAAGTGTTTGAGAGACTTATGGACGCTGAGTCAAAGGCAAACGATCAAACAGACAAAATACTAAAGAGTATCCAGACTCTTGAAGGTCTTGACATCTATACTAATGAATGTGGCTATGCGACGGAAACTAATCCATACAAAGTTATCGACTGCTACAATAAGAACCAGGACAGAATCGAAAATGCAGGCAATTCGACAGGTGGGTAGGCGGATAAGAAATGACTAAACTTTCTTCAGAACAATTGTCAAAAGCAGATTTGAAATTTCTCCTAAACTTACTGAATAAGGCAGAAGAAGAAGTACAAACTGAAATCGAAATAAATGGAGACAATAAATCGGAGGCGACTGCAGCATTGAAAAGAATTATTCGTATAAGACTAGCGGTGATTGACCTTAATAAGAAATGAAAAAGGCTAAAGAGATTGACTCCTGCTTTCCACAGATTGAGGACTAACTTTTCCTTCTAGCAATCTCCCGTAAGTGAGACTATACCGACCTCCGCCGTGTCGATTGCGACCAGTTAGAGAGGAGCTGGCACTATAATTACTAATAGGGACAGCGTGTACGGCTAAAAGGGGTTTCCACAATTTGTGTGACAAGTATGACGGTGTGACAGATCTTTCTTACTGCAACAGAAGTTATTTTTTTTTGATATCGTAAATTTCACGATTACTTCCTATGATGAGTCTGTTTAAGGAGGCTGCTCAGGAGTTTAAGAAATGACTGAACATCTCAAGATGTCGTTTGAGGAGTTCAAGGTATACATAGACCATCTCTGAAGATATGTACGACAAGAAAAATAGTTCAGAGACCTTTTGCTCTGTGATTGTCTATTAGTGAAAAGGATTTTCCAAATAAGGATGTCAGGTTATCTTTAGACAGAAAGTCGTGAGGAAATCCTAACTGAATCTTTGTTTTGTCGTCTAACCTTTTCAACTGATCTGGTATTAATTCAAAATCTAGACAACCTAGATTGTCAGTTATTTGAGCTTCAGTTTTAGCTCCTATAATAGGTATTATAACTCCTTTATTTTGTTTATTTTGCTGCCTTATCCAATTCAATGCGACTTGTGATGGAGTTCTATCTATTTCTCGTGCTATTTCCTGGACCTCCTTTGCTATTGAAGTGTTTCTTTCATTTAAAAAAATAGCCGTCATTGGATTTCCAACAATGTCTAACCTATTTTGTTGTTTGCCTTTGTCACCATTACTAACAGCTTGTTTGTTATACTTTCCTGAAAGAACTCCTGCGCCTAAAGGAGACCATGCCGTTACACCGATATCCAAGGCATGCGCCATAGGCAATAATTCTCTTTCAGGTGTCCTTTCAATAAGACTATACATTATCTGAATCCCTATAAATGGCGACCAACTTCGTAGATCTGCTATACTGTTTGCTTGTGAAACAACCCAAGCAGGAGTATCAGATATACCTACATAAAGGATTTTTCCAGATCTTATCAAATCGTCTAATGCTCTCATAACTTCCTCAATAGGAGTCATAGGATCCCATATATGGATCCACAATAGATCGATGTATGATGTGTTTAACCGTTTAAGACTTGCATCAACAGATTGAACTAGATTCTTACGGTGGCTTCCAGATGCATTGGGATCATCAGGATCTGTTGATATGGTGTACTTTGTAGCTAGAACAAATTTCTTTCGATCAGGTGCAATAAATTCACCAACATACTTTTCACTAGTTCCATTTTGATATATATTTGCAGTATCAATAAAATTGCCTCCTGCATCCACAAAAGAGTCAAATATTTTCTTGGCACTTTCTTTGGGAGCTCCAGCTAACATAGAACCCCAATCTTGTCCGAATGTCATTGCTCCTAGACACAGCTCAGATACTCGTAATCCACTTTTTCCGAAGAGTTTGTATCTCATAACTATTTAGAAACCTCTTCTTTCTTATTTTCTTTCTTTTACTAAAGCCCTCTAGTCCACGGGGGTTTCTCCTCTCGACGGCTGGAAGTAACTTAACCAACTTAAACTTGAGGAACTTTATATATAGAAGAGCAAATTTTGAGAATAATGGACTCATCATATACGTCAAAACAAGAAGAAGAAAATAAAGCTCTTGCTCTTCGCTATCACGATGACATATTTCAGAAAGGTAGACTAGAAGTAGCAGACGAGATTCTATCGCCTGATTTTGTTATACATAATCCAGTTCTACCGGAAGTACTACGGAATGGTCCTGAAGGAGCAAAGAAATATGCATCTGCAATTATAACAGCAGTACCAAATCGTAAACTTGAACACAATGATATACTTACAGAAGGAGACAAGGTAATGATTAGGTGGACGAATAGTGGAACGAATACGGGACCATTATTCGGAAATCCCCCTACAGGTAATGCATATATTGCAACAGGTTTCGATCTCTTCCGCATTTCAAATGGTAAAATCAAGGAACTTTGGCAGCAATACAATTTTGCTGATTGGTGATTTGCGAGACTGCTACAGATACATCTTCTTTAATACTAAGTAAGAAGAAAAATAATAATACATGAGAGCAGCTATATTTGAAAAGCAAGGTCTAGATAATTTATTCGTAAAAGATGACGTACAACAACCAACGATAACAGATTACGATGTATTAATAAAAGTAAAGGCTGCAGGTGTAAATCCTATAGACTATTTTACAGTATCTAATATGCCAGGAATTAAACCATTACCACATAACCTTTCCGATAATACTTGCAATAAAACCACCAGCCTTTTCTATGGATATAATTGCTGAGGTAGATTATGAAGACACGCCGGGAGGAATTCTTTGGGTTCAGAGGTAGTCGGATGAAAATTATATCGAGCCCATTGTTCAAATATGCAATTAAGAGTTGCCTCAGTTGTTGGTTTCTTCCTAGCGGTCGTCTAGGCTGACCTTTCTTGAACTTACCGCAATCGACCCAGTCTTTAGCGTAGGTACTTGACGAGCAAATTTGTTTTCATGGTCACCTTAGGGACAGTCGTATCTAGTTCAGTTCTGCATAATATAAATCGGATTGTGACGTACTGAGTGTTACTGCGCACAAGAATTATCGCAGAGGGTCTACATACGGAAGAGTCGTGCACATCAGAAAAAAATTGAGGTTCCCTAACCTTACATTTTTGAAATTGCCTTCTTCAAATCATCCAAATTCATTGCAGGATGGATCTCTACATTGGCTTCGTATTCCTGAAACAACGGCTCGCAGACCGCAGGTATCATATCTGGACTTGATAGATCCAAAACAAACAACATGTTTCTCATTCCGTTCAGTGCAGCAAAATATGCGGCCTCGCAATTGAATTTCTTGGTATAGTCCTCGACGGTCTTCAAAAAATTGGGATCTTTGACCATTTTGTTGCCTGCGGATGCTGGAATTGTTGCCCTTACTAATACTCTCATTTGATTCTCCATGTTGGGAGGTAGGTCACATAAATAAGGTTTGATAGTCTAAGTTAACTTTATGAAACAAAAAAATTGAGGGTTTAGGAATTAGTTACCATTATTGTTGCCGACGTGATCTTCCGGCCAGATTGCTCCAGTGGATTATTCGCGCATCAGAATCCTTTACCATTCTATGTCTGGTATTTTTTGTATCTTACCAAATTTGGGTGTTAAGTTTGAAGTAAAGCATGAAGCAGAATCTATTGTATATCATTCTCCTGTTTTATAACATGCCAGTTACCGGTTTAATAGTGTTAAAAATAAAATTTTGTAGAATAAATATGTGATTTGAGTTGCAATCATATGTTCCCTAGTGCAGATAACCTATATCGTCATATCTGCCGTACTAAAAAAATATGAACTGGAAAGAGATGCACTTTAAACTCTCATGTACTTCAGCAATCATGATAATGCTTGTTGCGGTATCAACTTTTCAATTATCTACTATGGTACTATCTAACGTCGATAGCGTGGTTTATGCCTATTCTAGTAATAGTCAGGCACAGTCTCGAGCTAATGATTGTGGGATTGACGAGACCTCCGGGATTAACTGTGCTAACAATGGTCCACAGAATGTGGGAGATGGCACAGCAACCGCGTTGACACCGTTGCAAATATCTATCCCCGTAAATGAGGGACCACCTGGACCTCCAGGACCTAAGGGTGATAC
>JBAUMZ010000066.1:0-6123 GCA_049578985.1 Nitrososphaeraceae archaeon
AAATTCTGGAAATTTATTAGTAAGACAATAAAGGATATCGGGAAAGGAAAGTCAGCGATGTCTAGCCCCGTTACGGTCACCCCTTAATCGAGAACCACAGGGAGTCAGAAAGTCCCTGCGTAATCAATCCTAGAACTCACTTTTTGCTTTAGTTAGTGGAACAAGAATTGGGAAAATTGTTGATCATTGATGAATTCAATGTCGATAATGCCACCGCCAGGTTACATGACCCAAAAATAAGTATGAATTAACCTTGATGAATATAGTAGCCTTGAGTCGGCTCATGTCATTTCAGTTGAATATCTCTTTAAACAAGGAAAAAATATAGATCTGGACCTCTAGATTGATAGGCGACAGGACCGTCATAAGAGATTTGTCAAGAGAGAGAGAATCGAAGATGCTAAAGTGGGTTATATGGAACTGCATGAATGACCGATAAACTAAAATTCATGGAAGGGAATGGAAATGTATGAAAAGTGATGGAAGAATGCATATTATGTTTACTTTGGTTGCCATGATTGCGTTATTAACTACAACAACCACAACACTTTATATTGGAGTAGCTGGTGCACAGGAGGAGAAAATAAGTAGTGGTGATCTCACTGTTCCTGAAGGAGACAATCCTTTCGGAGGAGATGCCATCGGAACTTACAACATTGGAAAGGACCGCGACGGGTTAAGAGTACAAGTTGATATGAATATTTCACCTACAGGTGATAAAGCGTATCAAGCTTGGCTTGTGGGTAATGCCACAGAGAATGATCTTGCTGTGGGGCAGCTCGTAGACAACGCCCTGGGAGTCACTTTACCGACTACTGATACAAGTCAACATGGATTAATTGTAGTAACTGAGGAACCTGTCAATGATCCTGATCCTGCAAGAAACTCATCGGCAGTTGTCGCTGGTGCAGAACTCGAGAGTTAGTAGTAGGGCTATATGACTCTATACATGACATGAAGTGAAATTGAAGACGTAAAGGGTTGATAATCGTTTACTCTGAAGGATGAGCCCAGATTTGAGGGTTCTCCTGCTCCTATATTAGCAGCTGAAGAAGCAGATTTTGCAGATTGAACACTAGAGTATCGTCATTGAAAGGCATGCTCAATACTTCCTTCTAAATCCTCAAGTGCGAATGGTTCCTGAAGTGACAATGTTATCAATAGAGTTTGATTGAGCGAATGCACATCCATCACTGCGATTTCTTTTGTAGATCGCACATAGTAACAATCTCCGATGTAGTTGTAGCAGTAGACCAATTTTCGTTGTAGCAGTAGACCGTTTTGTTTGCCTTGCGGTACGTAAGTCAAAACTTATCTCGTAGCTTGACTTTTAACGAAAGTGATCTAAGTGAAATAGGCTATAGACCACACAGATATCGACGATACGTGAATCCATTAGTAATTTCGTCAGATTGGCTCTTTTTCATGTAACCGTCTTTAATATTACTGGTTCGTGATATAGAATATGTGAAAGAAAACTTGTGTTGTTCAGAAGAAGCGTCGAAGGCGTTATATGATTATGAGGGTAATTGCTGGCAAGCATATCTCTTCGATGAGATACTTGAAGAATGCAATAACGATACAGCTCTTGCTAAAATGAACAGCCAAGGAAAGCGAGTTTATCAACACTGGAAAATCGCAAATAATGGAAAAAGTTGCACCCATATTTTCTCATGACATTCTCTCAATGAGATACATTCTTTACATTTGCAAATGATCCTGTGTTTGATATTCCCATAGTTAAGAATCAACATGTTATGCAACACAAGTGTTATGTTAGTAATATGACGACGAAATATTTATCGGGATTTATTTGGATACATAATAGCATCTCATGATCAGTTGGTTCCATTAACGTCTGGTGTTATCGCTACATATTATGACTTTAATATATAGATTCTATGCAATCCGCCAAACCAACCACCATTCCGTCTGTTCATTATATCCGCTTCCAGCAAATTCCAAGTTTTTTGGATCGTCCAGTGGATGTGAAGATCTATGTCGCCATAATCTAAAGCGTCTGCATTTTGCATAAGAAAGTCTCGCCAAATTAATTCTAAGTAGGGAGGATCATCAAGAAGATCATAGATTAAATTCCAGAGTCTAGTCCTTAAGGCTTTGTTCATACTCCTGATTTGGATCTTTTTTGCTGGCTTATGACCATACCTTTCGGAGAAAGAACCAATGTGTTACTAAACTCTTCTGAGATCGAATTGATAGACGTCATTTCTGAAAGGAACTCAGACCTTGCCTATTTTAACCGACTCTCTCACTCTGACACGGACATGACGTCAAATGACGTCAAATGACATTGAAGAAAGGAATTAGGCCTCACTTCCTGTGTTCTCATTAAATTTTAAAAAGGTGACTTCGATATGATGAATATAGTAGTTACTTAACGATTCGTGTATAATGTTAGTCATATGACTACATGCAAACAGACAATTAAGCAGTTGTCTTAATTTCCATTATCCATTCACACTTAGTCCCCAGTTTTTCATGGTACATTTCAACTGCCTTTTTGCTCGGTGCTTCAAAAATGCAGTACATGATATCTGCTTCACAATTGTATAGCATATTGATATGACCGGCCCCTCCTTCTTTGTTCCTCCAATGTTCTTTCTCTGTGACTTGCTTTCAATAAGAGAATAATGTCATTTTATTTTATTTTGTATGTGCTCTGCATTGCAATGAATACAAACTCTTCATATGCGTCAGTAGCTAACTTGATCATAGTTGAGCATTGAGATCGTACCGATATCCAGCTGCATGACGCCAAATGTTATCACTGCTACCTCTGACCAAACCATGAGAGAAGTGTGCAAAATTATGTGTGAACATAAAATAGGAAGCGTGATTATACTAAGAGATACTACCCTAGAAAAAGGTAATAGTACAGAATACAGCAACCCAATTGGAATCGCAACAGAAAGAGATGTTGTGACCCATCTTGGATCCAAAACTCAATCATTGTCGCTTGAGACACCCGTATCTGAAATAATGAGTCATCCTGTTGTTACAATTCAGTCCAATAGCTCGTTAAAAGATGGAATAGAGACTATGCAATTAAGGAATATCCGTAGGCTCCCAGTGATCGGAAAAGAGAATGGTAATGAGAAGATGGTTGGAATAGTCACAGAGAAAGACATCATTAAAGCAATTACGAAAGCGCTACCTTCATCTCAAACTGCTTCAGAAGGAATGACAAATGATCAAATGCAATTCGGATATCGATTTATGTATGAGAGACTTATCAATGACGATCACTTTTCGAAGGACACACATCCTGGCATGGGATAAATACAAAAAATTTGTTAGAGGGGGAAGTCGGTACACGTAGAACGTTAGCAAAGCAAATTATAGATCAATTGAAAAGAATTAAGTATTTGGAGAGGATTGACGGCAGAGATTTGATTGGTCCATTCTTTCAATACATCATTGATTTCTTCCAACATACTCGCCGTCAGTTCAGTAAGTGCAGTCATTTTATTGCTAAATTCAATTACCTTGTCCTTATGTCATTATTCTGTATCCTAGGTGATGAGATTTGAGAGAAAAGCAATCTATCCGGAGTGTCACAGAGAAGGAAAGAAGAGTAAGGTTATTTTATATCCAGGTCAAACCCTTCCGAAATTGAAGTGCACTGATGGATATTGGGATGAGGATAGAATTTGATGTTGACATTAAACTGCCGTGGTATATTTGTAGCAATGGACACGTCACACCACTCGAAGGAGACACAAATGAATGATGATGGTGTACTCATGCCTTAATATTAAGTTCTACTATCAATGCCTGTCAAACCATATAGGTGTAGGTATGAAATCGCTAATGATATCCTTCATGTAGTCTCGGATAGTCCATTAATTGAGAAAAAGCAACAAACAAGTATAGGATACTCTGCGAACCTGACCCATAAGCAGACAGTCAAATTCATTAGAGGACTAACCAACCAAGGCGCACCACCACGGTGACCGAAACGGTCACAACCACGGGGTCACAGTAGAACAGTGATCTAATATGCCATAATAAGCACTCTGTACGCCAGCAGCCGATGAGAGAAGAGTGACGGAAAATCTGGATATCTGGATAAAGAGAATGCACCATAATTAATAATATCAGATCAGAATCCATTGGGCATATTTAGATAATTTTGAATATCTTAAGGATCATATTGAAAAGCATGATCTTGACCAAATAACGGATATATGGATAGAGACGAGGGAGATGATTTATCAGATGTAGGAACGTTCTTCACATGGAATTGATACCCAGATCGATTAGATTCGAATACAAGTGTTACCGTTATTGACTGATCCTAAATTACCTAATATTCTAGAGATCCCGACTTCATTTGGAATCTTACCTCAAACGACCTAGAGATCCTGATGCTACATAAGAGAATTTTGCCTTCATAATCAGCTCGTAGAAGATACCGCCCAGCCATTTGCCAATTCAATTCCTGAAGAGAAAGTAAAAAGAAAAATAACGGTAGTGTTAACCCATGGATTCAAAATAGGGCGTTTGGCATGGAGAGTCACTCCTCTCTTCCATACCTGCTTTCAATGGAGTTTTAGGCACTAGTGCTGAATTGACTTGAATTGATAGACTGATTACCACTCTCTTCTATGGCAAGTACTTCCCAGACATAATCGGTGCCTGGCGCAAGAAATTCACTAGGAACTGTTATTTCTTGTACATTAGGTGGCAGATACATACTGAGTCCCATTGTTCCAATCATGTTTGGATGAGGGTCTTCATCTTTCTCAATTATGAGTTGGTAGGCAATGACGTTGATGTCAGAGCCAGTGATAGTCTTATCAACTTGACCCCAGCTTACAAGAAGGTCTTCAGCTGCCGAAACGGTAGCATTCTCAGTAGGTGATAAAAGGCTAGGGCCATCTGGAATATTGTGAGTCAACGATGCAGCTCCTACTGTATCTCCTTGTTCTTCTCCTACCTCGATCGCGGATCCATTAAATGTGTACTCGCCTTCTGGAAGTGTATTCAAAATTTCGGGGATAGGCACATCTATATTTTCAGGTTCAACCGTCTCAAAGAAGAGTTCAGTGAGTCCAAGTTGTCCCAGCTTCCCCTGACCCGTGAAATTTAATACATTCCCTTCCGGACCAGTAACTGTGATGCTTTTCCAACCTTCACTATCAAGGAATCCTTGGAATCCAGTATCGTTGTCCTTCACATTATGCTCGATGTTTAGCTTAGCCTCTTTGAGAGGTATTGCGGTATCTGAAATTGTGATCTGCGCTAATGTGACCTGTTCACTTGCGTATGTCGCTGCCAGACTAGTTGAAAGAATAGCAGCTACCAACAAGATCGTTTTATTTTTCATATCTAACTGGGATAGTACAAAGTATAAAGTTATTGTGGTACAAGTATCTAAATGTATTCAAATAATTAAGCGTAAAGATTGTAAAACCTTTAGATATTTGTACTACATACACTCGTACGAGATAGGTATGAAGTTGTAAATTGGAAACAATCAGGTTTCAATATTCATATCGATAGTATGTTATGAGTACACGTAATAACAATAAATGCTACTGCTTAACATTATTTTATAGAACAAAACATGATTTGAACATGTTCCAGTCAATTATTTTCTTGCCAGAGACACGACTGATGTACTACCGTCAAATTAATTGACAACATAGCCGATCTATGGAGTTTATTTTCTTGATTCTTGGAATTACATACGTATCAAGAGGCACTCATAACTTGGGGAACTTCCTCTGGTTCAAACTCTCTTGACAGTGTTTTTTTCCAACTAGAGGAAATAACTCCCGCTCTTCCCTGACTGTGTTCCTTTCTTTTTTGTTTATGTGTCTATATGTCTATATGTCTATGTGTTTGTTTTCAGTTATACTAGCTGAACATTATCACTTACATTTTATTCTGTTATATAGTTGAAAGTAGATGCAGCTGATAGTGTAATAATGATATAGTCGGATAATAGACGCTAAGTTTGACACTCAGTTGCTATAATTTAATGATTCAAGTAATTCTACTAATACATTTGGGGCATTATTCACATCTCTATGTACCTCTACAGTCCCCTTACCACGTACTCCTTTATATGGTGGACTCGGGTCGTCGATACAAAAA
>JBAUMZ010000067.1:0-6857 GCA_049578985.1 Nitrososphaeraceae archaeon
AAGGTAATGGCGAAAAACCCCGAGAATAGTACGAGAATCAAAATGATAACTGAGATCCTCATGGTGATGATAACTCAACAGAAGATAACAATAGATTAACGAAATCGATCATTTATCGTACAAATTATTCTGGTTATTAATCTATATTTGACTTAAGGATGAGAGATGTACTATAATCAAATAGAACACTATTACATGATATAATATAAATTATCTTGAAATTCTTTTGCTCGCACCACAAGTACTTGTCATAATTACTCTGATTTCTTGATATATTTCATATCCACTAAAGTCCGGTATCGCCATCCAGTAACACTACTTGTCTAGCGAATGCAAAGAGGATATTGCCATCTGGCAGGATGTTCAGATTTGTTGTTGCGATCCAATCGTTATTCGTATTGGCATTATCTAAATACGTTCGCCAGATCTGCGCTCCGGTAGTAGCATCTGCCTTAGTGACGTATGGTCCTGGCGCCACGAGTCCAGTGAGATTGGGATTATCACCGCCTACGATGTACAATTCGCCGGGCTCCCTGTTGTTCAGATAACTAATCGCCGGATACTCATTCTGGCTCCTCCAGGCGTACACTACATTCTGGCTGGCATTGGTGAATGAGCCAAACAACACTACCTCAAAGTCTTATTCACTAATTGCAATAGCCCAAGGAGTTTGTACCCACCTCCGTTATAAGGTGGGTCACATCTCCATCGACTGAAGGTATTGTTTAGGATTTTAACCAAGGTCTGACCATCATCTACTATACAAGGGTTTGTTTTTGGATTAATATCTACTGTGAAACAACCTCCGTTAAGGCTACCACTACAAGCCTCAATCGTATTCTCTTCCTTGCTGAAGACATAATCTATCATTTCCAAATAGTGAAATGGGTATTCACCTCCGCCTTTCCCTCTAACCCTCACTTGTCCCGATATAAACCCAAGAGTATCTGGATTATCTTTCGACAATGTTTCATACGGGCACCTTATGAGATTCATTACATTGAATGCTTCCTCCATGGCTACTTATTCTTTGTACATTTATCTTCCAACCTACATTATTAAACGTTACTGTTGCACAGTAAAGAGGCTTTTTGCATGGTCTTTTAGCAGGAAATCAATATTGATGGTAAATGGCCTAAGGATTTAGCGAGGAAGTAAATGTAAAAACGGATAGACGTCTTGCGATGACTGCTGCCATCTGAGGATTCTCTCCCTCTTCACATATGCTATACAAGGATAGTAAAACTACCATGGTATGATTTCTTTTGAATGAATTAAGCTACAGTCTAGGATCATGCTATTCCCTATGCCCCATTCAGAATATCACAGGCGAGGTAAGTTATCGATAGAATACGATAAATATACAGTTACCTCTCTCAGCTTTCAACCGTTGCGTATATCATGGATCATCAACATAGAGCCAAATTATGGCTTGAAATTATTTTAGAGAATGACCTTTGCTAATAAGTAGGATCATGTATCTGGCATATCTAAGAAACATACACCCATGATTGAGGATTTATTGAGGAGAGAGATTGGGAGGCATATAGTTTGATATAGAAGATCCTTGATGGTGAATTAGAAGCCACCTATTTCCGGATCTTTCAAATATGTTAGTTGCTATAACACCAATCCTGTCTTGCAGATGTCCATTAACTGAAGATTCGATATTTTCCTGACACACAACTACACCCATATCACTACTATCAGATAATCTTACCTTTGTATTAGTAATATTGAATTTGATCATCTCAGTATTTTGAAAAATAGTAATCCAGCTTTCCCGTATCGCTAACCATCCAATTAATAATTCCCATCCAGGATGTACGCATATGACATTTTCGTCATGTTTCCACAAGTTATCCATCATATCTATTGATAGCATCTCAAAAGCATGGTAAAATTCAGCATTACTCTTTAAGATTTGATCCGTCAAACTGATTTTATTGCCCATCGCTTATTCGCAGTCACTCTAACTCAAATGCCGCAAAGAGGTATGCTGTCACCTCTTTTTTGAGTTTTTCATTACGACAAATAATGCTTCAGGTAATGGATCTAAGGTGCCCTGATATGTAGTGTCTTTAATTTTCATGACTATAAAGGACTCTTTCTCAAATATTTCACTTATCTGTTTTTTAGAAAATCTGTATGGTCCCTCCTCTCTTTTTTCATTAATACTAAAACACTTTAGGAATAATATGCCATCTCCTTTGAGGATCCTTTTTATTTCCCTAACATACGTGCCCCTGTCGGAAGGATCTAGAACATGAAAACAGCCCCGATCAAAGATGTAATCGCATTCATTTTCCTTGAAATTAGATTCTAGGATGTTATCGACAACGAAGCTAACATTTTCACCGTAAACCTCTTTTGCTCTTCGTATTGCAGCTGGAGAAATATCTGAGCCCGTTACCAGGTATCCCTTCCTGGCAATATGCACAGCTTGAGTAGCAGGACCTGTGCCAAGATCGAGAAATCTTCCTTTGTGGAGATCCTTTTGTTCCGATATCTCCTCTTCCAAATCGGAATCTAGTTTCTCATTGTACCATGGCATAGTTTCTACTCGCTGACTCTTGTACAAACTATCCCATTCCGGAAAACTTCTGGAATCGCTAGTCACTGGATGTAATTTTATTCATTAGTATAATTAGTGCCTTACTAGTGAGTGAAAGGACTTCTGACTGATATATTATACGATTAGCATGAGCATAGCCAAGAGTAATTCTTTTCTGTAAGGATTCCGGATCAGCTATTGTTATGAAGGTCATTAGTGCAATTACCGGAACTCCTTCTATGAGCAAAGAAGAAGTCGATGAATTCCTCGTGTAAGGAGTCTCTTGTATTCTCAGGATCTTGAATTAGGTTTGTACAATTTAATATCTATCGTCTTGTCTTACATTCAATGAAATTAGTTGCGATGATACTGCGGCGTACAAATTGCGGCGTTTAATAGCGTGCTTTTTCTAGAGGTAAAAGTCGATGATCAAGGGAGATTGATCGATGACCGATGGTGTCTAGCATCGCTTTTATCGATACGAAGGGCTATCCAACAGACTTGATGATAGAATGAATTACTGTGCCCAAGTCATCTGTCCAGTTATAAAAAACGGTTTCTGCTCCAGATAATGTTTATGTGGGACCAAAAGTCATCTCAAAAATAGTTCAGGAACCACTGGCCGCATATGGTATAAGGGGTCAGTTAAATCAGAATGTCGCTAATGATACAAGTCCACTATTCTATTGATGAAGTCATCAGTTGATTTGATTATCTCAAAGGATTTAATGCATTTCTATAAAGGCGTAAACTACTTTAAGTGCAACCGACCCGTGAGATTGAGATATCGGTTTCAGTCAATATATCTTATATCATGTAAGGAATGGTAATCTTTAAGTCGTTCTCACATGAATTATTAGAGTTACGTATCGGTTAATCGACGCCTTCAAAGAAGTTGTTGTCACACGGAAAAAGAGACTAGATTTTAACCCTAATTTTGCTCCTAATATAGATCATTTTGCATTAATTCTGTCCAGCATTTCAAAAAGCCAAGAAATACCAAAATGGGTAAGTGGAAGGGAAGGCGTCAAACAATCAGATATAAGCTAGAGGAACGAGACGACCCAGATATAGAGATACTAAGAACTTCACAAGATGGTCGTATCCAACACATACGTGTTAGGGATAATGTAACATCGGAAGAAGCGATTAGAAGAACAAGAGATTTATAGTAATAATGGTTCACAAAGATTACAGAGCCAGCACTGAGTGAAACACGAAAAAAGCTATCTAAAGCACAGCTACACAAACAAATGTATTCATGAATTCAAATCAACGAGATTTTGATTGGAGTGAGATAATAACTAAACCCGTTTATACAATTGACGACAAGCATGTGGGGCATGTAGATGGACTAGAAAATGAACAATTTATTGTCAAAGATAAAATAATTTATGCCAGATATTATAGGTTGGATAGGGAACTATTGGAAAAGTATCAAAACGGAAAATTAAAGCTAAAGATTACTGAGCAAGAGCTGAACTCGAGATATAGGAGGGAACATCCAGGATATTTCGGTCAATGAAGCAGCCAGCACTACAGTACTCGCAATGAAGTATGACTGCCGGTTTCTCTCTCAGTCCAACTGAACTAGCCTGCGTGGATATAGATTCATAGACAACCAATATTACAAAGGATTCATAGACGGATGGATAGACGCTGGAAATGTGAGGGTCTCTGGTATGTGAAGATGGTAATACCCCAGATGAGATGGGTCAATGTCCTCCTAGAGTATGTGAAGATGGTAATACCCCAGATGAGATGGGTCAGTGTCCATCATCACCTCCAGAACCAGTATCATGTGAGGATGGCAGTACTCCAGATGAGATGAGTCAGTGTCCTCCTATAGAGCCTACTACAATATGTGATGATGGTAGTACGGTACAGTACCACCGACCGATACCGATGGTGATGGTATTCCTGATAATATGGATCACTGTAGTACAGTACCTAATCCTGACCTCATCTGCCCCAGATGGGTAAGTACGACAGTTAAAAACATTCGAGATCTGGTAAGGTTAGTGATACTATTATACAATTCAGCTACACTAGCCTCCAACTCACTAATCGAAAGGAGGACCTTCTCTCCTCCTCAGTGCTCAATTTAGGTTAATGATATCTTAATAGGTCATATATTAGAACAAGGAGCTAATCTGATGTGAGTGTTAAACTGTAGTGTGCTTCCCTCTTGATTTTTCCAGCAAGGCATACACATGAATCGAAATGTTTCGTTGTACATATAAGTAAAGTGTTTTAAGATTTCAAATACGAATAGTAAAATAGAGTTCAGGAGTGTATCTGTATTTGGCCGATAGCTGAGTAGAGGAGCATGATGTGATAAAAAATGCATACATTACTAATGCAAGTATTACGACAGTGAGATTCAATTGGCTATGACCAACGTCAAAAGTGCTCTTAATCCATTTATATGAATTATAGAAAAGTCTCATTTATTTTATGCAGTATGATTATCAGCGTTATTTTTAAAGGAGGTTTTATTGACCTAAAACATATTTAATGCGAATAATAACTCTGACTTTAGCTTTGCAGATGAAGTGGATAAAATGGAATCAGAAGGTCGATTAAGTCATAATAAGGCTAATTTGCACAGTTAGTTATTGTTGACGGATCACGTTCGTCGCAGAGAATAACGCAATTTTGGGATGTTATTCTTGTCAATATGTTAATCGATTCCAATACACCTGCACCCATATTTTTTATTGGTAGGCTGAGCTAACTATGTACTGTGTTCTATCAAGTACTATGTTCTATATGTACATGTAACTAATTTTTGCAGCCAGAAAGGCGGGTTTTTATATGGAGAAACTATGATAAGCAGGTCGTCCACACAGCTAATGCTTATAATCATTTACACGAAAAGAATGTATGCATCCACAAGACCCTGACAAGCTTATAAGGGTAGTTCAAGGCTCTACGAAGAACCTTTTGCATTCATTCCGTGACAAGGCGAATACTCTTCATGATTGTTCAGAAGATATCAGATTACTGATTAGAGAGGGCTATAGCAGGGAGATAGCATATAAAACAGCATTAAATCTGTTCGGAAGAGATACTACCTCGTACTTAGCAATAGATGGAACCGAGTCCCAGGATCAGCAGCTTGATATGATGATATTCTATGCAGGAGCATTAGGTTATATAGGTCGTTTGCACTTTGCTGATTCTAATAACGGTTGCACTTTTGATGAGCCAACTCCTATAGAGGGTGGTCTGGGTCTTTCTACTGCAGTATCTATTCACGAACATGATGCTGCAAGCGTAGCTGGTAGACTAACTGAAGGAGGACTCGAAGTTGAATCTGAGCGATTACCTAGTGCACTGATGCAGCTATCAGAATACTACATGGCCGTCAAGACGATTAAACTTCTGTGCATCAATACATATGGATCTACGTTCATCTTAGCCCTTATCCTATTACTCCAAGCGTGATGCCTCTTACTTGGTCTGTAGTCATGGTTGCTCCACCAGTATCTGTCATCGTAGAACCGGTTGTAGTATGGTGAGTAACGCATACAAGTTTTTTATTGTGCTAACGATATAAATAATCGTAAACGTACGATGAGGAAACACATCTGAATTTCATTTATGTGAGATTCCTACCTGCGGTGTGCTCCAGATATATGATTAGGAAGCACGTATGCATTTTATTTGTGCGAGAATCATACCTGTAATCTTTCTGGGTGCAATGAACATCCCTGAAGTTCTGGCATTACCCTTTTAACAAGTTAATTATATAGGGAATTTTGACATCTGCATTGACAGGATTCGAACCATATCTTTCAACTGTTATTGGTTTTGTTCTGGGTTTTATTTCTGCTGTACTTGTTAGAATAGTAACTGATTGGTATAATCGACCCGTTTTAGCAATCGGCGGTAATGATGCTATTATCATTGCAACATTTCCAATGCATAGCCACAGAGAAAGGGGTCATGTTACATATTATGGAAACAGAATCACCGTTGAAAATACAGGCAGAACAGCAGCCAAGGACTGTAAGGCATATATAATGTAGCATGGAACTATGCTTGTGAGGATGGTGGCTTTACGCCATCTGAATGCGATGGTTTCAAAAACAATCCAGTAGATGTAGAGGATTACGAAGTATTACAGCAAGAAAATGCACAAAACTGTTGGAACGATGGATATGAAGACGCTAAAGCCGATAATCCTTTCAATAAAGATAGAGCAAGTGGATGTTCCGAATATAATCCCAATTATGAAGATGGATACTATTCAGGCTGCATCATTGACAGTACAGAAAGCAGCTGTGAATTACTAATT
>JBAUMZ010000068.1:0-3231 GCA_049578985.1 Nitrososphaeraceae archaeon
TATCGAGCTCGACTTCTGGTGCATTAGTTGATAGGTCAGCCCCCTTCTCAATCTGATTAGTGAAGGAAGTAATCTGACCGAAAGAAACTTGTATAAAATATGCAATGACTATAAATGAAAGCATAAAGGCAGTAACGCTTAAGATAGTTGCGTGTTGCCTAACATTGTACATTGTGATATAGTATGTGTTACTAGACCTTATATCAGTTTTTTTGCTTATCTGAGCAGTCCACTTGAAAGTTTAATTCCATAACAAGATTCTGCTCTATTTTGACAGACACTGCAAACTTTTTTGGGGAGCAACTCCTAGGGGGAGGGAGAACTCGCCGTGTCAAGTGTGTCATTTAATATCTGGCCCTTCATCAGTAGGATAACAGATCAATCCTTGTGGTACCGTGTTGTCAACTATTTAACAGTTACCAGTCATTAGAGCTTGTATTATTGTACCATCATATGTCGAATATAGCCTCCGGTACTTAACTTATTCCGTACGTAAGAACTGTCACTGTGAAACAGAGAATAATACAGAAAAATTGGCTACTTCATCGCTGGAAGCAGATATAATGATCGTTATCGTCACACCTATGTAATGATGTAGATATCATTGCTCGATCTAACGGTGGATTCAGCTAGGAAATTTCGCTGTATGTGTAATTGGTTACCGTATAACTGTCATATTATATTTCGCTGGTAATACTTGGATCACAATCTGGAGGAATGCATGTAGTGATATCTGGATCACATGACTGCCGCAATTTCACCACGTCACTTATGATTTACGATATAGATAGTGGCCGTGTGTATGATAGCGCTAGCCACGCAAGGGCTACCCATAAACATCAAGATCATTAGATATCTCTGTGGAAACGGCGGGCCATAACTTTTACCGGATTTGTGTTCCTCTTCTTCTTGCTGCTCAGCATATGCGACAGAAACACGATTTTCCTTGCCATTTGCCTGAGAACCTGAATTTGAGCATAGCACATTCAATGGAAAACAGAAATTACATATTTGTACCATAGAAAAATCTTTCCCAAACTGACTAAATCAGAAGCAAACAATGCCACAGAAACTAGAAAGCTACGATGTAAAATTTATCTGCAGATTCCGCGGCTGAACATATAACCTGCTAAAAAAGAAAGGAGAGGGAGGGCCAAACTCCAATGGGTTAGGAGGTGTTCCTGACGTTGCTTCAGCTTCTTGAGGAGCTGCCTCACCTGGACATGGGTTATGAAAGGGCTACTGTGGCACAGAGAAGGCTACCCATTTCTAGCGGTTCAGGTATATCCTCGGGTTCTCCTGACGTTACTTCAGCGACTTGGCTACCTGGGGCATTACAATTGGCTACATTGGGCTGGTTTGTATTTACATTAGTTTGGAACGACGGGTCCTCTGGAGGGATTACTAGGGCATTATGGTCACCAAGTCCCATCTCTAGACATATGATAGTATCGATTGGAACACCCACTCCTGAAGACGGAACTTGCCGAATTGTTATGTCCCATCTTGTGAATGGTTCGGTACATCCAACGTTAATTGGTGGTACTGGTCTTACTTTCTTCTTGTGGTCCTTCTCTATATCTCGGGTTACTGCAGTAGCGGCCGGAGGCACAGGAATATTACTCTATAAACAAGGATTTCTCAAAGGCTTCAAACACATTGGTAAAACATCACAAGAGATAACAGACAAACCTGAAACAAGTTCAGAATCAGACACAATAGTACCAATAAGAAGTAAAGCTTGAATGTGGTTTAGAAAATCCCGAATCAATAAAAAAAGAAAGTAGTAAATTGCATAAACCCATGGTAGGTGAAACAACAGAACTAGAGCAGAAAATCAGTGAAGGTATAAATAAAATATTAGAAAGCAGGAAAAAGTTAAAGAGCATTCAGAAAGATGTTGAATTCATTAAATGGTGCGGAGAAGCAAAAGAATACCCAAACAAAATACTATCCAAAATTTCACAAGATGTAATTACAAAGTTTCTAAGTTCTATAGAACCATATTTTCAGAATATGATGTTAAGTCAGATAAGTATCGAAAGCGATATTTCAGTAACTGAAGATAAGCCCAAGGAAATAAAAAAGAATATAACGTTTAGCCTAATTCCAATCCATGCTTATATTGAACTTGTAGTTTATCATAATGGTGTGAGGATTTCATCAACTAAGTTCATATTTGCATTAAATACTTATGTAAAAATCAAGAATCTTGTAATTAATTTTGCAAAGGTGAATCTATCAGTAATCTATTAGTAGCCATGGGCTGCAAGTTACTTATATATGACTTAGTTGTTTTGCTATATAATAGCAAAGCGATTTTAAAAATAATTTGCTGATCTGATCCCTGTTTCTTCGGCACTAACTACTACATTATGATCGGTTTCGATAACAAAAAAGTCGGATGTCTTAATCAGTGTCATAAAAAGGTTGGGGGTACCTCGTCACTCAGAATAATTTAGCATTACTAAGGTTAGAAGAGTATAGATTCAATAATTATCAATTGTTACCTTTACTAGTTCTTTAGTCTGATAAAGAAGATCAAGTATATTGGCAAATACACTTCTTGCAGCATGGTGTCCCCAAATGCAAATAAGCAATTTACGCATGGGATTTGATTACCAAATGAAGAAATCAGTTGTTATAACATAGCCATTATAATCACTTTGATACTGAATCTGTCTTTGATCCAGTATCATGCGTGCTGCGTATGGTGTGCCGGAACCAATCGCAATGGGTTCAGTTACCGGAGGAAATAGAACAGATGCAACAATCTATCCAGTTAGAATAGACTCGGGTGGTATACCTCATGTTGAAGAGAATAGAAATGACATAATCGGAGAATAGCTGAAGCATCAAGACACTTCAATACACCGATAGAAGTGCAGGGTAATTTAGGCTACATTTCAGTTATTAGTAGCTACGTAGGCAGCAGAGGCGATAGGTAGGCTGAAAAAGAAAGTGGCACCCTTGCCATCGGGATTGTTCTGAGCCCATATCCTTCTACCGAGAGTCAATGATACTTTTAGAAATATAGAGTCCAAGTCCCGTTCCCTAGCCTGGTACCAAATTTGGATCCACAACCTCTTTACTATTTTGTAACAGTGCTAATGAAATGTCAATGTTACCCTGTTAAGTAAACTCGATAGTATTGGCTACAAAATTGAAAAGAACCTGAGGCCAATGACACCAACGAGAAAGCTCACGTAGTTTCAGATTGAGAAGACACAG
>JBAUMZ010000069.1:0-5653 GCA_049578985.1 Nitrososphaeraceae archaeon
AATTAGTAATTCACAGCTGCTTTCTGTACTGTCAATGATGCAGCCTGAATAGTATCCATCTTCATAATTGGGATTATATTCGGAACATCCACTTGCTCTATCTTTATTGAAAGGATTATCGGCTTTACCGTCTTCATATCCATCGTTCCAACAGTTTTGTGCATTTTCTTGCTCCAGAGATTCATGATTTTCTATATCCACTGGTTTGTTTTTGAAATCATTACATTCATTTGGCATATATCCAGCATCCTCACAAGCATAGTTCCATGCTGAATTATATTCATCATCTTCTAATGAACACCGATCTGCTCTATCTTTGTCATATTTTCCAGCAAATCCAGCATCCCATCCATCTACCCAACAATCTTTACCTTCACTTGTAGAATCTTCTGGCCAGTCTAGTCTAGGACCTCCCGCATATACTTGAGGTACGAGGAGCATTATCACTACTGCTATACCAGTTGCTGCAGATATCTTCAACGCCAATATGGAGACCCCAACATTCAAACACATTCCTTCATATCGCCTATGTGAAAAGATATATTCTTACATCTTAAGTATTGTGCAATCATAGGGATAGATCAGAAGTGGGAGTCACATGCATGACTTCTTTTTCTAGTGGTGTAAGTTCTTTGTATTCTTGTATAATATTTTGGGTATGAAAAGAGATTAGCTAGCAGTAAGGATAGTAAGAGAATTATTTAATCACACACTCTCCCTCTGAAGGACATATGTAGATAGGTCCTAATGACTGTGATTGGCTTTGTGACTGGCTTGGCTCTTGTTGCGGCATTGGAGCTAAGTATGTTAAGTCACGAAGCAAGTTTACTGTCACGCTTTCTGGCTTTTCTTCTGAGTTGTATCCTTGACCGCATCCCTGTATTCCATCGACCACTGATATACAGATCCTAAACTCTCCGACATCAATCACGTCATCGTCATACTGCAAAGTTACCCGAGTTATGCCTTGATCTATCTTTTTATACGTTTATGTTCTCCTACTACAAAAACATCGTACCCAAATCTGGTCTATTAGAACTGAATTAAATATCTGCGAACGAGTGAGTTCTGGCTGAAAACCAGCAAGGCAGGTGACATGACAGTATATTTTCTAGCCTAATCTAATACATGTTTATTACCGGTTAGGAACTGTCAAATTAACTATCATGAAGTTTTTTGCAATGAATAGGCCTCCTTTACATCGCCAGGAGGATAGATCGTTTCATCTTTTGGTTTCTTGTTTGCAATCCTAGGTTTATATCTTCCAAGCAATATCGAATTTCCTACCACTGTCACAGAACTCATTGCCATCGCTAAGGCAGCTAACATAGGAAGCCATCCAAATATCTCAACACCTAGAAACGGTACCAGAATACCGCCAGCTATCGGAATTAATCCAGCGTTGTATGCAAATGCCCAGAACAAGTTTTGCTTTATCTTGGATACTGTCTTCTTTCCAAGATCAAGAGCGGTAACAACATCTCTTATATCATCCTTTATCAAGACAATACCCCCAGTCTCTTTTGCGACATCCGTCCCAGAACCAATTGCAATACCTAGGTCCGCTGTTGCTAATGCTGGTGCATCATTGATTCCATCACCAACCATCGCCACGACCACCTTTCCTTTGCCTTTTAGTTTAGAGATTATCTCTTCTTTTTCTTGTGGTAACACTTGAGCGATAACTCTGTCAATTCCAAGCTTAGATGCGACAGCGTTAGCAGTTCTTTGATTATCCCCTGTAAGCATTACTACTTCTATTCCCATTGATTTAAGTGCATCAATCGTTTCCTTAGCATTCTCTTTTATAGTATCTGCAAGCGCAATCAATCCTGCGACTTTACCGTCTACAGCAATAAGTACAGCAGTTTTTCCTTGCATCTCAAGTTCTTTAAGCTGTGATTCAGTAGTTTCGGTCTCCAGAATTTGAGTCTCATCCATCAACTTTCTATTTCCAATAAGTATTATGTGATCTGCATATTCTGCTCTCAGGCCGTGTCCAGATACTGCTTCAAATGAATCGGGGCTTGTTACCATAATCCCTTTTTCCTTTGCATAATTTACAATAGCTTGACCCAGTGGATGCTCTGAACCAGATTCTGTAATTGCAGCGAGTCTCAGTAATTCGTTTTCACCCATTTTTGATTTATCAATTATATCAGTTACAGATGGCTTACCCTTTGTCAAGGTTCCAGTTTTGTCAAATACTATTATCTTTACCTTTTTTGCTATTTCCAGATATTCCCCTCCCTTAAAGAGTATACCGTTCTCAGCTCCTTTCCCGGCACCCATCATCAAAGCTGCTGGCGTTGCTATACCTAAAGCACATGGACATGCAATGATTATTACAGATACAAATGCAAGAAGCGAGAAGGTGATACCTATATCTCCAACAAAGTACCATCCAAATCCTACACCTATTGCAACAAATAAAACTGCTGGCACAAAATACTTGGCTACCTGATCTACTAATCTCTGCATCTGTGCTTTTCCAGTTCTAGCTTCTTCTACAAGTGCGATAATTTGAGAGAGGACTGTATCCTGTCCTACTTTTGTAGCTCTTACTCTTAGTAAGCCATTCTTGTTTATCGTAGCCCCTATAACTTCATCATCTTTTTTCTTATCTACAGGTATACTTTCACCTGTTACAGCTGACTCATCTATAGATGATGATCCAACCATTACAATTCCATCTGTTGGTATTCTCTCCCCAGGTTTTATGACCATAACATCTCCTTCTTGCACTTGTTCTATAGGAATCTCGAGTTCTACTTCTTCTCCTTCTGCATTTCCTTTCTTTCTTACGATCCTAGCCATCTTTGGTTGAAGATCCAATAATTTTCTTACAGCGTCTGAGGCCTTCTCCTTTGTTCTTGTTTCCAGTAATCTTCCAATTAATATTAGAGTGATAATAATTGCCGCAGTCTCAAAGTATACCGATTCAAATGGAAAGAAGCCAGGAGCTAAAGTAACTACTGCACTATACAGATAAGCGGCTGTCGTACCTACGGCAATAAGCGTATCCATATTAGACGCTTTAGCCTTTATCCCATCCCATAGTCCTCTATAGAAATGCCAGCCTATCCAGAATTGTAACGGAGTAGCTAATGCTAACATTACGTAATTGGTATAATTCATAACCTCCATTGGAAGAAAGTGATCAAACTGTGCAGGAAACATGTGAGGTAAACTTAGAATAACTATGGGTATTGTGAGCGCAATACTTGTGGCGACACACATCTTGAGCTTCCGTAGTTCTTTCTCAGGTTGAGTGAATTCGTTTACGCATTGATTACTACAAAAATAGTATATCCTGCCATCCTTGCTATAGTGTATTGTATCAGGTTTTTCTTCAACAAACATGCCACATACTGGATCTTTTGCCATGATTTCTTTCCTAATAAATAGAAGAATAAGATGTATAAATATAGGCCTTTACAATTGTAAAATATAATAGGCCGAGGTAACTGAGATAATGTACACAGATAGTATGCCGTTCCAGCTAGACGATTATGATGTAGCCATACTAAAATCGTTGATGAAGGATGGACGCAAATCATTTCGTGAAATCTCCAGAGAAACCGGTATTACCACACCAACTGTTAAAGCAAGGTTTCAAAGGCTAGTTAATGTTGGATTCATAAAATCTGTCTCTCCGATTTTTGACTTTGATATTGTAGAAAACCAAACCCAGATTAAGAATAATGATATGGAACAATACAAGCTACAACAACAACTGGGAAATGCCAAAGCTAGAATCAAAAAAGGAATAAGAATTAAACTATCTTGTGAATTCTGTGAAGGTCCAATTGAAGGTCATCCTCATGTGTTCAAGTTTGCAAATTATGAGCGATTCTTTTGTTGTTCTGGATGCGTGAAAGGTTATAAAGAGAAGTACGCTGGAAGAATAGAATCAATAAGAAGAAAGTTTGAAGATAAAGATTAAAACCGTGATATGGCTTTTCGTGAGTTCAGCACTGGAGCACTCCAATTTGAGCTTCACCTACGGTGCATGTAATACTGAGACAGACTGAGCTCTTCTATATCACAAATGAGTAGCCGGTATCCAGGACTACTATACTGAATGTCTTTGTTACTTCTATGGTGATGTTGAAATGTGATGTTGATTTATCTTATATTTTCTCCTTCGGTGAAGATAATGGATTTTTATTTCTGATCTGATATAGCTCCAAACAAAAAAGTGCGTATTCAATTAAAGCCTGTCATATTCTGAAATCGGATTATTATCATTCTTTTACTGCCTTGATGACTAGACTGGTAATCCTTCTGTTGTCGACCTGATCTCCTGAAGTATAGAGTTTTTCATCTAACACCTCTACAGTACCAAATCCGCCCTTTTTGATACTAGCAATGTAATTTTCCTTAGTCAATGCACCATCAATGCAGCTACACCATTTATCCGGATCTATCGATGAAGGATCTTCTGCTATTTGCTTATCTGTAACAAGATCTGAGATAACCATTCTGCCATTTCCATCAGGCTTGAGAATTCTGTATATTTCGCTAAATGCCTTTGCCTTATTTGTTGTTAGATTAATTACACAGTTGCTGATTACAACATCCACACTGTTATCATCAATAGGAATTCTTTCTTCTATATCCCCTTTTCTAAATTCAACGTTCGCATAACCATTGTCATATGCATTCTTTCTTGCTTTTTCCAACATTTCATCAGTCATATCTATGCCTATTACTCTTCCAGATCTCTTCACAATGTTAGCTGCTATAAATACATCAATCCCTGCGCCTGACCCTAGATCAACAACCGTATCACCTTCTTTAAGAAAAGCGAACTTTGTAGGCGTTCCGCATCCCGCTCCAAGGATAGACGCTTCAGGGATTGACTTCAGCTCTTGTGAGCTATATCCTACTAATTCGGATACCTGTGTAGCTGAATGTGAAGGTTGCAGAGCAGCAGCAGCATTATTAGTTCCTGAGCAACATCCTCCCCCATTCTCAAAACTTACCGAATCACCACAGCATGAGTCACCTGTCAAAGCTACTTTTCCATATCTTTGCTTTACCTTTTCCTTTATTTTTAGCAGATCGTTCATGATATATGTTTACCAAAGAAACTATTTAAGTTGTCAAGAGAAGCTAGGTAAAGTATGTGTAAAAACGGAAACTAAAGCAAGATCCAAAAAATCAAAAGCGTCGAGAAGATCTGAAAAGATGGGTAAAGTATAAAGGTTTCAGTGACATCTGACATCTGCATATTACGCTAAATCACGGGTTGCACCCCAAGAAATAGTATATACGTAATTGTTGCTTATATAATACATAAGTATCTGTTGACCAAATATTTTACTTAGTGCGCCGTCAACATACCAGGATCTATGAAAAGGAGATAGATCTATTCAGTAAATATCTATCAGTATGGGTGGTAATTTGTATCATATCCGGCACATTACTTGGTTATTTCTTCCCTTCATTATCGGCTGGAAAAGTAAGAAGTAACTAGGTAAAAAAATAGGTTAGCTAAGCATAAAGTCTCGTAGAAAAAATATCTGACTTATATAGCAATCAAATGTTGCTGAGTGTAAATATCCAATGTAATCAAAGCAAATACTAAAGCATGAACAGTAGACTTACATGCATTTCGGCACTCATGATAGTGCTTACGGTATCAACT
>JBAUMZ010000070.1:0-66480 GCA_049578985.1 Nitrososphaeraceae archaeon
TTGGATTAGTTTTCAGGGGGGTGATGTTTGGACGCTCTAATACCTCCTAAAAGGTGTGAAGACAAAGGCTATTCTGGGCGGTTCTCTCTCGTCATTAAATTCTGGATTGCAAATCTATCCATTATCCCACACATGCATTTAGTGGTTTTAAGAAGCAGATCAGTTCTTGCGAATTCGTTGGGCGAATGCATTTTTGAATAAATAAATGTGCTACCAATTGATATGCACGGCACGTTAAGTTTCTTCGAGAAGGAATTCATTGGGCCCGTAGCAGGAGATGAAACGCTTATTTTGGCGTCAGCATATACCTCGTGTGCAGACTGACTTACAACCTCCACAAACGGATCATTTACATCTGTTCGTGAGGCAGCTTCTCCATGCAAAAATCTAACACTTAGGGACCTTTCATCGAATCCATTTCCGGCAAGGTATTTCTTGAGTCGTTCAAATTGGACAAGAGGATCCATTTCCGGCACGAGTCGAAAATCGATTTTTACATTCGCTGTCGATGGAATAATGGTCTTTGCACCTTCTCCGGTATATCCGGAGATCATCCCAGCAATATTACAGGTGGGCATTGAGACCAATGCTTTCTGGATCTCCATGCCTTGAACATTGTTCAAGAATGAACGTATACCGTATTCTGTCTTAAATCGAATCTCATCGAAGCTCTCTGTCTGTAAAAAAGCTTTTTCACTTTCCGTAAGATCTCTCACCTCCTTGTACCAATCAGTGATCAATATCTTGCCTTTGCTATCGGTGAGTTTGTTCAAGGCTTGGATCAACTTCCAAGCAGGATTTTCAATCAAGACCGCAAGGCTTGAATGAGCATCTCTATTGGGGCCAACTGCAGTTAGCTCTACAAATAGCAACCCTTTCATTCCAAGGGTTATTATCGGAATGTTTTGTTCATTGACGTAGCCGAACTCCCAGATGACCCCGTCACATGAGAATTCGTCATGATACCTTGCTAAATATTCTTCAACGTGAACACTCCCTATCTCCTCCTCTCCTTCTACGAGAAATTTTACGTTACACGGAACGTCACCAAAGAATTTAAGGTAATATTCGACTGCCTTGATACGGGTAATTAGTTCTCCTTTGTCATCAGATGACCCTCTCCCGTAAATATAATCTCCTTCAATAACGCCTTCGAATGGGTCATGTTCCCAAAGTTCAATGGGATCCTCTGGTTGTACATCGTAATGGTTGTAAAACATTAGAGTTCTAACGGGGCCATTTATCTTTCTCTTCGTTCTCACTTCCCCATAGACAACAGGTGGTGCCGTACTATTCGGGTCATCATTGGCGCCATCTTTGGTCAGATTTAGAATCCTTGTGTTAATACCGGCTTTTATCATGATTCCTGCCACGACAGCAGCACATTGTTCCAGGCCTTGCTTCCTAGCTGAAACACTGCGCTGCCTAATAAGTGATTGAAGATCAGCTACTAGGTCCTCCTTTCTGGAATCTATGTATGAAAAAAGATCACGTCTATCCAAGACATATTCAATTTTCGAAGTTATGAATTAATAGTTTGTGCCTTAAATAATTCTTCTTAAACCTTAGCAACGCTAGCTCAAAACTCAATGCCCAATCCCGAAAGGATTTATAACAATATGATCTAAGTACATATATTATGGGATTCGGACAATATATGGCCAAAGAATTGATGAGAGAGCTTGGAAATAAGTCTAGGGAATTCTACGAGTTCGTAATGCCTGCACTAGATATGTACGAGGACGGCTCCGAATTAGTCATTTTGATTGACCTTCCAGGATTTTCAAAGCAAGATATTTCGTTGAGAATATCAGATAATGTCCTTTCCATAAGTGCGAAAAGGCAGAGGGATGAGAATATAGGACCAAGTACCGTTTACTTCCGACAGAGACCGCTACATATCAACAAGAAGGTTCCGTTACCTATCAAGGTTATGGAGGAGGATCAAGTACTCGGTTCTGCAACGTATATTGACGGCGTCGTTACCTTGCGAATGCCTATTCCTAGATACAGTACAATCCCTATTTCATAATGAATAAGAACCTAACGCTTTCTTCTTGCGATGGCAAAGGTTGCTACGAATGTTCCTGCTGAGGCTACTAAGCCTGCTATCCCCATGAACAAGTTGTATTGGATGAATATTGCCGATCCGATGAATAATCCTGAACCGATAATGCTAATTGAGGTCAGCCATTGTCTTCTCAAAGACATCTCCTTCGTGCGTATATCCGTTTCCATATATGATCGTAAAATCGGTGCCAAACCAATACTAGTCTCCATTCCTTTTACAAGCCGCCTGAAATAGTCTTTAGTCTCCTCTACATATGCTTCTCTAAGCAGTCCTTCTTCGGCCAGTATATCTGCCAACACCTTAACGAATTGGAATTTAACCTTATGATGGTGATAAATTCCTTCAAGTATAGAACTCATCCGCATATAGAGTGCTAGATTCTTTGGGAGTCTAAACGGAAATTTGCTCATTGTCTTATTTGTGAGGTCGATGAGAGCCTTAACTTCCATCCTGTCTACTTGTTGACCATGAAGAGATCTAATACTAAATTCCAATGCCTTTTCAACTATGTACCTGTTAACTGAAGGTTCCAGTGTTCCCAGATCAATTAATACATTCACTGCTCGTACAGGATCTTTTTCGATTAAGCCGAGGTACAATCTTATTAGTTTTAGACGTGTATCATCATCTATTCGTCCCACCATCCCAAAGTCATAAAGAATGATCCTCCCATCAGATGTTATAGAAATGTTTCCCGGATGAGGATCGGCGTGAAAAATGCTATCCTTCAAGAGCATTTTGAAGAATATGCGATGCACCTTCGAAACTATCCTCTCCCTATCCAAACCCATGGCGTCCAATGAGGCAATATCTGTTATCTTAGTCCCAGGGATGTACTCCATAGAGAGAACATGTCTGGAAGATATCTCTGGAATAAGCTCCGGAATTCGTACCGCTGGATCATGGCTCAGGTTTCTCCGAATCGTCTTAAGATTTCTTGCTTCAATTCTGTAGTCCATCTCTTCACTAATAGTTTCGACAAATTGCGATAACATTGCTTCAACAGAATACCTCAAATTTGGATCTATGAAGCGGGTTGCCAAAGGCAGTATAGACTTTAGAACCAGAATATCCCTTGAGACGGTCTTCTCTATGTCCGGTCGCGATGCTTTAATGATTATATCACGACCCTTGTAGCGAGCTAAATAGACCTGCCCAAGGCTAGCTCCAGATTTTGCCTTCTTATCGAATCTGTCGAAGATATGATCAATTTTTCCTATTTCATTTTCTATAGTCTCCTGAACCAATGAAAAATCAGAAGGCGGTACATCATCTTGGAGCTTTGCCAGGACTTCAAGATAGGGTTGAGGGAGCACATCAGTTCTGGTTGATAACCATTGCCCTAGTTTAATATATGAAGGACCAAGTGCAATAAACGTTGCAAGGGTCTTCTCTGCATGTTTGATGTATTTCTTGGTGTCAATATTTCTACCCTCTCGCTTCACCCACTCCCGACGGTCCCTCCTCAGATGAATTAGTATCGGAATCAGCTTAATTATTACCTTCGTAAGATATAATTTCGAAACTCGTGGGGCTGCTTTCATCGTTTTTGAGACTGCATCTTCCGTTGTAATGAGCTCAGAGGGATCTTGTTGATCTAATTGCTCTGCCTTTTCCAAAATTCATCCTCGCCTTTGGGCTAACTTTTTTAAGGACTTGGTGACGGCGTATCCGGCATACGCGCCAAATATTCCTGCAAGGGTTGAGGTATCTTTAGGCCCGAATTCGGTAATCGACCTTTCTTTTAGAGTTAAATAAATTGAGATTCCGGAGACCAAGCCGACTAAGTATTCTGGAGCATCAATGATCAGATGACCAAGAGGATCATTCAGCGGGTCTATCTTATCCGAATGAACCGTATAGTAGTTATCATATTCTCTTATGTGAAGTTTTCCGGCCCTGTATTGCCTTAACGCTCCGCTTCCGCTGCCAAGTGCCGTCGGAGTATATTCAATTATAGGTCTGACGGACTTTGGTACTATAATGGAACCGTCGTCGTCTTCGAATTTCACAGTTATTTATTTGGAGTTTAGCCGGATATAACATTAGCTCTAGTTTCCAATACTTGATTTCATGGAAAGCAGCTCTTGTGAGAGATTACAAAATTCATTTTTAGTTGACTGAACAAAGGAAACCCCTAATAATATGAAAACACCACTACGTATTATGTCAAATGAACAGCAAAAAATGTACCGTAAACTTTCGGGGAGCGAGATAGAGTCAGCAATTTCCAGTTTGGAGACTTGGGCCATCAAGGACTCCAAGCTTCATCGATCATTCAAGTTCGGCAATTTCGTTGAGGCGTTTAGTTTCATGACAGAGGTAGCACTTCATGCCGAAAAGATGGACCATCATCCAGAGTGGTTCAATGTGTATAACACAGTTAAGATCGACTTAATGACTCATGACGTTAATGGCGTTAGTGATTACGATATTAAATTGGCTAACATGATCAATAACATCTATCAAAAGAGAAAATGATCGGCTCACATAATAAATACCCTCTCTACTAAGTATGTTGTTCTAATCATTTTTCAGACGACCTAAAATCTGCTGAATAGGTCAGGAGACCTGCTACAGTTTTGCAATCTTGAATCTCTCCTCTTAGGCATTTGCGAATCGCAGTGCCAATCTTCATTCTTTTGATTGAAATATTCTCGTCGTCGTCGAGCCTGCCCCGCGGCACTTTTATTAAGTCAGTACATACATAGAGGTACATTAGCTCTGTATCATAACCAGGAGCGAGATAAAAACTTGTTAATAGAGAAAATTTTCCGATATAGCCTATTTCTTCAGTTAATTCTCGATAAGCAGCCTTTGCAGGAGATTCCCCTTTTTCGATCTTGCCCGCTGGAATCTCTAGTAAACATTTACCAGTTGCATGCCTGTACTGCTTAACAAGATAGACATACGAATCATGATCTACAGGAATCATCCCCACCGAAGGACTATGCTCAACTATTTCTTTTTCAATAATCTTACCATTCAAGGTGAATCTGTCAATTCTCAAAGAAATATTTCCCGAATGAATCTTTCTACTGTGTTTCACGTCGACCAGCCTTTTCAATTGAATGTAAAGTCAGGCCTTTTCTTTTTAACCCCAGTCATACTAAGAAGAATATGTGAAAATTTCATCCAATGTTACCGAGAATGGTTTTCGTCCGCTAATTTTGAACCTTGTCGAGTTGCCTTTAGTACCTATCTCCTGTATGTATCCAAGTTTCTTGAAAATTGCAATTCCAATCTTGCCTCTTTGTCGATTGTTTCCACATGCTACTCGTTCCCTATCCTGAAGATCCTGGAGGATGAAGGTTCCATCCTCACTCTCAGCCGATAACTCTAGCGCTGCCCTCCAGATCTTATAAATGTAAGAGCTAGAATTATTGAGAGAACCCATGTATAACGTCCTTGAACGTGACATAGATTGAGTTATCAATTGTGCTGCGAATTCCATTCTGTCTGTCTTCCGTGTGTAAAATCTGTAAATATTCTGTCTACGATACTTTCTTTCCTCTTGATTGTTATCAAACCAATAGACGAAGCCTTCCGGTTCAGGCATAAAAGGCTGAATTACTTTGATTCGGTTTAATTTGGGGTGCGAGTTGACTATATCTTGTGCAACTTCTATCATCTCGAAATTGACTAGATACTTCTTCTGACGATGTGATTCAAGAACCATAATGATACCTTCGTCAATAAGGGAATGAAGTGTGATTTGGAAATTAGGGTCATAATGTTTTCCAGCCTCTTTAAATAATTGCCTTTCAGAGATACTTCTGTGAATACCTTCACAGATTAACTGCTTCAATATCCATTTTTGCCATTCTTGGATAGCCAGCATATCGGATAGCTAAAAATTCTCATACTGTTATTTAAATTAATCAAATTAATCATAAATTATCAAACTAAATGTGTTAATCGCAAGTAGCCAGCCCTCCACTCAAGTTTAAATAATTGACTTCTTTAGTTTTCATACTCAAGTTGGAATCCGCCACAAGTAACAACGTGGGAACTCGACCACTCGAAGATCTCTTTGGAAATGCTGTAGCAAAGGCTCTGGATTTTCTGATAATCAATGAGCCCTTTGACTATTCTCTGGACGAGATTAGTCAGTTCGCACATATTCCGATAGACAGTTTGAGAAAAATGATCCCTGGATTGGTTGAGAAGGGTCTGGTGGAAGAAATCGGAAAGAAACGTGAAAGTCGAAACTATAAGCTTAGTGAAAAAAATGTTCTGGCTCGGTCACTAAGTCATTATGTAATTGCAAAAATTAATCATGACATAGAAAGAGAGAAATTTAGTAGAAGGGTTAAAGAGAAAGTACCCGCGCCGGGTATTAAGGGCAATTAAATGGTAATTTGAGCGGAAGTGAAAGATGGTATGTCTTACTATTCTGTCGATTTAGCCCCGATCGCAGAATTAGCATTTTATCTCTTAGTGTCTAAGGCCAAAGAAGATAGGCTAAAATAGTCTATCAACCAAGTAATGATGCTGCTATCTTATGGATCGTATAAAGAGAATATCTACAACAGTATTGGAAAAGTATCCAGATCGTTTCGGTTCTGACTTTGAAAAGAACAAGAAAGCACTGCAGGAGATTGCAATCACGAAATCTAAAGTTCTTCGGAACAGAGTAGCGGGATATATAACCTCGTACCTTCGAAAACAGAAGGTTCAAGAAAAAATTCTTGAATCTGATATCGACGCGGATACTGAAGGTGAGGACGAGATTTCGGAAGAGAAGGAAACAAATAACGTGTAATAACGTGATTACAGTTCGACTTTTGGGGGGCGTGAAGAAAATAATTGGACAGGACTCAATTCGCATCATGGAACCTGTCGTTAATGTTTCATACGTAATCGACTTGCTAAAAAAGAACGCCGCTGAGCCTGCCAAACTCAACTTTGACAATATTATCATAGCTGTAAATGGTGTAGATTGCTCAATACTAGGTGGGATGGATGCATCAGCTAAAGGGGGAGACGAAGTAACCGTCGTGAGCATAGTGCATGGCGGCTGTGGAAGTATAAGATGATTTTTACGCTATAGGAAAATTATAGGGGACTTTGAATTGGTGGGTTAAGTGCTATTGCTTCCTTTCCGCGCGCGAGCTCAATGAAGCATAATTGAAAATAAACAACACTTATTCTGAATTCAAATTATCAAATTTCTACGCTTCAATCTTTTGTTGCGGTAAATTGGATAGTGTTAATGGAACTCAGCTAGTAGAACAGATACGACACCGTTTTGAAAACGTGTACATTCAAGGATTTAATACCGAGGCCATTTTTGGCTTGCAACATGTTGTCGAGGCTTTAAAGATCACGTTAGAAGCTCTTAAAAGGGGGATTATGGCTGCTAACCGAGTAGAGCTTGACTTATTATTACGAATCTCTTGTACTACTCAGATTTCTAAGGCAATTAGTCATGCTGGCATAAAGTCTGGAAAATGTGCTTGCTTTGTCATCTTTTCTAAGAAAAAAAGTGATTTGCTAAAGGCTCGCTATTATGCATCACAATCGTTACCAGAATTTGATAGTCATGAAATAATTGTTGGCGCATTCACTCCAAATACTCTTGCAACCAAATTAGGTTTGGAAATCTGCTCATTGACAGACGGTAATGAATTTCTAAAGCATCTCATTGAACGAGCAGCTCTAATCACAAAATAATTAAGTGGATGAGTACATGTCTCTTTCTAGGAATGGTTATCTAGACTACTACTGTACTACTTTAAAGGATTTTGAAAGTCCAGTTCTGTGTTAACATATTCTTTGACACTACTTTCCATCAAATCGGCTATTCGTATTAAATGTCGTCTTATGAGCATGAAGTAGTTCTTAAAGAAGCTTGGTACATACCTTTTCGGGCTCCTCCCACATAGTGTCAAGTGATCATCTTTGATATCGCAGGAGCTATTACTGAACTAAGATCTATTGCTTCAACGAACGCGCCCATAGCTTCCACCTTAGGAACAGAATTTGTTGTGACTATCTTATCCACTCCAGCGGCTTTAATTTGTTTAGTCGACTCCTCAGTCATCAACGCATGTGAACACATGACTGTAATACCTCGACAACCACATGATTTCAAGATCTTTGCTGCTTTTATTATTGTACTTCCGGTACTGACAATATCATCAATTAACGCAATATCTAGTCCTCGAATTTGGTCTCCATTTAATGACGATAAGTGGTCAACTTTTATTTCTCCTGTGCTCCGATCTCTTGTTTTCTTCATGCAAGTAACATTATTATTTAACTGAAGCGCAAACGACTTTGCTCTCCTAAACCCACCTTCATCAGGTGACACTGTGATAGAGTTATCCATGTTCATTCCAACTTTGGACTTTGCGTAACCTGCCAGTAACGGTATAGCAGACACATTTATCGAATGCATCTTCTTTTCGTAGTATGATAACGCTCGTAGACTATGAATATCTACCGTGATCATATTGTGGGCTCCGAAGTTCTCATACATATTTGCCAACAATTCGGTAGTTACCACTTCTCCCTGAAGAAATGCGCTATCCTGCCGTGCATAAGCCATATAAGGTACTACAATAATGATATTCTTTGCAGAATCATCCACACATTTCTTCAGCAGCATTAGGGTTTGTAGTATGTGTCTGTCGACTTGTGGAGGGAATGCGGATTGAACGATTATGCATGTTTTATTTCCCAATTTCTCCTTTATTCGAATCTTGCTCTCCCCATCAGAAAATACCCTTAATTCAGGACAAATCATGCTCAATCCCATTGCTTTAGAGATACTGGTAGCTAGATCTATAGATGATGGCCCTGCAATTACCACCTCTGGTGACAGCAGGGCGTTTTGACCTAAAGAATTTGGATCGACAACCTTATCTATATCCATATCCTTGTTCCACATTCAGAAAGAGATTCCTTCTCGATCTTGCTTAAGGAATAAATCTTCATTTGCCTAAACATCTCAACAAGATTAGCTTATGTATTTGAATGTTGCAGTAAGGATTCAGCTCAGCATCTAAGACATCTAAATCGTGTAATGTTATTATTTAATCTAATCAGGTCAATCGTGTTCTCAATACATTAAACGTACTACGATTCACTCAATATGGTTCTACAACAGAGTGCATAAATAGTAACTCCTATCCGGATTGGAAAATCCAAGAGTAACAGTCAATTGAAAGGTTATTTCTTCACCGCCAGGATCGTTCTTCACGAAGTTTCAATAAGAATTTACATGTGTTTTTCTGAGGTGCGAAGAATATCCTCAAAAGTCATCTTTTGATATTTTCCAGCTACCGAATGTGTTCGACTTTTGTTGATACATAACGTAGTCCTGGAGAACTGATGAAAAATAAGAAGACTAACGCTTTTACGTAAATACTTAACCCGTTCCTACGCTCTCCGTGGGAGGGGTTCCGAGATCAGGCTGTCCAAACTGTTCAGAGATACCTTTATACATATTCAGTTCTTGGGCTGATAATGGCCTAATCTTCTTGACGGCCTCTTCAAAATGCCTCATATGTATTTTAAGTTCCTTCACATTTGTATCGGCATCTTTAGGGTCCTTGTATTTTGATATATGTTCTCTTAGTGCTAGCATAACTGCGGCAGAGGCCAAAGACGAAATGTCAGCACCTGTATATCTATCCGTAAGATCTGATAATTTTTCAATATCGATATCCTCTGCTAGAGGTTTTTTCTTTGTATGAATCTTTATTATTTGAACTCTTGAATCTCGATTCGGTGATGGAACGTACAGCAACCTGTCGAACCTACCTGGTCTTAACAAGGCAGCATCTATAATGTCAGGACGATTTGTAGCAGCGATGACAATTACGTTGGTCAACACCTCAAGTCCGTCTAGTTCTGTGAGCAGTTGGCTTATCAACCTCTCACTTACATGAGAGTCTCCAAAGCCGCCACCTCTTTTAGGGGCGATTGCGTCTATTTCATCGAAAAAGATGATACACGGAGCAGCTTGCCGAGCCTTCCTGAACACCTCACGAACTCCTTTCTCAGACTCGCCGACCCATTTTGAAATAAGCTCTGGACCTTTAATGCTTATAAAATTGGCTTCACTCTCATTTGCTGCTGCCTTGGCCATCAATGTTTTACCTGTCCCAGGGGGACCGTAAAGCAAGATTCCCTTTGGAGGTGTGGCATCAGCATAGGTAAATATGCCCTGATACTTCAGGGGCCACTCCACTGCTTCTTGTAGTTCCTGTTTAATCGAGGATAACCCTCCAATATCATCCCATTTAACATCAGGAACCTCTACGAATACTTCTCTCATCGCTGATGGTTCCATTTCTCTGACAACGTCCATGAAGTCCTGCATGGTAACAATGATCTTCCTCAATGTCTCCGCCGGTATGTTTTCTGAAGTTAAATCAACTTCAGGCAGCACTCGTCTTAGTGCTCCAAGTCCTGCTTCCCTTGTCAGTGCCTGGAGGTCGGCTCCAACATATCCATGGGAAATATCTGCCAGCTTTTCTAAATTAACATCTTTTGCAAGAGGCATTCCCCTTGTGTGTATTTGCAATATTTCTAATCGGCCATTCCTATCTGGCACACCGATTTCTATTTCCCTATCAAACCTGCCCGGACGCCGGAGAGCCTCGTCAACAGCATTTATTCTATTTGTTGCCCCTATTACTACCACTTTTCCCCTTGTGGACATACCGTCCATCAGAGAGAGTAGTTGAGCCACGATTCTCCTCTCAACCTCTCCTGTCACTTCTGCTCGTTTTGGAGCAATCGAATCTATTTCATCGATGAAAATAATTGAGGGTGCATTCTTTTCAGCCTGTTGGAATACATTTCGTAATTTCTCTTCCGACTCACCATAATATTTACTCATTATTTCTGGACCGCCTATAGTATAGAAATTAGCGTTTGTTTCATTGGCGACTGCCTTGGCCAACAAGGTCTTTCCGGTCCCAGGGGGGCCATGAAGGAGAACACCCTTGGGCGCTTCTACGCCCAATCTCTTGAATAATTCTGGATGCCTTAAAGGAAGCTCAATCATCTCCCTCACTCGGCCGACGGCGTTTCCCAACCCTCCTATGTCCTCGTATGTTATTGAAGGTGCTCCACCTTCCTTTGAGACTTGAACTGCCTTAGCACTCTCTTCGGAGACTGTAATCTTTGTAGAGGGGCTAACTATCACTGGACCCGACGGGTTTGTGGAGATTACTACCAGATCAATTCTTTGACCCATAACACTCAAAGGTATTGTATCACCCTTCGTCATCAATTGTCCATTAAGATACTCCGCAAGATATTCCTCTGCACCTACAATTCTCAGTGGTTCGGTCGGGGCAAAGGTTATGCTCCTTGCTTCCCTAGATTGAACTTTTTTGACTTCAATTTGATCGTTGATCCCAACGTCAAGCCTATTTCGCGTGTAGCCGTCAATACGAATCAAACCATTGCCGCTATCGGTACTTCGTGCGGGCCAGCTAAGGACAGTCGTTTTCTTTCCAAGGGATGATAGTTCCAACGCGTCCCCGCTTGTGATGCTTAGTCGCTCAGCTACCTTGGGATCCACACGTGCAATTTTTCTACCGACATCGCGTTGTTCTGCTTCAGCAACCTTTAATGTTGCTCCCTTGGGTTCTTTTCTAAAAGTATCATTAGATTCATTTGTATCGTTCGGGAGAGGGCCCTTCCCGTCAAAGTTGACATCTTTACTATTATTATTTGAAATATGCTTTCACCGACTTAGTTCTAATTGATATTGCACTTAAGTATTTTCCCCATGTGTAGGGTAATGCGGCATCATTCTGCCAGAGCATTAGAGTATTAGTGTTACACGAATACGCCAAGGTTTGACCTAGGCCCTTTCAGTCTCTAATCACCAACTCACAAATATAAAATCAATGAAACAAAATTATCGACATAGAATAGAATACTAAAGCCTATAGTTGTGTGTTTATAGTGAGATGGAGTACTAAATATTGGGTAATTTGAGATGAATAACTTCAGTGATCGCAACAAGGTGAGGCTAACTCAAAAAGAGCGCAAATTTCTGTTGGAAAACGAAGCGTGTAGAATAGCCACATCTCATGATAACATACCACATGTTGTACCAGTTGCGTACATCTATGACAAAGGTACTATTACTTTCGTAACAGATTATGGGACGAGAAAATATAGGAATTTGCAAGTCAACAAGAATGTTTCAGTAGTTGTTGATGTCTACGATCCCTTTGGTGAGAACAAGGCTATAGTGATACTGGGCAAAGCCGTTATCATTGAAAAAGGAGCGGAATTTAAGAGGCTATATCGAATATTTAGTAGGAGATTTGAATGGGTAAGAAAAAATCCATGGAAAGAAGGAGAAGCCCCCTTTGTAAGAGTAGGTGCTTTCAATAAAGTAAGCTGGGGGTTGTAGGAAGTAAGCAGGCGAAATCAGATTAAGAACATTTTCAATACTATCTCTTCTAACAAGCTATTTTGTCTCTGCATTATTGAGGACTTAGAAGCTCTTAATCTTGGAATTATGGAATTATGACGCGTGCAATTGTGTTAAATTGGCTTTGGAGGATTAGAACCAGGAGGACACAAGACGATATAAGCATTCTATTTGGGATAAACTTTCATGATTTACCAATATTAATTACCAACCACTAATTCGTCCTGTGGTTAAAAATATTTAAGGAGGATATTTGAACCCACTTACTAATGGCAACCCTAATGCTAAACAAGGAATTAACTGTGCCTCTGGACAAAGTATGGGATATTGTAGCAGACATAGATAGAGAACCTGAATTCTGGCATGGGACCAGATCCATTCGGAATATTAGTAAGAAGGGAAATACTATCGAAAGGGATGTTGTTATAGCATTTAAGAATTCCGTGTGTAGAGAGATTGTACAATTGGATCCTAAAAAGATGATTAGTACAGAGATACTTAGTGGTCCTATCAAAGGAACAAAGACCTTAACACTTACATCTAAAGATAACAAGGCCACCTCAATAACAGTCAATTGGGAAATTGAACTATCGGGTTTCTATAAATTATTTTCTGGGATGGTCATGAAGCATATTCATAAAGGGACCGAGGAAGCATTGGAGAGAATATCAAAAAAATTAACTCAAAGCCAGTAGCGTCTACGAATTCAAATCACTGAACAAAGCCCATATTGTGTGAAACGATCACAAATATTGATTCATAGTAACCATTTGTAACGATCTGCTTGAAAGACATTTAAAAGTCAAGGGATACGAATATTTTTGCCGGTGATTTCATTCCATAGAAAGATTTCATATAGAAAACTTCATGATATCTAGGCATAATATCCTATTTCTATGTCAGGACTCAATTTGTCTTCAATGTTTCGACAAAGTTATGGTCACACTATTGAAACGTGACCATCGTAACTCTTGGGATTTTGAGTTATTCCAGTCTGTAAATTAGGGTCCTACACAATCTTAAGTATTTTGAACTAAAAATTAACACGAGTTATTCTTCAGAATACATTAGCTCATTACCATTTGCCTATGTCGCCTTCTAACAATCCTGAACCAGTATGTATTCTATCAATGTGCTTGGATAAATCTTGCTTGTTTTCAAATTTTGATTGACAGTACGGGCACGAAAATTCTTCTTTTCCCATATCGATTATATACCAACAAGATACCCAATTAAGCCTATGCTTTACGTTCTATTAAGTAAAATAGTAACTTGGTTCAGGAGGAAAAATACTAGGTAAGTACCATTGTTTAGAAATAATACTGTCATATGAGTAGAGTTAATCAATCAAGGACTAGATCATGGTCAATGTATATGAATCCATTTGAAATGGTTGGTTATGTTGCATTAGGTTTCGTACCTACGATAATGGCAATGAAGATAGGATGGGATTTAGCGAGAAAGAAAATACCCAAGAGGGATGAGACGTACTCGACCGCTGATCCGACAGCATTGAATGCAAGAAACTGAACTCAGTCCACACAACTTCTAAATTTAGCTTATCAATTCAATCCTGGGGTTTATTTCTGATCCTCTGGCTCAAGAAATTAAGAGAATATGATTTGGCTAAGTCAGCTGCTGCCAAATCAAATTACCACTTGTTCAATATCAAATGACTTGTTGGGTAGGCCTTATCAGAATCTCGTTAACATTAACATGTGACGGAGCCTGTACTGCGTACAGTATTGCGTCTGCAATATCATGTGCTTGTAGGGATTCCATTTTTTTTGATGCCTCTATAAAGCGTGTCATAGACTTGTCAGTTATTGTTTCGAGCAGCTCCGTCGAAACCGCTCCAGGCTCAATACAGGTTACTCTAATCTTGGACCTTGGACTGAATTCAATTCTGAGCCCTTCGCTGAAAGCAGTTATTGCGTGTTTCGTCGCACAATAGACAGTCCCACCTGCAAAGACTACCCTTCCAGCTACGGAAGACATGTTTACAATGTGTCCTGAATCCTTCTTTAGCATATGTGGTATTACTGCCGATGTACAGTAAAGAACGCCCTTAAGATTTACATCAATCATTCGTTCCCATTCATCAAACTTGTTATTTGCGAAAAAACTCAACGGCATCAAGCCAGCATTATTTACTAATATATCAACAGTGCCCCATTTCTTGACCGCAGCGTCAACGAAGGAGTTGCAATTTGCCCTATTGGTAACGTCAAGAGCGTGAACAAGAATTTCAGCCTCTCGAGATCCGCGAATTTCATTCTCTAGATCCTTCAACCTTACCACCCTCCTTGCACCTACTGCGACATGTGCACCGGCCTTTGATAATGCGACTGCTGTGGCACATCCTATCCCACTGCTCGCTCCAGTAACTAGAGCTACTTTATTTTTCAACATCTAATCGGCACTTTGTGGTTTTAAATGCTGTGATACATCTAAATGTTGGGATTCTGATCTTATGATATAAGATCATCGATGGCATAGGTCGGGGGATGTTCTTGCAAGTAGTGCCTGAGTACTAATTCGATTTTAATTTTGCATCGCTTAGACCACATTCTTTGCATTTATAAACCACAGCCACTTTCAATTCATTTTTCAAAACCATCTCGCCACCACAACAAGCGCACCTCACGGTTGATTGACCTCGATCTAACAACACTTTTCAAACTTTTTTAGCTTTTGGTTCTTTGATGGATTGTCAAACGAATCTACCTTCTTCTGATGACCAGTTGCGGCGGAAATCCACAGAAAGGACAATGTAATCTTCTGCGCCAGCTCCTAGAATATAGCTAACAATTTTGTATCAAAGAAGTAATACATAATATGATTTCGACAATGGGAGACTAACTTGAATCAATATTTAGGCCTTGGCTCATCCTAGAGAAAAGGATGTTGTAAGGCATCGTAGAAAGGATCAAGAACATTTTTTTATCATTCCTCTAATTGCGCTACAAGGAAAGCATAGCGATATCAACTAGAATACATTTTACCTTTAGATGATTCAGACAATAACAAGAACAAAAAATACAGAACAAGTCTGATAGTATACTAATCTTTTTTGAGAATTAGAGTAGCCCTAATGTTTATCCCATAGAAAAGATACCGGAAACAGAAACGAATACTTCCTGCTCCCCCGGGATAATTGGTGTCGAAGATGAGGCAGTTTCTCCTACAGAGTCTCTGAAATATGGCAGAGGGACGGGCGGCGGGATATTTGTAGTTCCGTCGACAACTATTGATTTAACACCGGTTATACTTAATTGCAGTGCCGATGCAGCTGCTTCCGCTTTTTGCTTCGCATTGCCTATTGCATCGGCAATTAATTTGCTCCTAGTATCCTCTAACTTTTTCTCGGTTACTGAAAAATCTATACTATTTATGCTATTGGCCCCTGATACAACCGCCGTGTCGATCCATTGAGAAGCATTGTCAAGATTTGAGCTTTCAATCTGTACCGTATTGGTTACAGTGAAGCCAGACACATTTAATCTGGTTCCACTTTCGGTATAATTATACAATGGGAAAATATTAAAGAAAGAGGTGCGAGTCTCATTTGGTTTTAAGCCATCGCCCCTCAACTCAAAAATGATATTATTCATTAGTTCAGAGTTTAAAGACAAGGCATCAATTGCTGTCTTGTCAGTAGTTTCAACACCAACTGAAATGAGTACCCTGTCCGGTGGAAGTCTAGCAAGTGCACTTCCAGTCGCAAACACCGTGGAATTTACATTTGTCGTATCTCTGCTATTGTAACCTGAGATATCACTAGTAGAACTCTGAGCAACCACGCGGTTATCTTGAAAACAAATGCTCATGCAGAAAAAAAAGCCAGTAAAAATATAGTTATAGTGGGAAACATCCTACGTTCATGATCAAGAGCCACTGTAGCAATATTATCAATTAGTATGTGATTAATACCAACCAATTAAAACCGGCATATGTAGCTGGATCCTCGTATATAATGATTTTCTGATTGCAGAGGAACTGGATGGTGAGTATTATTTGATTTTTGAAGCCTATCGTCTGCACATCGATTAACTTGGCTACAACTCTTCTCTTATCGCAATGGCCATTTGATTCAAATCGACCGATGAAATAATTGGTCTTTTCACAAACATCGAATGAATTGGGCCAGCTCCATCATGGACTGTCCGGGGAACAATATGAACATGCACGTGATCAATTTCCTGACCTGCGTCCTTCCCATTATGAATTGCAATAGTAGACGAGTCTACGTGTGCCGCCTTTTCGATAGGACCCACTAACCTATACACAAGATGGAATACGGCTGATTCGTGATCGTCTGGCATATCCTGAATTTTAGAAAAATGCATCTTTGGGATTACCAATGTATGACCTTTTGCTAGTGGAAAAGCATCGAGAAATGCGATCGCTTTTTTATCTTCAATGATAATATTTGAGGGTAGGTTTCCCGATATTATTTCGCAGAATATGCATTTTGGATTAAACATTACGACTATATTGATCATAATCCTCCAACCATAAATATCGTGGCACTAATATTGCACAATCGATCCTAAAAGATGCCGGATTGAGGTGTAGCTAATCATTCGTAGCCATATTACCTAATCCTTCTCTCTAGCATGCTATTATCGAATAGATAGAATTTTTATTCTTAGGAGGATGTGTATAGAACTTCTATCTGTGTATTCAAACCGCGGGATGGACCGATTATACACGGATTATACATTTGATATACCAAAAATTGATTGAAACCTAACCATCTTAACGCCATGATGCAAAGATATCTGATTAAATAGTGGTTAAATAGTGACGAATCTTCATGGATTAGAACTATACTATATTTATATCCGGTATTGTTATATCTAATGGTTGTTGCATGACCGATCTAATTTACGGTAGAGGAATTACAGATCTAATAAGGGAAACTCCCTTTTACTTTAGTATCTTCAACAAGACGTTAGGGATAAAGTTCTTTCATAGTAAACCTTTCATGTACGGTTCTGCAGATATCATAAATGTATGCAATCTGCATTGCACACACTGCTACTGGTGGTTGAACCGAAAGAGTAACGAACAGGATGGACTTAGCTCTGAAGAATGGAGAAAGATAATAAAGAAAACATTCAAGAAACATAATACTTTTATTGTGACATTGGTCGGTGGAGAACCTACCCTCAGACCTGATATTATTGAAGTTTTCTGTGAAGAAATGCCAAGGCGAGTGTGTGTGGTAACCAATGCTACTTTTCCCTTAAAAAGATATAAGGATTTGTATTTCTACTGGGTATCAATAGATGGTAATGAAAGTATCCATGATAGCATAAGAGGTAAGGGAACGTACGCAAAAACGAAGCAGAATATACTTGATTATATCAACGGTCCACCAAATCGAGGCAAGCCGGCGTGGAAAGACATCTGGATCACTATGACCATCAACTCGCTAAATCATCCGTGCATAGATAGCCTCGTTGAAGAGTGGAACGGAATAATAAATAAGATAGGCTTTCAATTCCATACACCATTTGCAATGAATGATCCCTTGTGGATGCCCTTTGGATCTGAACGTAGCCGTATAGTAGACAAACTCATCGAACTGAAAGGCAAATATCCAGATTTCGTAATCAACAGCCAAAAACAGTTAGAATTGATGAAGGGGAACTGGGGTGGAACTGGAACTACACCTATTGAGTGTCCTTCTTGGGCAATTCTATCCCTCGACCACTTAGGTAGAATTAAGCAGCCATGCTGTATCGGCAGTGCGGATACCAAGAATGGATTGAAGCCAATCTGTGAACGTTGCGGACTCGGTTGCTACTCCGTTATGGTCGCAAATGGGATAAAAGGAAACAATTGACAACGATTCATTGTATATAGAATAGAAACGACGGATGACTTACACCGAATTATATCGTTACGATTCATATTGCATTAGAAATCTTGTCTATCTTTCCTCTCCAATTCATCTTCCACAAATTCGCAACTTTCTTTTGCTTCATAAATTCGGAAGATTCAATAGTCGACCGCGTAATTGGAGGGAGAGCTAATGAAGAAGTTAGTCAAAGAACTCGTCCAAAAATACAGAGATATCCTCATACTAAATAGGTCCATTGCTGTTAGTGGGCTCATATCATTTGCGATAGGAATATGCTTTACTGAACTTTATGCAAAATATGCTGGTCCTCAGAGTAGTATTGAAAATACTATCTATACACTCGTTATAGGTTATGCTTCTTATCTTCCGATATTTGCGTACCTATTCTATAGAGAAAACAAGGATCGCTATGTCGATCCCAACAGTGGAAATAGGAATACAGACAAGTTGTTACTCGACATAAAAAAGTTGTTTACAGCATTTTCGGCTTCAGAATGTGTGTTCATCGTTACCAAAACTTTTATCCATTTCCATCAATTAGAATTAGGATATTTAGAGGCATATCAAGCATATTTCGTCGCAGAACTAGTAGCTTGGAGTGTCTATTTTGTTTCAATGAACACCATCCTAAAGGCGGTGAAAATGTACGGAATATGTGAGAATTCACGAAAACTATGCAGTCCAAATTGATATATCTAAAACTGCAATTAATGTACTTACACTTATGAAACGGAAAGGGCTTTACATTCCCCCGAACTTTTTCAACAAATTGGACGATCGGGGAAAATTACTTTGTAGAGTCGCTGAATGTACTAAGCAAACAAGGCTCCCATACAGGTACTTTTGCTGCAGGTCCCATGCAAAAGAGTTCGCAAGATGGCACTTTCTGCATTGTACATGGATTGGAGTAAGATTAGCAATTTTCAAGAGAGACGACTATACATGCCAAAAGTGTGGTAAATCTTGGGATAAGGCAAAAATAATTAAATTGACCAAGCGCAATATCCGATTCTTGAATTTTGCAGATGTACTTGATGTAAAGGGGACCGATTTAGAATGTGATCATATTCAACCAGTGGTGCAGCTGGTTGAGCATCTCCGTAGGGTTAAAAGGACAAGTAATGAAACGCCAACTAACTTGTCGAACAATTTGTCGTTTACAAAGGAACGATTGCTCTCCTACAATAACCTCCGGACACTTTGTTCCAAATGTCATAGTAATATAACGGTCAATTTTACAGTGACTAGACACTATGAGAACAAGATGCGATCATCTGCAGAAACAGCTAAGGCTATGATCAAGTATTACACAATCGGGAAGGACAATAAAACGGGTCCAAAGTTAAAATAGTTCAATACTGGATTTCCACTGATATAATACTAAAAGAACAGTAGACTAGAAGGGAACATATGCATATTGTTTCAAACTGGTTATTTATTTTGCCTATGATAGCCACCTTTGATAAATGCACATAATGATTTGCTTATTTATGGATCATGTAACTAACAACAAACGAATTTTAATTGAAATTCTCGCTTTTTTTAGCCCTGCCCAGAATACCTGCCCAGAATATTAGTACAGAATTCTTTCATTAGTTCAACTTAAACATTTCCTAAATAATACTAAAAATGATTCTAGACTGTGAACAACAACAATAATAATATTAATAATAGATTGACTCGTTATGGGGGAATCCTTCTCACGACGCTGTTTATGGTAGCCTTTGTGTATGGTATGAGATCAGAGATGGCCTTTGCATCAGAATACGGCTCCGGTGAGGGAGCCATCGCAAGTTCTGGGATTACACCTGCTACAGAATTTAGTAAATCATCTTCAAATGGCAACACCATAAACACTATTGCCAATCAACAAAATGAGTGTCAAGGGAATATTGTGATATGTCAAAATTTCCTCACAAAATTTATCTGTACTGAAAGGGCGGTATGCATTATAGGTAACTTGGATCCATTTTTACTTGTATTACCTAACTGAGAATAAGGTAGTTGCTAAAACATATCCACGTCCGTCCTACGACCACATCTATGTTGAGATATTGACATAGAAGCCCTGAACACATAGTCATTTAACAAAGTTCAAAAAACCTTCCTCTAAGTGCATCCCAAGGATTGATAATAGGATATACTGTTAATTCGAGCCTGTTTCATCAGAGATTATCCACAATTGTCTATAGCCTTACCTTATAGGGGAAATTGACCGCAGTAGCAGGGTTCAATTCAACTCCCACTATGCAGATAATTTTATCTGCGCTCGGCAACCACGTTCTCTTAGTTTAATTGAAAGCCAAAAAATGAATTTGTCTGAAAACTTCTTACCTTTAGATTTGTCAATTTCCATAACGTTATCTTGATATAATTTCTCTACAAATTGGCCAGCGATAAATAACTTTGAAAATATCCAACCCGCACTTGGAACTGGATCCAATATTGCAAAGGCATCTAGACCAGGATCAAAACCGCATTCTTCTTTGAATTGTGAGAGTAAGCTAGTTGCAATCTCTGAATCTGTTTTGAAAGCAGTAGACACGAAGTCCAAAACGAGAGTACCTAAATAAGATGACATTTTCAAGAACTAGCAAATTGATATAAATTTGCAGCAGCATAAAATTCTGTACTAACCAAAATTTCTTTTACGAATGATGAAGAGCATGTTTCCTTTTGCAGCACCAAAGAGTTATTTCCTTTTAACTCGGAGTCGCCGAAATTATTCTCGTTATCAAATCCTTCTCATCTGTGACCGAGATGGAGCAGCAGATCTGTTCCCAAGATCTCTATCGTCGAAAGCTGCTTTAAACTCTACGTCTGCATGACAGTTTACTTTGCATGAATGAAAAGAGGCTTCTTGCTGACCCATACAGGCCTATTTTTAGTCAACATTATTCTTATTATGCCACCTTCTTCCCAGCTGTTATAGCTCTTTTCGAAATGTTCATAAAATTCAATATTAAAGCAGGCTGCAGTATCATTCTCAAACAAGCATAGCTTTTTTTGGCGTATGCTTTCACTATGCAACTTTTGCAACCATTTGTCAACTTCTTCCGGATGTTCCTGTAGTATTGTTTCTATAATCAATGGGGAATAAATCCCAATTTTTGTCGCAAGAGAGCTGTTTGGAATTAGATTATATCCCTTTAATGCCAAACCCAGCGATTTATCTTGTAGGATCTCAGACATTTGTAACGATCCATATATGATCAATCTAGATTATTAATTTGTTGCATATAAAATTACAACTTTACTTGCAATATTTCTGACAAACTGTTAATCTTATTGTAAGTCTAAGTAATAAATCAAACTATTTGTACTAATATTTTGGCAGAATTGGTTTATGCATTATTTGACTCCTATACTCGGTTCCTACAAGTAGAAACAGCCAAGCTTTTTAGCTTAGCAATCAATTCAGTCAGTTTTATCCTCGGCGATTCATGAACCTCAATTCCAGTCCTCGCTTTTCTGAATATGTGTATGTGAATGATTCATTGGCTAAGACAGGAAAACTCGACAACCCTACCTCCTGACATCTAGAACATCTACTGTCAAGGACTGGGAGCCTGCTCTTGTCCAAGTAAGTTGCAGCCCATAAGCATACATCGCAGATCACAAAAATCCTTTCTTTACTCTTGTTGACTTGTCCATCAAAGATAGAGTTACTGTCGAAACCGCCTCCAATAATCCTTTGGGCATTTAACCCCATCGTACCATCTGAAGTGCTTGACGAGAGATCTATTCGATTGGTCAACCCCGGTTTCGCACAAATGTACCGTTGATAGGTGATATATAAATCATTATATTTGCAATTGGGGTAGGCATCAAATGTGTATATTACCTGAAGAGACACATCCAAAGATCATCTCTGATATATTTTTGGACTCGAACTGACACATACCTGTGCACCAATAGCACAGCAGGTGGAAGACTGAACTACTTCGAAAACTAGTAGCAAAAATTGGAATTCACGTTAGAAATCTATTCGTAACCATTAGGTGATACCCTGGAGAGATCCGTATAGCTGTATCACTAAGTTAACAGGATCCTTTGGACGCGCACAAAACTAAAGTAATGGTTCTGAATCAGAATATACTACTAGTAGCCTATGCAATGGAAGAGCCAGAGGTCGCAGTTAATAATCACTTCAGAGATACTCCAATAGACGGTATAATCACGAAGTCAGGCCAAATTATAAAGTAGGAGAATTAGTTGGAGTGAGTCTCTTTTATTATTTTCATAATGAAATGAAAATTGCACAATACCCATTGAACTCTTCGCTAGCTAACCACCGTTTTCAAGAGGTGCCACAAATGGACAGTATCACGAAGCATCATAGTAATTCTCAATATTTCGCGTGGCCACCTTGTCAACTAACATAGGTGAAGGCTCTCCATGACCAATTATTCAATAATGCTAATTAGTAAATATCACAAAGAGATTTCCTAGATTACAGGTGATAGTAAGAGTATATTTTTGTAGGGAGCCTGAAGCTGATCTACTTATCAGGGACAACAGTATCAGTTTGCAAGCATTATATACACTCTATGATCTTGTATGGGAATCTGAATTCAAGAACGTATTAAATGTCGGAAGGATTTGGCTAACGTTTAAGCAACAGAAAACACCATTTGGGAGGTCCATGAGAAGCAAGAGAACTCATGATAGAATAGCTCCAGGAGATATAATTGGGATAGGAAATGACCACTATGTGGTTAGCGATATTGGAGCCACAAGGGTGACAGTATTGCATTGAGGAAGAAGATCATGAATTATTATCTTTAACTTTGAGCTAGTCCCCCCCCTGATCCTGTCAAACCTATGACAGCTGGGGAATGGCCATCTTGCTTGCTCTCCTCCGCAGCAAGATAGATAGAAAGATCGAACCCGCCGCGATCACTGTCGCTGAAGAGAATATCATCACGAATGCGAAATCAGACGGATAAGATCTTGACATAGCACCTACATCAATTACGGTTTGACTTGTTTGCATGTACATAGCCGCAAGAGCAGGTCCTATTGCACTCCCTATTATCCTCACTAGGGTTGCTATCCCAAGGGAGATGCCGGTATATTCTATTGGAGTGGCTAGTATTATTACATTCATTGCTCCAATAGCCGCAAAAGACAACCCAGTAGCAAGAACACCGAGGTTAACTGAAATGGCGATTGGGCTGTCATGAAAAAATACAAGTCCCAAAAAACTAGCCGTAATGATCGAAGTTCCAAATATTACCGGTCTTAAAGAACCTAATCGTGAGATTATGAAACCTGAGGTCGGCCCAAATACCAAAAATACCAATGCAAACGGTAGCTGAATTGTCCCTGCGTCGACGACGTCAGCTCCGAATCCTAAAGGGTCGGGATTTCTTACCAATATTGGAATAGTCTGGAATACCATAAAATTTGATAGTCCCACGATGAGGATTATTAGAATTGATGGCAATATCGCTTTGTTTCCTAAAAGTCGCAAATCAATAAGCGGATAACTTTCGCCCCTTTCAATCAACAAGAATAGAGCAAAAGAAATGACGGCTACCACCGCTGAGATTAGAATCGTGCCATAGGCTGACAATATGCCAACAACTGAATTGCTTTCAATGCTCAGACCACTAGAGGTCTCAATCAAGGTTAGGCAGAGCAAGAATGAAGTTATAGATACTGCCAGAGCTGCCGCTCCTTTAATATCGAGTTGCAATTTCCCTCTATGTCTCTTATTGGAATTGGCAACAGGAATCAGACCGGATTCTTTATCTTTCCTAACAGATTGCTTTATTGGCGAAGGATCAGCTGCTAGAGTCTCACGAATGTGCACGAACCTCCAAATAGTAATTAAAAGCAAAATCGCGATTGGAATTATCGTGAAAAAAGTCGCTTGCCATCCAAAATTCTCTACGATTAGCGCACCTGCTGAAAGCCCTACTGCTGCCCCGGCTGCAAACATTGAACTTATGATTCCCTGGCCTATCGAAATTTTTTCCCTTGGAAATTGATCTCTTATCAGTCCAAATGCAATGGGGAACATCCCCATCCCGATTCCTTGAATACCCCTAACGAGTAGCAAAGTGTAAATGTTTGAGGCAAACCCTGCGAAAGAGACCCCTATCGCGTAGATTAGCATTACTGCTAAGAGAACCTTCTTTTTTCCATAAACATCAGATAGTTTGCCAACAATCGGGGTAGCAACTGCACCACTAATTAGGTAAGTCGTCAGTATCCAGGAAGATGTTCCATAAGAGACGTTAAAATCACTTATCAAATCTGGGATAGCAGGAATCAACATCGTCTCTGCATACATGACCATAGTTGCAATGGAGCTTAGAATAATTAGTAATTTCCAAGCCGTGCGAGGTATCGCGACGCTACTGTCACTATTGGTCAAAAGTTTAGAATCCTTTCTGGTGGATAATCCATTTTGATTTTGTTTACTCTTTAGCGGATTCTGCATTTTGTAATGGTCTCCTCCAACTACTTCAGACCTGTTGTTGTGAAGGAGTCGTTTCTCGTAATTCCTGTTTTTGACCAACGACGTCTGTTATGGTTGTGGGTGCTTTATTGGATAGTTCTATATTTGCTTGGAGATTAATCCACATCTTTTCCAATACCTCTTTCATTATCTGTATTTTGTCTTCCGAAAGACCTGCCAAAGCTATGGTGAGCACTCTAGTTGCACACTCAAGGGTAGTCTCCCAGATTTCGAAAGTCTTCTTGGAGCGATATATTCTGTTGCTCCTTCTGTCGTTGCGATCTACTCTCCTCTCTATAAAACCATCGTTCTGCAACTTGTCAAGAATAGGAATTAAGCTAGGTGCTTCTAACCCAAGTCCATCTGCGATTTCCTTTTGGGATAGGCCATCGTGGGTTTTCGTTAACAAAACAAGTACTCTCCACTGGGCAAAGGTAATGCCAACTCTGTTTCTTAGTCCAATATCTAGAGAACGTGAAATAGATCTAGCAGTCCTGTTTATAACGAATCCAGGATTAGTCTCATAATCAAAAGTTGGCATACGGCATTAGGGATTAGTACTCTAATAATTAGATATAAACATTTAGACAGTTTGCGATTGCCAAGCAAGTGATAGAGCGATCGGTTCCTTCTTGCTGGGTAGATGATTCTGAGCATGAACTTATATAGCACGTCCGCTTGACACTTTTTGTACGACCAATTTCTAGATTTTAATTTCTTTAAGATTGTACGAAAATCTTATACTAGAATATTCCACAGATTGTAAATGGGACTCATAAGGATCTATTAATAGAGGCTACTATCCTACGATACGAGGTGTTGGACATTTCGACCATATCTGATTCCAAGTAGACACAAAGAAATTTGTTTGCAGTTTCAGTAATAGGTATGAAGCCCAATTTGATATTGCTCGCAACATCCAAAATATAAAATTCATTGATCTCGTAAATCCGAATGGCATCTTCCCCACGGGTTGTGTCACTATCATAAATCAAGGTATTTGATTTCCTATCGAAGAAATTTCTTTTTATTATCTCATTTAGCATTGGTGCAAGATGCTTGAAATATATGTTAACGACAACTTTATTCTCATAATTACCAATATAACAAAGTAATCGCCGTCTGTTGGTGTCAGCATTTTTCTTTTCATGACCAAGCAGAAGTTTACCATTACTATCCACTATACCTGCAAAACTCACCTTTTTACTAACAGATAAAGCACTTATGCAGACCTCATGAAGGAAATCTCGTTCATGCATTTGCTAAGGCAAAGGTATTACTATCCCATGTCAAATATTAACCATTTGGTAATCGTTTAGCAGTAGAATCCTACAAACATTAAAATAAGCCCTAATGTATATCATGTTTTTACATATATTATTGAATTATTTAGACGAAGTTGATGCTAAATTTTTAGGTAAAGTTGCTATTAGAATAGCAAACAAATATTTAATTTAAACTGCTGGCGCTTCTCTTCCATTAACAATATATTGTATAGACACATCTATCATGATCAGAGATTGAAGGTTACCGACGTCTGGGGAAAGGAATCTGAACCAATTTGTACCTATTATCGATGCAAACACAAATTTTCTGAACATGGAACTAATCTTTGTCGTTGCAAGCATCCACAGAACACAATAATTGGAGTGAGGGGTTTGTTGGAACCGCGACAATAAACCCTGTCGTCCTTATTGACTAGGTATGTCATTATTCACGAATCACGAGGGATCATCATTAATTTTTGAATTGTAAGACAATCTGATATTTTCTTAGATGGGACAAGCAGAGAGCTTTATCAATAATTTTATTATCACAGAAATTTCAGTGAGTATAACATTGACTGTATAATCGGCAGATATGATTCATATTTTTCTGGATAGGCTTTGTAGGTGATTACATAGACCAGATTTTCAGGTTTTACGACTATTTGCATTGCGGTCCTTTTTGCATCGTTATCATCTGTTGCACTAAAAGAAATCTCGTAAGCCTCAATGCTATTCAGTCTGGATTGGCTTGAGCTTAAGAGAGTAAAATCTTGAGTAGTATGTTCAAGATCCGTGATTACTTCATTTGCTATTGAATCCAGTGTGTAATCCGCAGATGAAATATTATGTGATTTTATTCCCAGCCCAGCTGGGAAGGAAGGCGAGTCACTTTCGCGCGGTGCTATGAAAGTGACCTGATCCTGACCAGTTTTCGATCTCTCCCAATTGCTAGGATATTTAATCATTAACCCAAGATCTCGATCTTCAAAGGTAACCAAATTATCCGCCAAAGGTTGAATGTGAAAAAAGGCAAAAAGATCAGGACAAGCAGGATAAGTGATCGAGACTACGATGATAAAAACAAAAACATAACCAACAGTCCTTTGAAAGTGTCGAACATGTTTAGACCAATGAAATTCAACCATTTCAATCGATAAGATTCGTCATAATGGTGATTTCCATATATTAACACTCTACTAGCAAAAGTCCGGTTAGCTCATTCAGAGGAGGCTATCCTCAATGTTTGCACAAACCGAAGATAGATAAGTCAGAACAAGTTGTAGGAATATGTAGTTGTGTCCGTATAAAGCGTAGAACTTTTCGGACTAAATGATAGAACTTTTCGGACTAAATGATAGAACTTTTCGGACTAAATCATCCCCATTCTGGTCAAATTACTTTATAAGGGATTGGAAAATGTTAAGTATATTCTCCTCCAACAAGAGGAGAGTCTATGTCAAATTCCCAAACCCCCATGTTCGAATGGCAGATAAAGGATAGAAGAAAGGAAACTCCTGATTCGTACACTTATGTATTTTCTCCGTTTTCGGCGTCGGATCGATTTACGTTTAACATAGGAGAATTTGTGACAATCAGAGCATTATTGAAAAGACCAACATCTTCTGGAGGCGTTGAGGAGATCGAAGTAGAACGGGCATATTCGCTCGCTTCCTCACCAACAAGGAATGATATTGAACTAACCATAAAGGATGAGAAACCATATGGTTACATAAATCCCGCTGTTGGCAAGGCAGATGGATTTGCAGCTTACTTTTTTGAGCAATTTAAAATGGGAGATAAAGTTTCTGTCAAATACACTAAAGCTAGAGAACCTTTTCTCGCGAAGATCGCAAATGGAGCTGAGAAAGATATTGCATATTGGTCTGGAGCAAATGGTGCCGAGTGCGCCCGGTGCCTCATACAATATATCGAAGACCGGAGAGATTTGGATCTTCGACTTATTTTATTTTACAGTAACCCCAGGCTCTATTCGCTCGAAAACCAGAAAAGTGTAGGCGTAATCTATTACAGCTGGCTTTTGGATATGGCCAGAAAGCTTGATAATTTCAAAGCAGTTTTCACTTTTACGAGGGACAATGAGACAACTTTGTATTCCGATCACCCGAGAATATCTTATAGGAAGGGCAGATTCTTTAAGGATGAGAGAGGGAAGGCCGAACGGACTCTCCAAAAGTTTCATGGAAATGGGGACTCGGCATTTAATCCAATATGTGGAAGCAGCGGATTCATCAATGGGATCGTCAAGCTCAAGACGGGGTCGATAGTTAGAGGAAGAGGAATAATGCAAGAGTTGATGGATATAGAGGGAGTAAAACCAGAGAAAATAGACAAGGAACAGTTTTATCTAGATGTATCTAAATGAAATTTGTTCTTAAGCAAATTCAAGCTAAAAGGTAGCCCTTTTTGCTTGAGAACCGCAAGTGGCGCATTTTGCTCCTTTTACGCGTGATCCACATGACATGCAGATATATTTTAGGGATATTTTAGATTCTGGTGGTGCAATGCTCCCTCCAGCTTTCTCATCGCTAAATCCGAGATTTCGTAGAGCCTTCTGTTGGCTTCTCCTTATATAAAATACAAGACCTACAAGTACTATAATGTTAAGTGAAAGACCGACAATAAAACCGAAATAGTAGGTCAATATTAAACCTAAGAGGAAGCTACCTGCGATTAAGGCTATCTGTTTGGCCCAGACACCCTTGAGCTTATTACCAGACAAAGTATTCTACCTATATATCTGAATTAATAATATTTACAAGTTAGCGTCCGATCCATCGGCTCCATGGTCATATAAAGAAACCTTTTCGTTTAGGTAGACCAAAGACCTTCTCACAGGACTGGGATGAAGACGAACCGACCAACTCACAGGCGTTATTGACGTTCATTTCCTGTCATCATTTCGGTTACAATTTGAAAGACGATCAGTGAACGAAAGAATGCATGGAAAGACAAGAAATAAGTTTAAATTGCCCTTTTCTAGACTATCGCCTATTGTTGAAAAGGTAAGAATTTTCGATACCACCCTTAGAGATGGTGAGCAGACTCCAGGCGTTTCCGTGAGCCCAGAACAAAAATTGCAAATTGCTATTAAATTGGATGAGTTGGGGGTAGATGCTATCGAAGCTGGATTCCCCATCGTATCTCAAGGGGAAAGGCTTGCGATTAAAAGCATTGTTAGACAGGGATTGCACTCGGAAGTATGTGGCTTGGCTCGAGCCGTACAGGAGGACATAGACGCTGCACTTGGCTGCGATTTAGGATATATCCACTTATTCATTGCCACCTCAGATATCCATATGAAATTCAAGCTGAAGATGAACAGAGAGCAGGTGCGCGAAAAGGCTGTTTGGGCTGTGGATTATGCAAAAGAACATGGTGTTCAAGTCGAGTTTTCAGCCGAGGATGCTACTAGATCAGAGATCGGTTTCATGAAGGAAGTCTTTGGAGCCGTTTCTGAGGCTGGAGCTGACCGATTGGATATTCCGGATACAGTCGGTTATTCAACTCCTGATTATATATCAAGGCTCGTGAGAGACGTAACGGCTGTTTCATCGCTGCCAATAAGTATGCATTGTCATGATGATTTGGGTCTCGCGGTTGCCAACACGATAGCTGGGATAAATGCAGGAGCGACCTGCGCTCAAGTAACCGTAAACGGAATAGGCGAGAGAGCTGGAAACGCTTCATTAGAAGAGGTTGTTATGGCGCTGCAGTGTTTATACAAAAGATCACATGGAATAAAGACCGAGCTACTGTACGAGGCTTCAAAATTCGTTTCAAATGCGATGGGAATAATTGTTCAGCCAAATAAAGCCATCATTGGAGAAAATGCATTTGGTCATGAATCAGGTATTCATACACACGGCATAATAAACAATCCGTTAACTTATGAGCCGATCGGTCCTGAGCTCGTAGGAAGAAGAAGATGGCTCCAAGCAGGAAAGCATGCTGGTGCCCATGGTATAAAGGCAATGTTAGAAGAATTTGGAGTAAAACCAGATGATGAGCAGCTTAAAGAAATTTTGGAAAGGCAGAAGAATATTGCTGATCTGGGTAAATCTATTACGACCAGCGAATTACTCTCTATCGCAAGCAAGGTAATGAAAAATAGCACATTCCAAGAAAAATTCCAACTTCGTGATTTTCATACCGTAACTGGAATAAACATCATCCCAACGGCAGTTGTCAAGATCAACACTGGCGAGAGAGACATGATATCTTCTGAAATTGGGGTAGGGCCTGTGGATGCGGCGTTAAAGGCTATCCAAAAGATAGTGGGCCAAATAGAAGACGTGAAAATTAGAGAATATCGACTCGAGTCAATAACGGGAGGATCTGACGCAACTGCAGAAGTAGTTGTGAAGATTGAGGATAGTGAGGGTCATACTGTTTCATCCCGAAAAACAGGAGAAGACATAGTGATCTCTTCGGTCTACGCTATGATGGATGCTACTAATAAGATGATATTGAGAAAGGTTATCTTATCCGGAGACGCCATATCAACTCATTAGTGGAAGTATCAGCATCTAAATCTACAGTACATTTAATCAAGCCCGAAAATCATAACATCGGGCTGCTGATTACTCGCTTCTGATTACTCCTGTTAAAAAGTGGGATTAATTGACGAATTTGACGTTTAGCAAATTGGTCGGTGACTGACAACAATAATCTCCATATTTTGAAAATTATGCTCCACTATACGGTAATGCACCCATCGGAACTCTTGTTCGATTTTACACGAAACAACATCAGGTTTGAGAAATGGTCAACAGAGAATGTACATATATGTATATATGAACTATTGAATTCATGAACACTTCGTTAAAAGATTTTCATGGAGCTCTTTTAGGTGTACTCTCGGTTTCTGCTGTCTTGCTCTCATATCAGGCTTTGTATCAATTTGGAGAGGAGCCTGCAACCGCTGTTCTTGTTCACGGAGGAGGAGCGGGCCTTGCGACATGTTCTGATGGCTCGACCGTCAATACGAATATTTCATTTGCTGCGCTGTCTTCTGATGGCACGGTGGCTGGAAATTGGAGTCTGTACAGCTTTGACACAGGAAATCCTGGATTAGTTGTAGGTGGACCAATATATTCAGGCAATCTCTCAGTCTCCGAGTACCAGGTCCTAGGAGATAGTGCTGATGAGCAAAATATAATTGCATTATGTTCTCCTCCCTTATTTGGTCCTGTTGCAATAAGTGGTTCCTGTGGCCATGAAGAAACAATTACCGCACATTTTAGGTCCAATGACCCTCTAAGCGCAAAACAAACTTTCATTGGATCTTCTGATTGCCAATCATAGAAACAGGATAAACGTTCATGGGCAAGAATTCGTTGTCACCCACGGAATAACCTATTCCGTCCCTTTGTTCACGAATTGATACCTTCCCGGAGCGAACATTGCAATTGGTTCCAACCGCGGGTATAATTATTTTGGCAGAAAGATGTCCCCGGTGTACATACTTAAGGTTGGTGTTGATGACATGTCGGCTAAAGAACTTTGATTTATCCCGTAGCGTTCTGGGCCAAGCATTGGAGTATTCAATAGATCAGAACCTGCATCCAAGAATTCTAGCGGTGACAGTTCTAGTGGAGCAACCTTATTGTAAGGCATTTGTCTTGTGATGCTGTCGGTAGAATTGCTCTGTGTACTTGAATTTCGAGGGGTTTGGGTCGAAGTAAGAGCTTTTACTTTAATTTCAGGGACTACTGGATCATCCTCATCATCATCGACATAAAACTCTGAAACACCAGGGATCGTAAGTTGTATGAATCTGCCGGCCAGGCTATTGAAGACAAGACTGGACCAAGAATTAGGCAATGATCCAGTTGTAGGTTCACTGACGATTTTATTGAGGCCCTTAGTACCATTTGAAACAGTCACGGAAAAGCCATTTTCGATCTCTGCGTTATCATTGAAACGCACGTCTATATTGCAAATTTTCTTTATCATGCCTAGGTCCATACCTATCGAAATATCAGAACTAGAATGGTCCCAGTGGGCTGCTGGCATTTGACTTGAATTCCCTAAATTATTGTTCGAGTCTAATTCATCAGATTCTTCCGCTGTAGCACGAAAGTTAAAATTGCTAATTTCCTCTTTTTCATCACTTGTATGGCAGCTATCCTCACTACCAATTCTCATAGGATCGTTGCTTAATAATAATATCTCTCCAGAAAGCAATTGCGAAATTCCTAGCCCCTTTCCTGCGTTAGAACAATCGCTCCCAAGGCAAGCCTCCACCAAGCAAAGATCTTCATTATTTTCGCAGTTAATCTCAAGCTCATCTTCTGATGCTGCTTCAACCTGATGGGAGAGGTAGAACTGAACCGTGGAACTGTAACCGGCTGAAATGATTGACACCATAATTAATACAGATATTAGAAAAACATAGGTTAGGGATCTTGCAGATGCCATTTGAAATAGGAATGTGAATTCTCCGTATTAGTGGATTAATGATGAATTGATATAGCTATTCAATACATGTATGCTACTGAAGTACACTTCAAGCGTATAGATAATAATGCTTTGACACTAATTAAGTTATGTTTGAATATAGCAGAGTGTTTTCTTTCAGACTGTCAGAAATGAGATAAACATTGATATTCCTAAAATTAAACATAGCTGCACATTCTCTAACTAAAAAATAACCCATCACGATTGAAGTAAGCAAGAAATTCCTGATATGACAACTTGGCCACCTGCTGGTTACTAAAAAGAGGTAAGGAGAGTGGGAGATTTACATCAGTTAACTTCACTTCATAACCACAAAAGTGTCAAGAACAAAATTCATATCTAGCATATCACTGCTCAGACTACAGTATCATAGCATTTGGTAGTATACAAGAATCAACTCGTTGTTTTCATCGGGCTGGCTGCAGCAGTGGGTACCTTTGGCATAGTTGAGTCTGCATACCTATCTTCCTTCGTTTTCTTTATATTGGGAATAGCCAATTACGCCATGGCAGCATTCTTCGCCCTCAAGTACTTTACATATGGTCGAGGAGTACGAAAGTCGCAGAATTCACACAAGTCTAGGAACAGACGTTTAGACAGACGATGAAGTAATATGCAACTGGCACCGTTCCGCCAATGAATAAATTCTATGGATACGGAAATGACCCAAGTGGCTTGGCCGGATGCATCAATAGACGCATATTTTTTGGCAAAGCAGAGCCGCAGTTCAAGTTCTTGACACGTTAGCTAAGACATCATCAATAGCTTGTTTGAACACAGTGTATGGTTGAGCACCTTCAATGGCAATTGGCACCGTTTCATTAGAAATGATAACAAATGACGGCGCAGACCTAAGTCCAATGCCATTGGCAAGCTGTGTATTAGCTTCGACTAAATCTCGATAGGTATGATTCTCAAGACATCCAGAAAACTTTGGGATATCCTGAATTCCAATTCTAGTTGCAAACTGCTTCAAACTATCCTCGGTCACCCAACCCGTATTTTCTCCGCGGGAATTATCGTACAGCTCGTCATGGTACTGCCAATATTTGCCTTGATCTGCAGCACAATAAGAAGCCTCAGCTGCGAGGGTAGACGCACGGTCGGATGGCAGATCATTGATCACAAAGTCCTTAAAGACAAACCTAAGTTCGCCGGTATTTACGAAATTGCTCATAATCTGATCCATAGTTTCATTATGAAATCTCGCACAATACTGACACTGATAATCACCGAATTCTACCATAGTTACGTTAGAAGACCCACCTTTTGAGGCAAGAACAGGCACATTTTCAGATACAGGAGCAACTATTCTCTGAATAACCTCGCTATTATCATTTTTATTCAAAGCCGTAGAGGGAGAGTTTATAAAGACAGCGACAACTGCACCTCCTATCATTACGATAGCGAGCCCAATACCAGCTATCAGAGCCTTCTTATTTATCCTTCTCTTTTCAGTCCTGTGTTTTCTTCCACCCTTCACCAATTATTCACTTATTATTACGACTCAAGCCACTTAAAAGTCATGACAATGCTTTTCAAAGGTGGAAAATATATCAAGTCCAAGTGACAGTATTAGTCAAAGATGTGGATTCTGACGAATTTCTATTTTCAGAAGGGAGGGAAAAATGCAATTGGATCACGTTGTATTGATTAGTTGATTTCTATCGCTACGAGAAGATGAGAGACGCCGAGCATACTAATTCTCAGTCAATTATTATGCGAGAACTTCTTATGTGAGTTCAAGCACAAAATAGGAATTTGAATTCTGGAAACTAAGGACAGTCCTCTGCAGTATTTCCAGGAATTTGCATGCAATCCTCTCTTATATTGACGTCTGTAGAATCCAAAACGGTGTTGTTAGGATTGCTAATGGCAGTATCATTTGCCAAGATAGCTTGATCGCTGCCGGCATACTCTTCAAGTTCGGTAGCCGTTTCAGGCTCTTCGGTAGCTGTCTCATTAAATGGTGTAAAAGGGGACTCTGGTTCATCGGTAACCCCTGCTTCCCCCGGAGGGCCTTCTTCTTGAGCCAGGACAACACTTGAATATTGAGTGTTCATCAACACAGCGGATAGTGTGAATAGAGTCGACAGTATTCCTACTGCGGTAGCTTTTTTGTTCATTATATCTAAATGATAGAAATCCTACTTAAATATTTTGATTGCAGAAATCTCTTCTCATTAAGATGATCATATCGCAAATGGAAGGGAACCACAATTGCAGTAATCGCCGTCTTGAAAGAAAAGAACAGAAAAAAATACATGGGCCCCTGTCAACTGATTACACTTCTTTAATTTGAAAGGGAGGTCTTCACAAACTTTTCATAGGTCTGCTCCGTAGCAGCACCGACGGTCCGCGCAATCTCTTTTCCCCCTCTAAAGATCAAAAGAGATGGAATCGATCTAATCCCATAGTTCATAGCAAGCTCCTGATTTTCATCTACATTCAGTTTAACCATTTTGATCTCACCTGACATTGTTTCTCCTAGCTTTTCGAGAATAGGACTCACCATTCTACAGGGACCACACCACTCTGCCCAAAAGTCGACGAGCACTGGGGTATCTGAATTTAATACGTCATTTTCCCACGTCTGTTTGGAAGTCGCAACTACCATTTGGAAGAGATAATGCGTTTGGTGAATATAAACCAATTTTTTATGTTGAGATGCACATAAAAGTACGGAAAAAAATAGATGAAAGAGTGCATTCGCGACTTTTCCATGTAGGAATCGTATTGAAAGATTGTCCTATGGCTTTCTATCTCAGAGAATCTCATTGTGAAAAAAACGGATACAAACTATTAACTTGAATTCATACGCGAAAATGCTTCTAATAATGACGCGAAGATCGTTCTCTAGCATGCTGAACAACTGCCGAGATCGCCGCCCTTTCTTGGTCAATTAGTAATACAGAGATGGTTTGAAATCAGTCAAATTGAGCAATCCAATGTCGACTAAACTTTCTAGACACTCGGCTGTCTGGGGATCAGTTTAGCGTCATGCCCAACACAGGTTTGACTTCGGAGTCCGAAAAGTGAGTGGAAGATATCATCCCGAGGGTGTCCTTGACTATGTCATGATGATCACGCTGCGGCATTAGTTGGGAAATTATTAATCTGATGGTTGTGCATGGGAATGGACAAACCGAATACGGATTAGGTTCATGCTGCATCAAATGTGTGTGGTCCAGGAAAGACCTCCTAAGTAGATTCTAGGCTGTTCGTGCTATTGCTCCTTTTGCTCAAGGGGAGATGTCAATGCATGGATGACATGACTGAATTATTTATGCGAAGCAATTTAATCATAGATATGATAAAATTGCTGTAGTCATATCGTTGTTAGTTGTCGCAGTGATTTATAGTTCGAGGAGGGGCATAAAGATTTGATAGACGTATTTATGTACAGGATATCCTGCGAACAAACCATTTTATTGTACGCGCACCCGATACTATTATTGAGCCTCAAGATTGACACATGAGCACTCTCACTACAGCCCGCTTGAAATTGAGCCATTTGATCTAAAGAGCAAGATGGATTCTGGTGAAAATTTATACATTTTGGACGTTCGGACACCTGAGGAATACAATAGCTGGAAGATTAGTTACGATAAACATGTTGAACCCTCTCTTGTACCTTTGGAAAAATTATCCTTCGATGAACAAATCAGAAAGATCCCTAAAGATAGAGAAGTGATCACTGTTTGTTCTCATGGGATCAGATCAAAGATGGCTGCAGAGTACCTATCGCAACTCGGATATAATGCCAAGAGTATAAGAGGGGGAATGGTTGCTTGGAATAAGGTAAATGATCTGGCATTGGTACCATCCCATACAGATTTCAATTTGAAGATCTGGCAGATAAGGCGAATTTCAAAGGGTTGCATGACCTATTTGATTTCTTATTTTAGTGATGCAGTAGTAATTGATCCCCCATGTAGTTCGGCAGCTTCAATTTACGACATTGCGAAAAAGGGTAACCTTCGAATTAAGGCTCTAATCGAAACACATAGACACGCAGATCATTTGTCTGCTTCGATGACTATCGCTAAGGAAACTGGTGCCGTTCTCTACCTTAGCCCTCAAGAAGAATATGTAACAGAACAGAACGGATTAGACATGGCCTTCCTTAATGATGGTCAGAGGATTGAAATCTCTAATGGGCAATCTCTTGAGGTAATCCACACACCTGGACACACAGTTGGCAGTATGTCTTTCAAATTAGAAACTCTGTCAGATCAGAATGAACATGGCAAAAGAGAAACGTTTCTCTTTAGCGGGGATACACTCTTTATTGATGGGATCGGAAGACCTGATCTGCATGATAAGGTCGATGAATTTTCGCGAACTCTTTTTCTTACCTATAAGAAGCTCGCGTCATTACCTGATGATGCAGTAGTATTGCCTTCCCATTACAGCAAGAATATGAAGCACGAAGATCCGATTTTCAAAACGATCGGAGAAATAAAAGCGTATTTAAGGGCATTTAGAATGGATGAAGCCGAATTCATTAGTTATGTGGCATCTAGCATACCTCCGCAACCCATGAATTACAAGAGAATATTGCGGTTAAACAAAGATCTACCCCTCTGTAATAGCTTGCAACTGGACGATTTAGAAGCAGGGCCAAATTCGTGCGGAATCCAAGGTTGAAGACCCTTGTTTAACTTTAAATGGCTGGAGACGATGGTAAGTATCGAAGAAATATTTGCAATGTAAAGCGTCAAAAATGATCCATCCTCTTATTTTTGCATTCAGGTAGTTACACATTTAATTTTCAAACCAGACAGTACTTACTGACTAGACGTTATGAAAACAACAAGGTGGTAACACTCTGGCTACCAGTGCCAATTCTTCGCTTCATTTAGACAACAGAAAGAATAAGAACTATAACTAGACCTAATATCGCTACAAAACAAAGTATCTTCTGAACAAAGTATCTTATGTGGTATGCAATGATCCTGCCACACTCTCATAAGCTTCTTTCAACTTAGGCACAGTGTTATATCTCCAAAGTTCATTCATGGTTATCCATTTAAACTCATCGTGTTCTCTACTGAGGATTACTTTCCTGCTTATTGATTGGAAGAGGTATGGATGGACATTATATGAGGTATCCGGATTTTCTGGGTCTATTGCCGCAAGCACATCGCCTGATCTCACTAGTTTTATTTTGCTGCTATCCAAACCTGTTTCTTCGTAGATCTCCATAATGGCTTGTCTAAGCGGATCGTTATTTTCTATGTAGCCACTCACAGCTCCCCATTTTTCCTTCATAGTTTTCACGCTATTGCTTCGTCTAAGGATTAATATTTGACCATCAAATTCCAAGAATGCGGTTACTACATCGATCCATGGGAGCTTTGGCATCCTTCTATCAAGATTCAGAGACCCACCTAAGAACATTGTCTACCACTACATAGCTATTAATACATTAGACCGCTAGAATAAGGGAGCCCCACATACGTCTCAGATTTGTCTAGATCTCAAACTGTCTGGAACTGCTTTTCGAGAAGTAGTCAATTATATTCTGACTACCTCCAGATCGGTTTTCTCTATGGTATCCAAAATGCTCTTTTTATATCTTCCAAGTCCCTTCCAATCTAAAAGAACATGTGTTATCCTTTCCGTGCTCCTGACTAACATCTGCTGAATCATCAGGCCGTCAATAAACTGCAAATTATTCTTGGTCGCAATGTATGCTATAGAAAAATCTGTCTCTCTAAGTATCTTGTTTAATTTTTCGGGATAATGCGTTCCACCTAAAGCCAAGGCTACTCTACTAGAACCTCTTACAGAGAATGAGGTTGAAACATTTAAAATGCCGTTGCAAACCACTCGGGCGGCATTAAAGTCCTTCCACTGTTCTGGTCCAGAACCGATTTCGACAAAAATGGTGGGTCCTTTGAGAGACGTAGGCCCATGATGTGTCGCTTCTAAAGTAATTTGATAATCAGGCACAGAAATTCGGTTTCGATATAATTCATTAAAATAAGCCTTCAAAATGGAAGGATCAACCATTCCCAATTCATTTGACTTACCACCGTACAGAGTATCCTGAGAAAAGTTACCCGTGGAATGACATGTAAGAGAGGCTATTCCACTTAGTGACCTATGTCTTGAAAGAAAGACAAATGATGGTGGTCGTCCACCAACGTTGTAATCCTGAAGGAAGAGCGGATCGTTGTTTGTTATGTAGAGTTTAACATTCCGATATTTGGATGATTCATAGACCGGAGGATCGCTACTGGTCATTTGAAAATCCTTGTTTGATGTCAAGTAGTTTACCATGTTCATACCTGCTTCATCTTTTAAGGCTGCAATTAGCGAGATGTTTTCTTCCATGAGAAGGGTGGGAGTGTCCCTACTATAAATTCGCTAACTAAGGTTCACTTGATAGTTGATTATTAAGCCCTAGGTTGAATTTGCCTCAGGGAATCGAGATTTAGTATTTAAAGCTCAAGATTGACAAATCTGCACCAAGATTATTCGACGTAAATTTATAAAATGCAATAATATATCGTAGTTACATTCGCTAAATGGATGCTAACTTACTTGACATTAATCGGAATATAGAAAAAGAGAAACTTGAGAGCAGTGGTAATTCTACGAATGTATCCGAAGACAGTAGCCTGGAAAGCGCGGCCTCAGAGGGCTTTGGGGATGAAACTCCTAGCAGCATACAGGAAAGCAATACGATAAACGAACCTGTCCCGGCCGAACCTATCGCTAAGACTAATGAGCACGCCACGCAAGATGTCACAAAGTCCAAATTTTTTGCTATCAGGATAACAGGTGGCCAGGAGCGAGTCGTCGCCAACATTTTAAACACAAAAATTACTACAAATAAATTGAAAATTTTTTCGATTTTGGTGCTAGAAAACCTCAAAGGCTACATCATAGTCGAGGCACCTGACTCAAATGTAGCATATGAAGCACTGAGCGGAGTGCGACACATTCGAGGACAAATACGGGGGGAATTGCCTTTTAAGGATATAGAGGGCTATCTTGTGAAGAAACCTGTGGTGACTGATCTGAGCATAGATAATATGGTAGAGGTAATAGCCGGACCATTCAAATCCATGAAGGCAAAGGTAATCAGAGTTGACTACGAGAAACAGGAGGCAACAGTGGTTCTTCTCGATTCACCATATCAAATCCCAGTGACTGTTGATGCAAACTATCTCCGCAAATTGATTCAGTAGCGTAAAGTGAGGCTCCAAATTAGATTAATCGTTCATATTTCAGATTGAATAACGTATCCGTTGATATAGCATAATCAATTTATATCCAGGTATGTCCCTTTCTTCCGGTGTATGGGAGAGAAGAAAAGTATTTCGGCTCTTGTAAACGGTGGAGAAGCCAGTGCAGGCCCTCCTCTGGGCCCTTCGTTAGGTCCAATGGGTCTTAACGTGTTACAAGTTGTAAATGCAATTAATGAAAAGACTCGAGACTTTCCTGGCATGAAGGTACCAGTCAAGGTCGAAGTTGATACCGAAACGAAGCAGTTTACAGTAGAGGTAGGCATACCTCCGACTGCGGCCCTTATTGCAAAGGAAGGTGGGTTTGGCAAGGGGTCTGGTACTTCAGGAAGCGACTATGTTGGAGATTTGCCAATAGAAAAAGTTGTGAAAATAGCAAAGATGAAACTAGACGATTCATATGCGATTGACATCAAAGGAGTCGCTAAAGAGGTGATCGGATCCTGTTTAAGTATGGGAGTAAAAGTAGATGGAAAACTTCCCAAAGATATTTTAGCTGAGATATCTAGAGGAAACTATGATGATAAGCTTGTATAGATTTTAGTTTCCAGAGTTAATGTAAGTTGTTGAAATAAGATGCATCAATTGGTGAACATTATCTACTTCTCCTTAGCGATTGTTGTGTTCGATACATACGCGTCTGAATCAGCTACAACTGAATAACTTCTTCCTTTCTGAGTTTGCAGTTTATCTATTATAGCCAATCCAAAACTTGCTCCAGAATTGCTTGGGATATCTTTCGGTTCGGCTAGGCCTCTCCCTATAGCTACGACCTTACCATCCGTATCGTAAAGCGTAGCAATAGCGATTGAGTTATTAGCGCTAGCTTTTCCAGAATTGAATATGACACCATTGATATAATAGAACCCTAAAATATCTTGTCTAGAGGAGTCTACATTAATTTGGAGATCTTCGGGCTGAGGTCCGGCTTCTGTTCCATTTACAAATAGTTTAAAGTCCTTTACCTTATCTACGGTTTTTTGGTCTATGAAAAGAATTTCGAAAGGGGATACAAAACCGGGATTGATGGTTCTTAATTCAGCAGATCTTTTGTATTCGTTTATGATTTTGCCTTCTGGATCAAAAAATGTAGCCCCAATCGTGACATTCGTCATAGCTTTGCTACCAATATTCTTCATTTCCCCAAGAACATGCATAATCTTGTTTTCATCCACATAGTTGTAAACATGATTTATTTCGAGATTTTTTTGCGGAGTAGAGTATAAGTTAAGCGTCGTAGAAGACATGAAGATCAAAAATAGAATTCCGAATAGGAGAATTTTTCCCTTCATGTAATTGCACCTAAGGTTAGCAAGAGCTATCTAAAAAAGGGTTCACGTAATTTTTATCTCTTTATCAACAGTGACGACAACTTAACGCTAGCAAATTCATATCCATCATCTCAAATGGTCCTATAATATGTTGAACTGCAGGATGGCACATGAGTATTCAGGATTTTAAAGTATTAAATAACTATGTTAATCATAATATAAATAAAGGAACAGCCCGTTAATCACCTAAGACGAGGATATGGACGACAGAGCGGCTAATCACAGAGATGATGAAAATATATCCAATAACGAGGGTTATGATAATTTAACCACCACTGCAAGAGATAATTTGTTGACATTAATGGATTCATTCATTCAACAAATCCTCAACATTAGAAAAACACTTTTAGGTGTTTCAGTCTCTGCTTTGATCTTAGCCCCTATCGCTATCGGTCTCTCGGTGTACTTGATAAGACATCCATCTTTCTTTGCAATACTAGAAATAGAGAACGAATTTGGTGCTTTATTAAGCATATTACTAGGTTCCGTCATTACAATTTCTAGTATCTGGCTCTATGCAGGAATAAAGCAATACAGAAAGATCGGTTCCTGGAATAGTCGATACATTGCCTACCTAAATGAGAAAAAGGAGATTAATAGAAAGATTTCATCTCAGTTTGGGTTAGAATAAGTTGTAATTCAACAATTACAAGTAGATATAACTCTGGTATTAATAACTAGCACTTTTTTTAGAAATACAGGCCACTGATGCATATAGCCTACTTTTTGCCTACTTTGAATCAGGGGCTGACTCACCTTGAATTCTTCTTCGCGGAAACATCTTCTCATAAGGGGCTAGTATGGTATTAAAAAAGCTTATACCTTGAGAAGTTGTCATGTAGACACTAACTGATTTCTTACCAATCAATCTTTCCTTTCTTGTAATCAGATTGTTTGATTCCATTTCATCGAGAATCACTTTATGTTTCTTGAGGTTTAGACCACAGAAACTTATTAATGCGGTCTGGTTTAATTCTCCATATTCTGCAAGTTTCAGAATAATATCTTCAACGATATAAATCCTGTCTCTGTATGATACTGTAGAACCAGACAACGTCGATGCTCCCGATTAGGTATATAGGTTATCCTACACTAATTCCATGTGTATATTTATTTAATGCATTGTGATTGTTAGATACTTCAGACAGTAAGGTCTGGAAGCCTTTACATGATTCTGTTCGGAATTGTTTAGCATAATAAGAGTCTGATCCCCAATCATAAAGTTGAGAGTCATGAATCACTTTCAAATCTATTTCTTGCCGAGCGTACTAACTTGGGCAAGAAATGCCGTAAGCTGAATATCGGCGTGTGCCCCTACGCTAAGTCGATAGTCGTACTCGGCCATAAGCTCAGCGAATTTTCCAGGATCACTTAATTTCATTGAGAAAGCTTCTTGGGCCGCGTATTTTAAGAAGTCTTTTTCGGACATACCAAATACTTGGGTCAATTCTAGTAGCATCACTCTGGCTTCATTAAACTTACCCGCGAGGGCGAGCTTTATCACTTCACCTGCCTTAGATCTACCAGATAGACCAATAGATAATTCCACCTTTTCAGAGGTCAAATTGCTATTAGTCGCCGCAGATTGCAGAATATTGATAGAATGGCGAAGATCTCCTGAGGTAGAATCGTAGATTCTAGAGAGGGCTCCAACATCAAATTCTATTCCTTCTTGTCTACAGATTTCTGATAAATGATCTACCACCTCCTGTTTAGGCAATCTGGTGAAGCGAAATATGACACATCGACTTTGTATAGGTTCTATAAGTTGGGAAAGATAATTGCATATAATGATAAAACGTGTCGTCCTTGAACTATCTTCGATAATTCTTCTCAATGCGGTCTGAGCTTCAGAGGTCATCTCGTCAGCTTCATCAAGAATTATAATGCGATAGGGCTTATCATTGCTTTCAGTGGTAGATGAGAACTTCATTACAGCCGCGAATTCCTTAACACGCTCACGGACCATCTTTATACCGCGTTCATCAGAGGCATTCAACTCGAGAGTATCCCTTCTCCAATTTTCCCCCAACAATTCTTTGGCAATGCACAAAGAAGCCGTAGTCTTGCCAACTCCGGCGGGTCCTGCGAATATGAAATGGGGTAGTTCATTAGGTTTCTTGAGAAGATTTCGGAGTCCTCTGAGAATATCTCTTTGATTTACTATCTGTTCAAGTGTAGACGGACGGTATTTCTCTACCCACATTAAACTTGATATAACTTGATGCTTACTGGACATGAACTTCTAAGCGGATTGTTGAAAGCAGAAAACAGAATATTAGCATTACTGTCCCTACTAATATTGGGGGGTCTATGAAATGTGGTGCACCATGCCTTGGACCGTGGCCTCTAATTATTGGATGAATCTTCGTGAATGTACCACCCAGTAACTCATTTGAATGAAAATGCGGATAAGTCCTTCTGACTGATCTTTGGTGTCAGACGCGAGAGAACGCGGGCGGGCCAAAAAGTAGATGCAATTGGTAGAATCAGAGTATTGTTATTCTCGGAACACTTTGTATATCAATTTGCACTGGCAGGAGAGAGTTCGAAGTTATGGGACTTACTAGTTAGAAGTTATGGCAGGAAAGCATAAATTATCCCCATCTAATGGTAACAAAAATATTATAATTAACGATATTACCGGACGTGACTGTAAGCTGCGAGGCTGTATGTAACTCAATAGAAAAATTTATCAAGAATGAACTACACGAGGCTAAACGTGAAAAAGTAATTGTTGGCCTAAGCGGAGGACTTGACTCGTCAGTTACTGCTTGTTTGGCTGTTAGAGCGTTATCAAATAGAAATGTGTTTTCAGTAATACTGCCTGATGTACCTATAACCCCAAACTTGGATATAGAAGACGCATGTGAACTTGCAAGTAGTTTACGTATAGAACATAAAATCATGAACATTAACAATATCAAGTCAGAGTTCCTTTCCTGCCTTCCCATGGACACGTACGCGGAGGGGAATCTAACTGCCAGAATAAGGATGTGTATCCTATACTATTATTCATTCATCTACAATGGACTAGTGTTAGGAACTTCAGATAAGAGTGAGTTATTGCTTGGGTATTACACAAAGTTTGGAGACGGAGCGGCAGATTTGTTTCCACTTGGGGATGTCTACAAAACACAGGTGAGGAGGCTTGCCGAGTATTTAGAAATCCCACTTTCAATCCGACGAAAGAAAAGTAGCCCTCGATTATGGAAAGACCAAACCGCTGAAGAAGATCTTGGGGCTAATTATGACGAAATCGATGAAATTCTTAAGAATCTGCAATCTACACGCCTAGGGGACACGGGAGATGAGTATTACGGTTACAAAGTTTCAAATAAGAAGGTAGCCGGGATTGAACAAATAATCAAAAGAAATGCTCATAAGGGAAAGCCGTTAAAAATATGTAGTATTGACCGCAATTTCTAAGCAACAGTTTCGATAGCAGATCCTTGGTCTATTATCAAAATATGAGACGGATAGTGTGCTGCACATTAGAATTCATTAGCCTCTCCACTATGCATAGAACTAATACTATAGCACTATGGTCACATAATTAATTTTTTATTTAACATAATCGCAATATAACTTTTTTTAAAAAAACGTAATGGTATTACGTAAGGCTAATGGTATCCTTAAATCAGTAATATACTAAAACACATTTATTATAAGTCCTGTATAAGAGAACCACTTATCTGGCTAGTATGAATGGAATTCTATTTTATGAAGCTTTAATTCTTTCAACGTTCCGAACAACTCAGAACATTTTTCGCACTTCCATTGGTTCGCTCTGGCCAGTTCGTAGCTTTTGTAAGTAGCATCCTTACTTTCATACTTTCTTGTTTTGAAATTATATACAGACTGATTATAGTTTACCCGGTACTTCAACTTAGAAAAGTCTATCAACGTATCTCTTTCTTTTGCGGCATCTTAAAAACTATATGTTACATATATGAATAAAATTTAGTTGTAACATTGAATGTGTTGTTTAATCAGAAAAACTTTCAGTGTAAAATATGTAGGCCCTATTCTTACGTTCAAGTTTTAAGAAGTATAGTTATATTTTACCTTATTAGTTAGATAAGACTGACAAGTATTAGGGATCCTATTAGGAAACAATAAAACGAAAATAGGTAGAATTCTCCTTTGTTGATGATGCTAATTAGGAATTTTATTGATACATATCCCACAGCAGCAGCTGAAAGTGTCCCGATTATATAAGATTGTAGTGGAATTTGTAATATTTCAACTTGAGAAAGGCTATGTGCAAAAACCAAATCATAACCCCATGCCCCTAGAATCGCTGGAATTGAAAGCAAGAAGGAATATGTAATAAGTTCGGATCTTTTAATGTGCCTGAACATCCCAATAGAGATAGTTGCCCCACTTCTTGAAATGCTTGAGAAAATGGAGAGTCCTTGTCCCACGCCTATCAGAACGGCATCGATTTTTCCTATCGAATTTGTGCCCTTACCGATAAACTTTGTGACAAAAACCATAGCTCCGCTGATTATGAAACCCAACCCTATTGACCACATACTGTAAAAGGATTCCTCAAAGATCGATCTAAACGATACGGCCATCAAAGCCGTAGGAATCATTCCTAGAATAATAAGTAAGAGGAACTTTCTACCCCACTTAATGCTCTTTAACTCCTCTTCGGTATCCTTTTGGTCGCTAACCTTTTGGTGAATTGATTTAACTCTAACTGACTTTAGTATCAATATAAGTTCACGCCGGTAGACCGCAATAACTGCTGCAAGTGTACCAAGATGTAGTACGATATCAAAAAAAATTGGAACCTGAAGATTCATAGCGAGCTGAACTAAAGCCAGATGCCCCGAGCTAGAAATTGGAAGCCATTCTGTAAGCCCTTGAACAATACCTAGAATCAATGCCTGGATTGCATCTATCATGATACAGGGGATAAATTAGATACCCTATTTAATTTCACACTAGGGACGATCTATTGAGGTAAGTAGTTAATAGTTAATAGACCCTTCTTGTTAATTTGAATGTGAAGAAATAAAACTAAAATTATAACCTGACTTTAAATGATTAAATGTGGATATCTAGGTTACGTATGAAAGTTGAAGAAAAAATAGTACCGGGATTAATACTGAAAACAGCCTAGTTTTCGCTTTAGATCAATGTTGTAGTCAGGAAAATCGAGAGGGCACAACAAATACTATATTTTTTACGCATCAGGAGGTGATTTCCTCTCCGATTTAATTTGAATGGATTCAACGGAATTGGGAATCTCTTAATATAGTAAGCATGAGATTTCTTGGCAATGTCAAAATGCACAGTTCATTCAGATTTCTTTGATGACAACTGTGTAGAATGCAAGAGAGAATATGCAGATTTGAAAGGACATGATCACCTTTCTCAAGTAACAAAAAAAGTAAGACGTAGAACATCAAAGGTTAGATCTTCAAGTTATAAAGAATTTACCGAGGAAAGAGCCAAAAAACTCTATGAGGATCTGATCTTGCAATATTTGGGTAAAGATATCGGCGAACTGGAAGCGGCTGAACGTGCAAGGGCAATAATTAGAAAGCAATGTATCGTGAGAGGAACTAAAGTCTGGCCGTGGGCTGGATAATCAGTTTCGTTTCGATAAAATTCTAATCGAGAGTGAAGGCTTTGACGTGATTAAAAACAAGATCTGAGTGTCACTCATATCCCATAGGTATCGTCTGTAAACCTTCCATTCCATTGTTTGTGTTGCACCTACTCTCCTACTCTCCAATATTTATAAATACTAACAGCCAATACACCTTGCTGAATTGCGTCCGATACTCATAGCGGCCATGGCAGTGGGCATGAATGTACCTCTGATGGTCCTTCTTGTGGGCTCGGTCACGTTTATGAAATGGAGCTTTGGAGACGAACCGTACACCTCATTGTCTATGCTTCTTGGAATTGTGGCAATTCCATTTGGCATTGGTTTAATAACAATCTCCTTGGAGGTTAGGAAGAACTACAAGGATCGGATTCGAACAGAATAATACGAACGAGGGTTGGTCGGTGCCCATCGGAAAGGAGTGTATGCATTATCGTTTTGGTTCTACTCCATGCGACCCTTTCGAAGTGACTTGATCCTCTCAATGTAGAGGTATCTATTTGAGAGCTGTAGATATAATTTGTAGCTGGTAGAGAAGGTCATGATTAACAAGTAGCTTTTATTGTAGGAATTAAGTGGATTAACCTTTATCTTAAGAGTGGTATCAAAACCCTAGGCCCGATCGTGTAAATCAATTAGGTACAATTCATCATGGCTCGAATTATAAGAGAATTATTTTCGATTAGACATGATACTGACATATAATTTGAAGCTAAAAGCTCTCACCTTGTAAAATATTCTAAACGAATGAATAAGTATGATTAGGGAGTCTATGCTCTACTCTCATTATAATTAGGTATAGTCTTTTGCTCATGGAGCCTGATAAACATGTTATTGTTTGTCCGATTTCGAAGTCTCACGACTAGTGCCTCATCGATATCATTTGATGTCCATTTCGTTCGCATGAATTCTTACACTTTTCTAGAATTACTCCTAGCTGGAATATACGGATTGTGTATGAATTCTATGGTATATTATGTATTAAATAATAATCTATATGATCAATACATTCCCAAGTACAAGACAAGACGACATTACCTACCCTTTTTTTTACTTTCTGATTCTCGATAACCTGTTAATTGAGAAATCTCAATTACCAGCCGCGAGTTATTCTGTCTCCACATCCCGCATTTGCAGGCAATTATGAAAAGAGTCAAAATATAGTACAGACATTATGCTGTTCACTTCTCATGGCAATGAGAACAGTGCAGCAGTTGTAGTAAATGCGTGTGGGGAAAAAACCAAGAGGTCAGTGAAAGCTTTGCTCCATTTAATGTGGAGCAAGAAATAGTACTATTGATACATAACCCGTTCTATCTTGCTGCGCTCTGAGATGTCCGTCTCTAGGTTCAACTCATAGCGCGGGTGATTTCGGAAAAAAGTATTAGTACTTGAGTCATTCCCCAACCTTCACCTCGATGTCATCGGATTCTAAAGATATATTATAATCTACTTTGATGCCTAATGACAAGATTAAAGATTTTCTTGCTTCTTCAACCAAGTAACTTGGAAATTTAGACAGATCGTTAGATCTAAGATCGATTTGGAAAATGTTTCCGTCGTACGTTACATATTGTATAGTCGCATGACTCTTTTCAATGGCAGCAATAAAGTTAAGACACGAAGATATCTTTTCGATCGATCTTTTGTTTTGTGGTGTATGAAGAATCGACTTATATTTCGCAAATAAGCGATTAGAAGCCTTTGGCTTCTTTGAATATATAATAGAAAGACATAGAACTAGCATCTCACCGTGACTCAGATTCTTGTATTCATCGTCTATCAGGGCATAGAATAAAGTGTTTGTATTAAGGATGCTACGGAATTGATGGACCCTTTGAAGAGCTTCAATCAAGATTTGAAATTCTCTCTCCTTTAATAGTCCAGCAGATAATAGCCTCTCCAGAAAGTCGTGATAGTGACTTGGTGGGGATATACGCCTGCATCCTGTCTTGACAACGTGCTCGGCTTGCAAACGAAGATTTGGTTTGATATTATCTGAAGATAGATACCCGGCATCGTTAACGAAAGAAAGTACCAGGCCTTCTCTCAATCCTTCAGTACATACTACGACAGAGTCATACCCAAGTTTTCTCATAAGCAATGATATGACGTAACACCCAGGAACAACTGTATCAGCTCTGCTACTTCCTATTGATTCAATTTCGGTAATTTCAGCTATCGACAAACCAGATAGTTTTTCAGTTATACCTTCTATATGTTCAATCTTCATCTTATAATTATTGATCTTGTCTAAAGGATAGTTGGTTAGATCTTGATCGTACTGTGCTACCGTTCGAAGTGTCCCCCCTACTCCAACAAGAGTAACATCAGGACTAAAGGCGAATTGTTTCCTATCAGGAAGCGATTTTAGAATACGCTGCTCGAGCTTGATGAGACGCTTTCTAGCGTACTTTTTTCCCTGGTCTTCGTTTTTCTGATTCAACATTCTCGCCATTCGTAAGGCACCCAACGGAAGTGAGAGATGATTGCGAATCTCGAAATCCTGAGAATGTACTAACTCCAAGCTCCCTCCTCCTAGGTCGAAGAAAAGGGCATCGGAGATACATGTCGAATAGAGAGCTCCACACCATGAATAATACGATTCTTCTTTATGTGAAAGTATCCTAAATGAGAATCCGGTCTTCTCATAAATATCGGATATAAACTTTTTTCTATTTTTTGCCTCTCGTACAGCACTGGTCGCCACCGCCAGAATATTTCTTACGTCGTCGGATACTAATATATCTCTAAATAGCCGAAGACTTTCAATCGTATCTCTACTCGCTACTTCACTAAGATAACCGCTTTCAGTCAGTCCTCTACCGATTTTTGTCTTGATGCTTCGTCTATCATAAGCCCTAAATGTGCCATCAGAGTTTACCTTATAACATACTAATTTAACGGAATTGTATCCTAAATCGATAACAGAGAGCTTCAATTCCTTCCCTCAAAAGATCCACGGACTAGATAATTAAGTAGTCCTTGCAAGTATCCAAATCTCCGAATGCTCAAATGGTCCGCGGCCGTCGCATTAATCTTGGACTCAACAGCCAGCGTAACTCAGCAGTCATTTTGGGAAAATACGACAGAATCCTAAGCTTAGCGAAGCCTCCTTTCTTAAGCACCAGATTTCCGCTTGGATTTCCGAATGCAATCTCCGATATAAACGAACTAAGAAAAGGTTCATGACCTACCACGAGAATTGTTGAATCTTCCTTGAGTTTGGAAAGTTTATCAACGAGAGCTTGTTTAGCCGCTTCCGGTTTAAGTTCGTCCCAATCTTGTAAATTGTTGGCGACCTTGAAAATCCTGGACACAATAAATGCAGTCTGATGTGCCCTTTTTAGTGGACTAGAGATAATCAGACTAAATTTGATATTTAGGGTTTTCAGAAAATATGAAATCTCTTCTATTTCTTTTTTACCCGACATGGTTAGAGGCCGATCGGCATCAGAGGCAGATGGACCAGATCGAATATTCTTGACCGCCTCCCCATGGCGCATTACATATAATTCCAATTTTGACTTATTCAATCGGCATACTATATATTATATTTTTTAATTATGAGATCGAAGAGCCGGTTGAAAACACTATTCGTTCCGTAATCGCTTATCATTAGCCAATTCCTATCTGATATATATTAGCATAGCTTATCAATGGTCAGACAAAGTACAATAAAATCAATGTCGAGTACAATAAAATCAATGTACTTTGTCGATTAATATAGCTCTACAGGATCTATATGGTATCAAACAGCTTTATTTATATTACCAATAACGGTAACCTTTCATTATCTTAATTAGCATGTCCAACGACAAAGATCTTGGGATAATCTAAGGAAACTCATTCCCTGTTTCACCGTGTTTTTCCTTGGTTTACTTTCCTATAGAAATCAAGTAAATGATATTTTCTGACTTGTAGTCTAGGTTATCAGGATTCCGATATCCCTTTCCCTAAAAAATTAACAGTTTTATAATCTCTTCTCATATATCCATTGAATATTGTGAATACATTAGGCTCTACTAAGACTTTTGCTTTAGATTTTGATTCGGTCTTGGCAGACACGATGGTTATTTGGGTAAAGGAATACAATGAAAGGTACCATACAAATATCACTAAGAATGATATCTATGCGTGGGATATTTCTAGAATTCTTCCGATTGCTTCTCAGGAGATTTCAGAATTATTTAACTATGTGTGGGAATATCGATGGGAAGAGGTTCCCCCATGCGAACCCAATCAGAATAATACAATAGAAACCATACACGAGGGCGGCTTCAGGATTTCAATACTTACCAGAAGGGAGAGACCGACCGTATCGTACGTGGCTAGCTGGCTTGATTATCATGATATTTTTTCGGATGACCTCATATTTGTATACGATGCCATGCCTAAATCAGAGTATCCTTTCGATTTTATACTAGATGACTCGCCTACCAATCTTATTGACATAACTGCACCAAAGATAGGAATACTATATGACCAACCATGGAACAAGGACTTTCAATGGCCAGTGAGAATTAAGTCGCTTCAAGATGTCACTGCTATAATAGTAGGAGAAGACTGAAGCTTAGGCTGCTCATTAGGCGTTGTTAGTTCTGGAACTCTTGTTTAAGTCTATTACGCCTCGAATGGTCTGATTCATAGCTGCTTCAGCAATATCGCTTGCATGTTCAGCGGTCCTTCTTATATCTTCTAATATGAGCTTGATATTGAGACCTCTGGCTCCAGGCGAAGGTGATTCACTATTGTCAATAAACGAAAGTACTTCATTCTCAATTAAGCGCATATCATTAGCCTTGTCTACGATGCTATCGGCGAGGGAATAATCTCTACGTAAAAAAGCTTCTACCGCATCAGTAATTAGTGCCAGAGATCGCTTACTCATGTTATCTATGAGCTGCAGAGTTTCCCTATCAATCTTATCCTTTATTGAAACACACTTATCAGCAATCCCAGAAGCATGATCTGCTATACGCTCGATACTCTTTACTGTGACTCTATAGCTTAAGCAATCAGATGGTTTTCTCAACCCAATCTCCTGCAGAATCCTCTCATTTTGTGTAGCGATTACAAGATTCCGTAAAATGTAGAGACTAAATCTATCTACCTCATCATCTGATTTTATAACTGCTTCTGCCAATTCGTGGTTTAATTCGGTCAATGATAGCATTGCATCCCTATGCATTGCTGCAGCAATCAAGAACATACGACTCACGGCGGTATTTATTGAGAGTTCAGGCAGGCTCAGGAGCACTTGAATAGTAATTATCTCTGATGCAGCTGCGATTATTTCAGTACCTACCAAATTTCTTCGTACTACGTCTCTGACAGCATCTCTTTGCGATGGCAATATTCTTCCCGTCTTTGCCTTTAGGTTAATGATATTATAACCTGCCAAGTACATAGAGACCACTTTTCGTTTGACGGTATTAGATGATTCAGTGTTTAGCACAGTCGAATTAGCCTCATCGATTGTACTAGGGCTTCTGGCGGCACTTGGAATTATTGAAAGATAGTTATTTGCTTCACGAACAATGGTCACGGGATCACCTGCCTTAAGACGCATTTCACTCATCCATCTTTTCGGAAGGGAAAGAATGTAAGTAGATCTACCTGTAAACTGGATCTTGCGTATTTCATTATTTTCAGGAATTGGACTCAATAAAATTCAGTTAGTGAAAGAAGATAAAACACGTTACGATAGTTGATCATATAGACGCTCCTTATCTATATAGTCTAAATGTATGAACACTAAATTACATTGTACTACTAAAATGCCGCACTTGCATGCAATACTTAGAGAATCTTACGGATTCATTTGAATCCGCCTAGGATTCGCTTTCCCAGTTACTATATATGATACTGAATCTGCAATAAAACAAGCATGATCGGCTATTCTTTCAAGATATCTCAAAACATGAAGTGCGGATATAACGCATCTCGGATCAGCATAAAGCTCCTGTGACTCTTTTTTGGCTGTGACAATTTCTTGCAAATATTTTCGATACATCAGATCAACAGTATCATCCATATCATATAGCTTATCTGAAGCCTGCTTGTTCTTAAAATCTAATGCACCAACACTTATGGAAATCATCTCAGAAGTTACTTTTGCAGCTTCTGTCACGACAGTTTTATCGCATTCCGAAATCGAACCCATCATATCCAGAACCTCTACAATTTCATATCCATATCCTCCAAACCGTGAGAGCACATATGACACCTCTAGACATGACCTAATATACCTCAAGTCTGTCGCTACGGGCTGGTATCGCGCTATCAGCTCAAATGCCAAGTCAGATACCTCCTCCTGGAGCATTCGAAGCTTCTCAGCCCATTCAGACATCTCCTTTTTTTGTACATCGCCTTTCGAGTAGGACTCCAATACAGTTGATACGCAGATCTCCGAAATCTTGGCCATCTCACCAATAATGTCGCGTGTCCTCTCTATGCCCAAGTCAAGTAATCGAGTCAACCTACTTTGACCTGCAAAGCAATCAAGCCAATCCTAGGTAAAGTAGTTGAGTGTCCTTTCTTCAGAAGGACACTATCCAAATTTACCACTAACGAATTTCTCAGTAAGTTCTTGTTCGGGATTTTGAAATATCTGCTTTGTAAATCCATATTCGATCAGTTCTCCAAGATACATAAACGCTGCCCGATCAGCAACCCTTGCGGCCTGTTGCATATTATGAGTTACTATAATAATAGTTAGGTCTTTTTTCAGCTTGTGTACCAATTCTTCGATTTTGGAAGAAGCAATTGGATCGAGAGCTGAAGTGGGTTCATCCATCAACAAAATCTCCGGCTGCATTGCCAACGCCCTTGCAATACAAAGTCGCTGTTGCTGACCTCCTGAAAGACCCATTCCCGGTTTGTCCAGCTCATTTTTGACCTCCTCCCAAAGACCTGCGCCGTCTAAGCTCTCCTCTACTATTTCTCTAATCAGCTTCTTGTCTCTGATACCGTTTAGCTTCAGACCCGCTGCAACGTTGTCAAAAATGCTCATGGTAGGAAAAGGATTAGGCTTCTGAAAAACCATGCCGATTCTCCTCTTTATTATAACGGGATCAATGGACTTGCCGTAAATGTCGATACCATCCAGTATTACTTGTCCCTGAGCTTTAGCCCCTGGCGTCATCTCATGCATTCGATTTAGGCACCTTATCAGGGTAGTCTTGCCGCATCCTGAAGGGCCCATGAAGGCAGTAGCAGAATTCTCCTCGATCTCCAAGTTAATGTTTTTTAAGGCTTGTTTTGAACCAAACCATGCATTCACTCCTTTGATCGAAACTTTTGATCTATGATAAGGTTCTTCGACACCTCGTGCTGTTTCAGCTTTATGGTTGCTAATCTCTTCAGCAGACAACTAATAATGTACCATTAAGGATTGAGAGGATTTAATCTCTTGTCTATATATATAATATAGAGTATATAGCAAGAATTGTCTAATTCAAACTATATTATATTGGCTTCCTACCAAAGTGCAATCAGCCAACAGGCATAAGTTGAAAAGAATTAACTTGATTAACCATCAAGTAAGATTTAGATTTCAGCCTTCGCTGCAAAGCCTCTTCTTTGCGCTAATAGTCTTAATGCCACACTAAGTACCAGTACCAACATGATAAGAAAAAGTGCCGCACCCCAAGCTTGCGTCTGAGCACTTTCATAAGGTTGAGAAGAGAGGCGCCATATTCTTAGAGGCAAGGCGTCTACTGGCGAGCTGAAGCCCGTAAAGAATAAGCTAGTGCCTAGAATTGTCATGATGAGTGGTGCTGTTTCCCCAGCAATCCTAGCTATTGAAAGCACAACTCCGGTCAGAATCCCACTAATTGCAGACTTGAAAGTTATGAATAGAGTGATCTTCCACTTTGGAATGCCCAGCGCATGACCTGCCTCACGAATCGAGTTGGGGATGATCTTAATGGTCTCTTCAGTAACACGGGAAACGATCGGAATCATGATAAGTGATAGTGAAAAAGCTCCAGCCCATGCAGAAAACGAACCAAGGGTGAGGACAATTAGAATATAACCTACTATCCCCATAACCACCGAAGGTAAACCCGTCATCACTTCATTGAAAAATCGTACCCCATTGGGAAAAGCACCACCTCCAGCGAACTCTGATAAATAGATACCAGTAAGTATTCCGATCGGTGCTCCGATCATCGTTGCCAAACCCACCACAATCAAAGTTCCCTGAATCGCAGGACCTATACCACCACCGGCTCGACCAATAACGGATGGTCTTTCTGTCAAGAAATCCCAATTGATTGCTGCGATTCCGTTCTTTACGACCTCAATCAAGATGCTAGTCAATGGAATAACTGCCAGAATAACACATGCGATTGCAAATATGCTTACTATCTTATCGATGACCTTTGCCTTTCTTGCGTTTTTGACCATCACCTTCTGCACTTCTTTTCTATGGAATCGCTCAGGATGCTTGTCTGTATTTCCAGCCACTATTCTCTCCCTCCTGGGACGGCTTTGACCATCCTCGAAACCATCAACCTTGCGCCAATATTTATTACCATGGACAGTAACAACAGAATAGCTCCCAGACCAATTAGCGCTGAAAGATGCAGATCTGACGCTGCTTCGTTGAATTCGTTTGCAATAAGACTTGCTAGTGATTGTCCTTGTGAAAACATGGTGGTCGGAATTGCAGCCGGACCTATTGCATTTCCTATTATCATCATGACAAGAATAGTTTCACCAATTGCGCGTCCCAATCCTAAGAATGAAGCACCTAGGATGCCTGATTTAGCATAGGGAAAAATCGCAGTCTTCAGGGTTCCCCACCTTGTTGCACCAAGGCTATATGCGGCCTCGCGCTGAGAGTTAGGGACAACACGAAGTATTTCCCTCGTTATTGAAGAGATTATTGGAATGATCATAATGGAGAGCACTATTCCTGCGGTAAAGATATCCAGCCCGAATGGTGTTTTGTCAAAAAATGGGATCCAATTCAAATGCTCGTATAGAGGACGTTCAATCAGATCTCTTATCCAGAACCGAAATACAAACAACGCCCAGAGCCCATATATTATGCTTGGGACAGCAGCGAGTAATTCAACGACGAAGGATAGTGGAGTAGTAATGCGATGAGGAGCCATCTCTGTAACAAAGATGGCTATCCCGAGACTAATTGGCACACCAATAGCCATCGCAATGGTAGAACTGAGCAACGTACCAATGATATAGGGCAATGCTCCAAACGACTCACGCCCGTATACAGCGTTCCAATCGGTGCCTACGATAAATTGGAAGCCTTCGTGGGAAAATATTGGAAGGGCTCCTTCGCCTACTGCGAATGCGACGAGGATCAACATAAGCGCACTGTAACCCGCAGCAGCGATAACTGTCCCACGAAATATCTTGTCGCCTCGTCTTTTTCCTTTAAGAAAGGTTGAAGCTAGGCTTTTCTTAGTCAGTACGTTTGATTCCAGAGATTATTATACCCCTTCTCTTAATTTGAGATAATGCGGTGATATTTCACAGTATCCTACAACGAATACCTAGATCGAAATCGCCCTATATGATCTATATTGTTCCTTTTCATATATGTGGATGCACATCAATTTCCTGGAATTTCCATGATAGAAGGTTTGTCACGTGCACGGCCGTCAGTCTCGAAAATAGATTTCTGGAGGAAAATCATATAGCCCATTTAATCTGAAGACATGATTACAAATTGAAATCTACGTATTGGAACAGACTTCGAGAAGACTTCCCAGTTACCAAGAAGTATTCATATTTGGCAAATGCGGCAATCTCTCCAATCCCAACTCAAGTTGAAACCGCAGTATCAGAATTCTATAAAGAGAGCATGTTCAATGGTGGAAATCATTGGCAGAAATGGATTGATTGTATTGAAGAAGCTCGTAGAATGTACGCTGCCTTTATTGGGGCTCATTCCGAAGAGATCGCGTTCACACATTCAACAAGCGAGGGAATGAATATTATAGCTCACTTGCTTGCCCACCGTGGCCATGCAATATCAAATGATTTGGAGTTTCCATCTTCAAATCTACCATGGATCAACAAGAGAGCAGATATGACAATAGTTCAATCTCGAAATGGGACGGTACCTATTGAGCTTATTCGGAAGGCAATAGGAAGAAAAACTCGAACGATCATCACCAGTCATGTTCAGTATTCGACAGGATTCAAGCAAGACTTGGAAACACTAAGTGAGATCTGTAATGAGAAGAACCTCTATCTAGTGGTCAATGCAACCCAGTCGATCGGAGCATTGAGATTCGATGTTGGTAAATTTGGGGTTGATTTTACAGTAGGCAATGGTCACAAATGGTTGCTTTCTTCCTTTGGAATAGGAACGCTATACATTCAGAGTAAATTACTCGAAGAGGAATCAGAACTGAATCCCCCATTCTTCAGTCAATTTGGACAAGAGGATAAAGAGCATTTTGATAACATGAAAATCAGGATGTCCAAGAACGCTTCTAAATTTGAGCTCAGTACGCCACATTTCCCAAATATAATTGCATTAAAGGCGGCTGTTAGATACATCTCTAAAATTAGCATTCTTAGGATCGAAGAGAGAATTCACTATCTTACTCAATACCTAATCGACAGGCTTGCTGAATTAAAAATTCAGATCCTTTCTCCTCTTGCAAACTTACATAGATCTGCCATTATTGTATTCAAGAGTAGATCACCTGAACAATTGGTCGGATATCTAGGAAAAAGGCGAATAATAGTGTCTGCGCGTGGTGGAGGGATTAGGGTATCACCTCACTTCTACAATGACGAAGGCGATATTGATAGACTGATTTTAGCGTTGAAGACCTATCACGCATAGATAGGCAAAAAAATCAGTATCTGCTTGTTTAGTCACATGTACTACAGTCAGCATGGCTTGAATGCTGTCAACAAGTCAGATAAAAACTAGCACGGACCAATGATTGACTAAGAATAAGGAGACTTCGTAACCATTTCTACGATAAAGCAAATTTAATAATGATAAATGGAAAGATAATCAAGTAAATTGCGAATTGGTTCATATGAAATTCCTGAGATCAGGTTTAATTCAGGGGCCTTCAACGACGTCAAGAAAATATATGATAATGTCAAAAGTGTAGATCGACAGATTCATGCAAATGATCTTGCTCTTTTGCTAGGATACAAAACACCAACAAGCGGAGGTTTTTACAGGAGAATAAATAGTCTAATTAGCTATGGGCTACTTGAGGGAAGAGGAAAATTTAGAGTCACGAAGAACGGCGAAGACATTCTATATCCACGTGACGAAGACCATCGAAAACAATTGCTTCGCGAGTCGGTACTAAGGGTATCCCTATGGCACGAATTCTACAAGAAATTTAAGAGAGAGCTTCCCGAGAACCTTTGGCTTGAGATTAAGGATTTAACAGGAGTTTCCTCCGCGGAAGCGCAAAGTGTTGAAAAAGAGGTGAGGAAATGGTACCTCAATGATACAGAACAAATCGCAGGAGAGAATTCATTGCCAAGCCTATCCGAACGCAGCGCAGGTTTAGACAGTGACATTACCGAAAACATACATAGCAATCTAAATTACCAAAGTATTCCTACAATAGGATCCGTTGAAATCGAGGAAATCCCTTTTGCAGGAAAGTACGCTATTAAGAAACCCGCGAACGAAGACATACATAAATCTTGGGAAAAATTGAAGAGATATATGGATATATATCTTGAAGATTTTACGGAGGAATCATCGAATGAAACTGTTGATAGTGAGAACTCAGGAACCAATCTAGAGTAGAAAGTCGCTTCTTTTATCTCTCCAAGAAGGACCTACAGCTTAAAGGAGTGGTTTTGAGTTACTTAACGGTTAGAATTATATGGGCCAGGTATTCCTACCATACAATTCTTAAAAGATATTGTGGCATTATGAACTAAGTCAGATTTAACGTTAGATAGATGCCATTAAGGGCATACCGTGAGCAGACGCTCCGGAATAAAAAACCTGATAGGTTAGTGAAAGCTCTATCCGGGCTTTCGAATCATATGATGTTGCTGGCTGTCTGCATCCAAAGAACAACCCAAGTATTCTGTAGAGCTCTGATTGGCTGATATGAAACGAACATTTTCATCCCGTTGACTATTTCAACAATGGAGCCAGATTGTCCAATCATAGCATTTTTGAAACTCTTTAGATTAGAAAACGACTCACTTGTAGTGAGTAAATCCTTATCCGAGTCAGCAATTTTGGTGCCATTATTATCTACGTATATCACTCGTTCATTGTGAGTCAGATTAAGTGATTGCAATCCTTCCTGAAAGAGGTCAAAGTCTATAGCTCCTGTCCAAACACCGACTAATGAATCATTATTGGGAAAATAGAGTGGAATTGCTATTTCTGCCTGAGGTAGTCCTGAAGCTGCGGATATTATCACGTCACCTAAGTATGCCATGCCTGTATTAACAGCACCTTGAAAATATCCTCTAAATCCAAAGTTGGAGTTTGTCAAATTCTCTTGTGCCTTGTATGGTTCCTCCATATACATATCACCGTTGGGCATGAGAAAGAAAATTACCTCAAAGACGTCAAAATTTGATAAAATATTTTTAGCTAGTCTTCTTTTTTCTATATCATCATTTTCGGGTATCCCATTAATAGAACTAGTTGTATTAAGTAAGGTTGCATTTGGAGTACTTTTTACTACGTCTAGATTACCAGTAATCTCTAAAATTGCAGCAGCATCTTTAAGTCTCCCTTCTATCCCGTCAGCCAATATCTTCACTTTTAGATCACCGTTGTAAGTTTTATTTTGTCCAACATTATTTTCAATGTAATTCTGACCGACCTCGGTGTATGCAAAGATAATATCCCGTGGAGTAAAGCTGTACACGAGCAATACAAATAATGTGAGAGTTACGCTTACCAGACGCAGGACGCCGTACCTGTTCAAGTTTATCCTCATCTATCAAATCCTTGTTGGCCTAATAATAGTGTGTGGCCTTAGTACTGATGGACTCAAGCAAAGGCGTCCAATCAAAGATACCGAGGCAACGCACTCATAATATATTAGGGCGAAAGGAGGCCAGTTTTTTCTGATTTGCAAGTAGTAATTTAGTCTGTTTGAACAGACATGGTTTTATCATCTTTGCGTCACTTGTTTTGATCCTGCAAGCAGTGAAATGCCAGGCTATTTCCAGTGATAGATATGTCAATATGAATCCAATTCCTAGATACGCTAGACCTACAATAGGCTCTATTAATGCCACCACAATAACCAAATATAGAATGTGATTAATTAGACAGCCTATAGACTAAATATTATTTGTAATATTGGAACCTGAAATATGTGGCAGCATTATTACTAACTTGTATATGGCTCTGTATTCAATAGCCAGACCATACTTCTAATAACGATATGATACAAGAAGAGTTAAGCAACTTCTTGTCATAATAAACGTGAAAATCGAATCACCGTATCTGACAAACAGGTGTGCTGTCATAGAAGAAGCGACTAGACTTTCCGTGATTGAAGCGGAGGTGATTCGAATTAAGTGACATTATCCATAAAATCTTCACATGATGAGAAAAGATTAGTAACTAAAGAGTTTTACCACAAATTAAGTACCATCGCAGTAATTTCGATAATTGTTGCTGGTTGTCTTGGGGTTGCTACGGCTGTCGTAATTTCCACAATGTATGAATCCACTATTTTCAATAGCCCACTACCATTACCTGAACAAGCAGCATCAACAATACCGGAAATACCAGCTATAGATCTTGGTAGGGTAAATGGCTTTGTAACAGGCTCAGATGGTCTACCAGTAGATGGAGCATCAGTAGTTGTTTACAAGCATATGGGACTAATAGACTCAGCAGAGAAAAACGCAGGTTACTCTACCTCTGTTATGACTGACTCTGACGGCTCTTATTCATTCAATAGCCTACCCTCAGGCGTATACAAATTCACGGTTACATATCCAGATGCCACTGTTCAAACAATAGATAACTATGCAGTGTGGCCCAGCTCAAGCTCTTCATATGTCTTTAGAGAGTAACTAAAAATAGATCCGCCCACCCATCTATTATTTTTTTAATATCACTTCTATTAATAGACCAGATATAGACTAAAAGACCCGATATTCATCAATCTTAGTGTAATTGGAATCTATCCCACCTTGTCTGATTTTGATTTGCCACGTCCATGGATAGCTAGTTGTTTATCCTATTCTATTAGTTGGTGCTTTTTACTATCGATAATATTCTGATATTGCGTTATGGTTTGACCAAGATCGAATAATTGAACATTCAATTCTTTTCTCTTAATCTCAAGATCTAGGACATCATTTGCAAGTCTATAGTACTTGTTCTCTAAAGATGGTATATCATGAGCAGCATGTTTTATTATCGTTTGAATATCTTTCGGGTTAATCAATTTGCTCAATCCAGCCGCCCACATAGCTAGCAGGTGTCCTGCCATCTGCTCAAGCAATGTGATTATGGTGTATCTGGTCTAGAAAAATTCGAATTTACTATATCCAGTGAATATCCAAATCCAAGCTCATTTCAGGAACTCAGAAATAAGCCATTCTTCTGAGTCCACCATGTTTGCGGCGGAAGTGCAACGTATATTCAAATACGCTGCAGACTGGAGACATGCATATACCAGTTAGGTTCGGTAATGGTTCCAGCCTCCGGAAGAGGCTATAGTACAGATGATTGCTTTCATTCCCCAATCTAGATAAGCCACTATTTCAATGAAGCTCGGGCAGGGTCAGCCTTTTTAATGAGTTTTTGAATTTGTCTCTTATTCCAAGTCTAGGACCGATGCACTTTGAGCTCAAGTCGTCTATTAAACTAGTTCTATATTTGATTTGTCCTAGACCTACAAAAGTCCAGAACCTATTGATGCTGTAGCCAAGGACCTTATATCACTAAATCGCTCGCATAAATGATAAAATCCCATCAGATCGCTCAAGTTGCAATGCTGCTGTACTCTAACCGTATTAGTAATGTTCTGTCACTTTTAGAAAAGTACGAAAAATTAAATTAACTATGTCAACATTCAACTAAAACTTCAGTTCAAAATCCAGATAAAACAATCTTGCCAATAGTCTTACCAGATTCGAGCTGTCTGTGTGCCTTACGCAGATTTTCTGCATTTATTGGTGATAATACATCAGTTAAAGTGCTTTTTATTTTGTTATTATCAATAAAGTCGGCTACTGTATTGAGCAAGTGATGTTGTGATATCATGTCCGGCGTTTGAAATAGCGATCTGGTAAACATGAGCTCCCAAACAAACGTAGCGCTTTTCTGCCGTAGTACTCCACCTAGGTCTACGGGAGCTTTTGTTTCAACTATAGAGCATATCTTGCCCTGAGGGGCAACCAATTGCTTCATACTTTCAAAATGACCATCAGTTTCATTTAAACAGAGGATATAGTCTACATAATCAATACCTATGACTTCCTTGATCTGAGATTTAAGATCTTTATGATGGTTTACGACGTAATCTGCACCCATTCTCTTACACCATTCAACTGATTCAGCCCTAGATGCAGTAGTGATTACATTAATTCCTGTGAATGAAGAAGATGCTATTGAGGAGGACAGTGAGAAAGATTTTTGATTTACTAGATTTTTTGCAAGCTGAATTGCTATAGAACCAACGCCTCCTGCTCCACCAATAATAAGAATAGACGATTGATGATCATTTAGTCTATTATTATTAATATCTGGCGCAAGAGGTGGCATTCTCGGCTGTGAGATAGCTGCAGTTTTCCCTCTCACAACATCCGGGTACAAGGATAGTCTATCGTATAGCGCCTCCCATGCCGTTATGGTTGTAAGCGGCATAGCAGCAGCCTCTTCAAAGCTTAGCGATTTTGGTTTTCTTCCAACAATACGTTCATCTACCAAATGAAATTCGCAGTTTGTTCCTAAAGGTCTAGAAATGCTGCCGGCATAATAAACGGCGTCCCCTTTCTCAAAGAGGTTGCAATCTGAACCAGCTTCTATTACCTGTCCGGCAGCATCCCATCCTAATATACGCGGTGCATTTTTTTCATTTTGTTGTGTAATAGGTGATGGAGAAGGAATCAATCCTCTTCTGACCTTAGTATCGACAGGATTCACGGAGATAGCCTTTATAGCAACCAGTAAATCATGTCCACTAGTAGGATGATTTGGCTGCGGGATGTCTAAATTAACTAGGGACTGAGGATCTCCTATTGGTAAGTATCTGTATAGACCAACAGCTTTCATTTCGTATATTGATAAAAAAGGCGAATACGTAATTATAAGTATAAGCCTGTACTTATCACCATAATCAACTGAATAAATCTCTCCCTCTGGGAATTACTTCCACTCAAGAGCATAGGTCGCTTCATTAAAAAAATCTATTGCACCTGTTGAACTGATAAGACGTCCTGACAGTTTTTGATACTAGATCGATTTTTCAATTTTTTGACTTACTATGTGAAAGTTGCGAATAGAGATTTCTGGGATTGATCTGGTAACTTATTCATCGGCGAAGATTTTCTCACCATGGCTAGACCGATTTATATCCCCCTGCTTTTCTCCTTTACCAAGTTTTTCCGCTACCCTTTAGCAAGTGCTAAGACGGGGTTATCAGTACATGAAGTTGCTCCGCTTCAGGTAATATGAGTAAGTTTGGTGTCTCGACTTGCCCATCTAAGTTGATGGCATATCAAGACTCAGTTTCAGAGACTTATTCTAATTTATGATTGCCCAATATAGGAAGTCATTGAACGTTTTGAACGAATCCCTCAATGCAAATGTCTGGAGATCGTTCAAAATCGCTCTGTTCAATCACTATCGTTCAGGTGATTTGAGCGTAACATGCTATTGAACGATCTACTAAACGCGTTAACATTAACAATTTTCCAACAGATATTGGAGTTTTGTAAACAACCTTCATTAGCTGTTTACAATTTCAGTTAACACCATTTAGCTAGGATCGATAGAATAGGGAAAACTGTACCTGTGTGCCGAGTTTTTCGTGAAGGTATTCATTGTGTAACCTCTGGGGCCAAAACTATCTTCACCAGTTTAACTAGATGGGTTCGACTTTGATTAGACTGTCGCCCATTGACAAGAGCATGATCTATCAGATTCACTTTTTCGATTCATTGCTCGTCTAATATCTTACCAGTAATACTGCAGAACCCTGCAACATGGAACAAACGTAAGCTATTTGTTGGTAACAAATATCTATCTATCTATCTGCTATTGCAAATAACAATACTGCTGCAGTTACACTTGCAATCTTTCTTAAGTATATAATTACCCACTGGCGTACTTCGAACTACTATGCGCCAGAGAATATGGGGCTGTACTTCATTACCTGGTTAGTCCTTATAGATAATTAATAATATTCTATACCCACCTTTTTTGCACTTATACTTACAAGTGCTAAGTGCTGCAGATCATTGCACTGCATTCATCAGCTTTTTAAATTATATGCTATAAAGCACAAAGCTGAGGATTGATTATGCATGAAAAAATTTGAGATAATAATCCCACACAGAAGGTTGGATGATGTTGCTGAAATACTGAAGAGTACTAATGCTGGAGGAATGAGTCATTACAGTGTTGAAGGAAGGGGAAAAGTGAAGGCAGAGCCTGTTGAAGTTGCTAGGGGTACAGCTAAATACACTCCAGAATACAGACCAAGAACTAAGGTTGAGGTTATAGTGAAAGACGACCAAGTTGAGTCCTTGATCAACAAATTAGTTGAAAGACTTGGTGGTGAAGCTTTAGGTGGAAAATTATTTGTGTCAGATGTACATGTTGCAGTAGATTTATCGACTAACAAACGAGGAGATTCTGCAATTTAACCCAAGCGAGCATACATAGACCAGTAGATATGACAAACCAGACTTTTTGAAAGGTTAGTCTAATAAACCATTTTGAATCTGGCATACCGAGCAATATAAACAAGTATATACTCAAAGTAATATAGTCTATAGAGATACTGACCAAACATGTCCGTATCCTATAAGTGCAAAGTGTAATTTGAGCGATATCAAATTAAGCCAGTAATGTGCCTCGTTTGTAGTAATGTGCAAGAATGACATGCTTTGTTGTCGCATAAAATCCAGACATCAGAGCTGCAGGATAAAAGCTGTTTTCAGAGGCAGTATTGATAATGTGTGATGGTGTTTCTTGTTCAAGGAATCTCTTTCCGAATACTGAACAACCATTCCACGTTCCTACGACATTTACATCAAGCGATCAACGAAAATCTTCCTCCCCCCATCAATTAGTAGAGTAGCTCCACTTGTAACTCCTGCATTATTGAATATCATATCTACATGACCAAATTCGTTCCATGCATATTCTGCAAGATTTTCCACCGATTTTCTATTGCCGACCGATACCTTGCGCCTAACCTACTGCGCCTTTATCTGTGGTTTTACGTATTGGAATCACTTCGGTACACTCTTAAAATTGCATAGATGTCTTCTGGGTTACCTGTAAGGTGATGGGATGGAATGAAACACACCTAACCTTATTAGACATACAAGAAAAGCTGATAGAATGAAACACGCTGACAATGGAGGAATATGCCAATGGAGTACATGATAAGCTGGTTCGAACGCCCGCTGCGGAGTACGAGAATGCCCAGAAGCGAATACTTGAGGTATTCAGTAAATGGAAGGCGCCCGCAAATTTCAAGATCGAGTCGTTCGTAGTGCGAGTAGGCGAGTGGGGTGGCCATATGCTAGTTGACTGCGACGACCCGTTGACCGTTCACAAGGTATGCTCGACCTTCCCAGCCTTTGAATTCCAGGCTCGACCCGTGATTGCCGTCGAGGACACTGTCAGAGTAGAACTCGAAGCTATAGCCTGGCGCGATGGACTGAAGTGATGAGTAGGCTAGAGGGCACCAATCACAGAATTAGCCTACGGAAGATAGCTCTGCAGCAAAGATGCAATACACTAGTGTATGTAATCCTTGTAGTATGTAATCCTTGTAGGAGACCAAAAGACACTATCAAAAAAGCAGGTTCTTATCGAGATCAATAGATACTGTAGTTAGAAAGGATGGGTTCTTCATATGGAGAAATTAAGGCTATAGTATTGTGAACTCAGAAGTGGAAGTTTAAAGGGATTTTTAAAACAATAGAGGCAACATTGGAAGAAGGAAGATATAGAGAGAGATAGGAAGATATAGAGAGAGATAGGAAGATATAGAGATAGGAAGATATAGAGAGAGATAGGAAGATATAGAGAGATAGAGCCATACGTGCTGCTGCAAAGATGCTGATCTTGGGGCCCAGCGAGCACTTACACAGTTTAGACCTGTCTACAAATTTGCTTGCTGACCCAACATGGCCCTGCTAAAATAGGCCCCCATTATATGTACAATTAATCTAAGGTGTCAACATCATAACAAATACCCATTGATAGTTAAAGCGACAGTATATAAAATGGGATATTAGGATTAACATCTAATTGTTGAACTTACGTAGATAGGTTACATTTTTGATTACCTACATGGGTTACACTTTGCTGCTTATTCGTAGTATGTATTGTGGATGTAATTAATCTTTGTAGAAACATCTCTGATGGAGTAAGACCATTGATTCCTCCATGCTCTCTTGCTTCATTGTACGCCTTGACAAACATATCATACCTTAGCTTACCATCGTCTATGTTTGGTATTTCTTCCAATGCTAGGAATTCATTCTTCAC
>JBAUMZ010000071.1:0-19567 GCA_049578985.1 Nitrososphaeraceae archaeon
TTCGGAACTCCATAGATTTAATCCATTTAATGTTGCCGCGACGCCTGCAGTTACAATAACGCCAGAACCAATGCCAGAACCAGCCTCGAATATAGAAAAAACAAGTACCAACAACCAGGATCATGAAGGCGATTATCAAATACTTATACCAGATGGTGCTGCATGGAAAGAAACTATATCAGAGAGATTTTATCCCCAAGATTTAATCGTTCCACCAGGTTCGGATGTAACGTGGACCAATGATGATGATTTAACTCCTATAATTACGAGTGGCAAAAAGGTAGGCTATGGGATGTATGAGTTTCTGCAGGATGGTATGTTTAATTCTGGAGAGCTAGTTGAAGGAGAATCGTTCACATTTCACTTTGCCGAACAGGGTAGGTACGAATATTTCTGTGTGCCCCACCCGTGGATGACCGGAGCCGTTATCGTACAATAAATGGTTTAAAGGCGACCCAGTTTAATTACAGTCTTGGGCACACATTATGGGAATAAGATAATAAAGTTATCTTGCCAGCCAATTTGTCTATATTTTCTTCAGCAGAAGCTTACGCTATTACCTTTAATCAGATAGTAACCATTTTATGTTTTATCCTCGCTTAACAATAACAATAACAGTAACCATTGCATTGACTTAGAATGATGAGAATAATTGGGAAAGACAAATTTATTCGGATATAAGGCCATACATCACAATGGATTGATTTTAAAGCCAATTCATATCTTTATTAAATATTCAAAGAAGTAACGAATATTTTGACGCCGTCAGCTAACGTTGGATGCAAAAAAATAGGTTGGCAGTCCTCGTCATCAATTCCTTTTCAACCATTAGGATAAATGGGTAAAACTATTCTACAACTGCAGCTATCTGGTGATTCTATACACTGCTCCGTCTCTTAACGAAGTAACATACAGCATGCCATCTGGACCGATCTCTAGATCAGTTGGAACTCCAAACCCTTCACCAAAAATAGTACTTTGAAGCTCAGAGTCTGAATTAGCTACTTTATCGGCTAAGGTACCGCTTAAGCGTAGTCCCGTTCTTTCCGAATCCAGCTCGAAATGATAGATTCTACCAAATGCATAATCCCCAACAAACATATCATTCTTGTAATCGGGTCCAAATCTATCACTATTGAAAAATAAAAGTGCAGTTGGTGCTACAGTCTGGTTCCAAACAAATTTCGGGTCACTATATTTTCCAGTTCCTTTAAACGAAACCAACCCGCTGTAGTTAAAACCAGAGGGAGCAAATCCTGTTAGGTCTTTCCAACCCCCATTAAACCCTGACTCTATCAAGTTAATCTCATCATTTGCACGCACACCATTTTCACTGAGCCAAAGTTTTCCTGTGATAGGATCAAAATCCATACCAAAACTGTTTCTTATCCCGTATGCAAAATAGCTTCCTGTCTCTGCAGCAGGATCTGAGATTTCAGTAGCAACGATTTCGCCATCTTGAGTAACTCTGTGGACGCCGCTTGTTCCGTCCGCCTCGAGTCCCTCCTCAAAGTTTTGGGCTTTGGTCTTATGACCCTCCTCATTATCGTCCTGAATTTGACCTATAACTAAATAGATATAATTGTCTGGTCCAACTAGAACTGGGCCTCCGTTATCCATCGAACCAGGGCCCGCTGGTAGATCTAAAAGCAGCTTTGGGTTAATTAGACTGTCCTTATCATCAGATAATTCATACCTATACAGCCGATTTCCAAGGGGATCATCTTCGCCGTCACGAGAGGACGATGATTCAGTATAATATAAGAATACATATGTTTTGCTCTCATTTTGGTACGAATCGATACCTATCAAACCTCTAGAATTATCGGTGGAAACACCCAGGTCTAATATAGGTTGAGAAATCTCTCCATCAATAACTCGTTTAACCTTTCCTGTATCCTCCTCGATTACCAAAAAGTCATCCGGACCTAAAAAAGTTAGGCCGGTAGGTCTTGACAAACCGTCCACGACTCTGTGTAAATGAAATTCAGCCGACTTTAGAGTCGGCTCTCCCAACGCCTCATCGCCTTGCGCCAGTAGCTCAAAGCAATATGAAAGAACTAACAATGTTATGAGACAAGCGAAAGAGGACATCAAAACTACATATATGATAGCCCTCTCAATATTAAGACTTCACAATCTGATGTATTTGGTTCGAGCACAATCTGATGTATTTATCATGACCGATATCTAACTAGATGCAAAGTGGACAAATGGAACGTACCTATGGACCACCACCATCCACCACCACTGGAAAGTGGAATACATGAGAAAACCATAATGGAGATTGCTTTGCAAACACTAGTAATGGGGGTAATCTTTTATTATGGATCGGAGGATCTTCATTTATCCTTAAACTTACTTCCCATCTAATTGTTTATGGAGCAGGCCAATGGCTCTGCGACTTGTATAAACCAAAATTGTAAGATCACAAAGACATTGATGGGTCATGGAATGTTTTCAAAGCGATTATATATATTGACTAATGTCAATTAAGGTGAGTATATGGCTGATAACTATTTCGGGTAAAGGTTCGACATGTAAACATAAGGAAATCAACAATTTATGGCTGTAGATAGTAATAGAAATAGTGGAGACGAGAATGTCGGTAGTGTAAGAAGAAACAGGAAAGGGAGGAATTACATCTACATCGGAATCCTGTTTACAATATTTGCTATCCTAGCAACAGGTTATTTGTCCATGATGACGCTTTCTGGATCTTTCTTACAGTTTAATGGATTAGATTGGGTAACGAATCTTTTCCCGTTCTATGATAATGTCTACAATGAAGCAGAATTTGATGCGTATTCAGGGAAAGATATTATTCTCTTATGTTGTTCATGGGGTGATGAACTTGCGGATGGAGAGATAACCTACTTCATAGGACATTATTTGACTGACGAAGGCTCCAACAGAAACAGCTATGAGGTTGATAGGTCTTCAATTGAAGCGGTAACCAAAGCATTTAAGGAATGGGATTCGAAGATTGAAGGGCTGACATTCACTGAGACTCCAACCAGGAGAGGTGCTGATGTGGAGATATATTTTCGAGAAGTCCAGAATGAAAAAGCTGGGATTACTAACAACTTTTATGATTTCTACGGATTCATAACGAAATCGTACGTTCTAATTTCAAAGGGTGCGTTTGGATTTGCATTTAGCGGCAACCAGATGGAACGAATAGTAAAGCATGAGATTGGTCATGTTCTTGGGTTGGGGCACGCAAATTTTGATGGCAATTTAATGTTTGTTCAGGTTAATCGCGGAATTGGTTCCGTTTCAGGTTGCGAAGTCGAGGCGGTATACGCTGCAAACGAATGGTGGTTTAATAAACCTCCGGGGAGTCAACCATTGTTTATCAGACAACCTACGACTGATCACATAGATTGCAGATAATCTCTATCGTCCGCTGAAGATATTCCTTATTCAATGAAGATTCAGATCTAGAGATAAATGAATTGCAATATAAAATCCATCAAAGTGCATAATATGGCTTTTCAGACAACAATTATATCTAAAGTTGGTATCAACAATACATGCTGTGCAGATACCCAACTCACTCAACAATTGCACACACTCTCGACGATAAAGCGTCAAAAATCAGTTTAGTTTTGCCGAGCAGAGTGGCTGAGGTCGACCTGATATAGTTACTCAGGTTTTTTCAGGTCGACCGCTCCATCATTAGGATGGTTGGATACATATTCAGATCCTAGCAATAGATGATAATAAACCATGGAATTTGGAAGGGTATATAAGATCTGCAAGATACATTTTGGGTAATTTGAGAATTTCACTTAAGGTAACTAGTATATTGACGATTCACGTAGTGGGCACAATCCTACTAGCACTTTCAATAAATTACATAACGGATATCAACATCTACGGCACGGATATCTCAGATACCCCACCATCAAATTCTAGTGAGCTTAGACATGAGAACGAAGGCGGGTCGTCTAATCAGAGAACACACAGTGATTTGATAAGAAGCTGTAGCACTTTTCGTGAGATACTTTCAACAGATATGGCCTTCTCGTGCGATTATTCAATGTTATATTACAAGGGACAATGTGAACATTATTCCTTATTATTGAAGCATAATGAAACCGAAACATTGTCGGAGGTTAAGAATGACCTTTCATTTTGCTCAGATTCGAGGATTGATAGATATATTCGAGAACATGGCTTGAATGATGCTCCTCGATCTCCTACGTTGGTTCCCGGTTACGAGTCTCCAGTTGCTTAAATTCTCAGGGAGTACTACCACCAATAGGATACATAGAAAAGAAAGTATTTATGTGAACTGTTACTGGATTTGGTAACCCTGATTGGGCGGAGAGAACTGGCTGTTAATAGTTTCTGACTCAAGACTTTGAGTCATACTAATACCAAGAGAGATATTTTTTCCGCCACCCTCTCTACGAAATTCAAGTTTAACATACAGCCCATGCATTTTTGTACATTGAATCTAATTAAGCGGACATGACCTACAAAAGCCTCCACTGTTTCTATCACTACATGGATGAAGAATCATGCAGGAAAGATGACTAAGATCGAAACTGATAACGACAAAATAGTAGTCTTAAGAAATAAGACGAATGAAGGGTATTTCGTAAGGGATATCCTAGATAATGGTATATCTAATACCATTATCATCATTTTCAATTTCTCGTTATGTAATTCGACCGCTTAAGAGAAGACCAACTGAAGTAAACATTTAATTTCTGACGTCCGGGTCCAGGACGAATATGAGGAGTTAAATGGTAGTCTTGCAACTATGATAATAAGAAATTATAAGTGGTCGCAACAGCTATGTTTGGTTCAGTAATGATTACACTAATAGTACTGGCAATGATGTTGGTAAAAACATTTCCGATCGTGGAAACATTCGGACAGGTTCAATCGATGGTTGATCCTGATACACTTCAATCCAATGGCCTGCTATTACAAAGAGTAAATGCAACTTCTCCAGCTGGAAGAGAAGAAGACATTTACAGCATACCTATTGAAGGCGATATATACCGTATCTCAGGGGAGGTGTTAAATAATGATAGCGTACGTTTTAGCAGCGTGCGTGTATCTGCGGTATTACTTGATAATACTGGTCAAACAATAGGTGAGGGTTCAGCTCACGCCTCACCGTCAGGCATTCAGCCAGGTGCAATAGCTTCCTTTGAAATCAATGTTTTTAATACTTCAGTAGAAGGAGGCATCAGCGCAATTAGCAATTTTACAATGCATGTAGATGGCAATCGACAAGCACTGACGTTCCGGTGAAGCATTCAACACATCGTCAACTTTGAGTATGCTGATTGTGCCCCCCAATATTATATGGGCCAGAATTTTAATGACCACATCAAGTTATGGATAGACCATCTTATTGTCATATTTGGAGTGCAAAAGTGGTAAACTACCAAAATTTCTCGTACTTACACATTAATTGTGCCAACTTCGATATCTCCTCCAGGAATCACTGTATATCTGCTTACGATCTCGTCGCCCAGGTCCGATCTCACAGTAAATGATGAATTTTCTCCTGGTGCCAATATAATGAATTTCGCATTTTCGGTCGAAGATGTAATCAATGTGTCATTGTTATCATAAAATTGCACCGTTACTTCTGCGGAATTGATAGTATTGTTCGAGTTATTGAGGAGTGTGCCATTTACTATGGTAAATAATAGGTCTTCAGAAAATGTGTGATTAGTTATTTCTAAATATTTAGTATTAAGTACCTCCCCCATAGGGGTACTTGTAGTGTTGGAAATGTTCGGTGATTGCAAGGTAGACGAATTATGGCTAGCGAATATTGAGGACGGTTCGATCGAACAGAGTAACGAGAGTGCCAAAGTAGATATGATTACTACCGTGCCCACTACGTAAAATGATTTTTCATTAGTTGCTTTTTTCACGACTCAGAGTAATCACTTTGCTATATATGAATTGATTGGACGATGTTAACATATAGATGAGTGTTTTCGTCTGAAAAAAATATTCTAACTATTTTCAAATTGAGGAGCTAAGTATGCTTTCATAGCATGGGATGTGACTACTAGGTATATTATGAGTAGTCATTCCAGTTGACTAGTTGTTGCAATTACATAGATAGGTTCTTCTATCCATATGGACTCATCTTTGGAAATAGCCTAGGCACAGTTTGCCTTATATCGGTCCGAAGTCTATCGCTAAACAGCGATGGCATACACCCTCCTGTTCGGTAATAACTTTATTTCAGATAGTCCCAAGTCTGTGCAATGTGGTCGGACTACTCTCTTCAGTTTGGGCGAGGATTCCAGTGGACCTTACTTGACGATAAAACTCACTGATCTTTCGGGAAAACATGTAGTACTTACTATTGACAAGAACATTTGTACTTACTGCGCTCATGAGCTAGTTCTAAAAAAGAATGAACGAAGTCATATCCTTATAGACAATAAGGAAAGAGAAAATATCATCCAATCAAGAATATTAGATAAGACAACCATCCTCGTGAGTGGCATGTTTTCCACTAAGGAGTCTGTACTGGTAGTGACTCAAAATTATGTTATATCTCTTAGCGGCAAACGGATTATGCATAGCAGAATTAGTGCAAAAAATGGTTCCGTAACAGTAACTGATGAAGAAATAGTGCCGAATGAATAGTAGTAGCACACCATTCACGATCCTTATCGCGTCTTGACGGATACCGAACTTAAGCAGAAAATTCTGTCTATGAACATTGAATAATAAGATGCTGTTAGCAGTTACAGCGGGAATACCAGGTATACTCGGTTTCTCCCAGACGGCGTTGTTATCTGAAGAAAACTGGTAGTACCGTTCGAGGAGATTTCTTTCACCAGACGTTGTGGAATCCTAAACAAATAAATTCGATCTCCCATCCAAAATGATAGATGTTAAATTAATTAGTGATTCTGAATAAAGCATTTGACACACGTAAGGAGAGTTATTACTTATACTTTCATATGTAACGTAAGTTAAGGGAATATTTTATATTCTTCCTCAGCTTATACGATGTTCCTAATGTTTTCCGTCACTAAAAATGCGAACAAGAATGGTAGCAAAAATCGAAATGAACTATTGGTAACCTTCAAGGGAGTTAAATATGGAGCCTCTGCTGCTGGTTTTGTCTATTTCTTCAGTGATCGTTATAACTGAATTATTATTGGGGCTGAATATAGGTGAATTCTACTCGATTATGGGAATTAGTTTAGGTATAAATGATATTACAACTGCGACTTCGGTGGCTTTTGGTCTTCACCTCATAGCAGGGACCATAATAGGCGCGGTGTTTGGCGCAATAGGGATTAGATGGAAAAAAATACGTATGCTCAGCCCGTATAAATCCTCATTAGTTGGCATGGGAGCAGGTATCATACTATGGCTAGTTTTGTTCCTCCCAATCTCTCTATTATTTGTGCAACCAGCTATTAATTCTATTACCACCATATTGGCAATTGGATCGCAGCAGGCGGTATTTTCCGAAGATTTGAACCTGTCTTTTAGAAATATCACATTAGATGCAATTTCATTTCATCTAATATGGGGTGCTATTTTTGGATTCATAGTCAGATCTCTGCTCAGAATCAGACTTTTCAAAATAAAACAGCATTATAACGACATTATTAGTATCGATCCAAATATTAGGTTGGTTACTATTTGCGATTCTGAGGGTAAAACAATGTATTCTCGTCATAGTGAAGGTGTAGAGAATTTGCTTACTGCAGAGGAGAGCAAAAAATCCATTGAGATGGCAATGACCGGATGGAGAGTACGTAGTGAGCTTTCCAACAAAATAGGTAGGGGAAGATATGTTATCGCAGAGTATGAAAGAATCAAGCGAATCACCATGCCATTTGGAGAAGACTATCTTCTGTATCTAACCACAGAACCACATGCCAATCATTTAAACATAATAAATAGAATTCGCAAGTTAGAGGCAGGGTTAAAGTATTCCTTTAGCTGACTGGTGAGCACTGATATAAAGACTGACTAATCATTTGTGAACTATACTAATTATGTACGGCTTGTAACAGTGTAAATGAATGAAACTGATGTTATAGGAATCGAAAATCCTCTTTTACAGTGATAAGGACCATATGACTATTTGTCCTTTCAATAGCCGGAAGGGCTAACTCTCTTTTGACAAATTGGCTGAGGTCTTTGCGATTCCGAAACTTGGCTACTATTATCATATCTGTAAGTCCTGTGATGTCGTATACTGCACACACATTTGGGAATTTAGAAATAGCTTTTTCGACTTCTATTACTTTTCCTTTATGTGCTGTAACTTCTATTATTGCTGTCAAATCGTAGCCTAATTTCTCATGATCGACTATAGCGGAATAGGATTTGATTATTTGACGGTCTTGGAGTCTATTTATTCGAGAAAGCACAGTTGGAGCAGAAACCCCTATTTGATCGGCTATGCCTCTATACGAAAGCCTTGCATCAAGAAGAACTTTTTTTAATATCTTTGTGTCTATCTCATCAATATTCAATTGATATCCTTTAACTACTTCTTAAAATGGAAGTCTGTGATAAACCTTATTGTATTCTTTCTCTTCTGGCAGAAATATGACAGTACTTTCAGAGGAACTGGCAATGCTATAAATGCATTCTCCAATCATCCTTTTTTATGCAAAATGGTTTACGCAAAATGGTTGGGATGAGGATTCATTCGTTATCAAGAAAATGGTTTATGCAAAATCAAGAGACAAGCTATGTTTTACCTAAGCTAACTTTGCATCATGTGTTTCTATTCTTAAAGCCGAACCACCGCAGGGACGTATTGACCCATTATTCCATCTTATGAAGACCTATTGATCTACCTGTTAACAATTGGACAGTTGCTCCATTAAGAACAAAAGCTAGAGAATTAATCATCTCTCATTCCCACTTGCTGCTTTACCCACCTATACACTGCTGTTGTTTGAGACAAGCACAGTTTTAACTTGCTTGAACACACAAGGTGGTATTGATTTGTTAATCTTGCAGGCTGTAAAGTGCCATCCTACTTTAAGGGCCAAGTAACTAATAGTAAAGCCAAGGGCAACGTATACTAGCAAATTCAGATTTTCTAACATTTTAATAGTATTCAATGGATGTATATTATATAAAGTTCTTCATTCCAAAATTTAACACTTAGCATGTAATATAGCTCTAACACTTAATAGGTGTTAAGCTCCTTGTTAAAATCATGTAATGCTCCTATCGACTGTAAAGATGGATATCTAGCTGCTGAGAATAATTAATTATATCATAGAACTTTTTACAGAAGATGAAGTTCTGGATAAAAAATACTATCTCAAATGATTATTATCACATGAACTAATTTTAGATTACTCTGTCCTATACAGTATTAAATCTTCAAAAATTCGTATACTTGGTACTTATGTTCAGCATCTGAACGAGAAGGATACTTCCATTTTGCCACGTCTAGTTTGACTTTGACAAATTTGTTATGTCCCAAAAAACTTCTAGAGTCAACGGATGATAATAAGATATTGTATATTTGTTCTCCTACCAAAACTTGGTTCGGTTTTGCAATCGAGGTTATCTTTGAAGCCATACTTATACTTGAACCAACAATGTCCACATGTGATCTTACCAAACTCCTCCCATAGACCACAACCAAGGTCTTCCCATAAGATAATCCAATTTTAACGGTAATCTCTGGTAAGTCAGATAATTTGAATGCTGGATTGATAACTTGAGTTACAATTTCTAATATCGCCATTGAACAGTTCAATGCGTTTCTGCAAGCTAATGCTTCATCGTACATCGCAGGAAATAAAATAATAACAGCATCGCCTTCATATTTGAATACATAGCCATCATATCCAAATACTATATTGCTTATCTCTTGAGCAAAGACTTGCACCATTAAAGCAAATCTACTATCTTCCAGAGTCAGGCTCAATTGTGTTGAATTGTTGATATCGACAAACATTATGACAAGCTCAGTTTTAGTATTGACCTGCCGTCTCAGCAACTTTGCGCAATCTTGAGTTGACATGTCAAGTTGGAGGCCATCCATAAGGGTTTTATTAACTCTAGCACGAATTCCAGATAAATCTACACTAGTAATATTAATTGAATTTTGAACCATATACCAATTCAACATAGAATGTAATTAATAGTCTTTGGCAGAACACCACGATTAGTGAAATTGAGCTGCTGCTCGCAGACCGCTTAACAATGACGAAAATTAATTTGGAATTACAATCAAGTACTACTGTTACAAGTACACATTTTTATCCCTGAATGAAGCATTTTGGAATCATAAACTCTATTTTGTGAATCGATCGTAATTGCATTATAGGTTCTTGCCAATAGTCTCAGTTCTACTTGCCCGAATCTAGATAGCTTCATTGTTAAGAGGAATGGCTTTGAGGGTGCGTGATGGCTTCCAAACTGAAGGTAACTGCGTAAGGTTCTGCAGCACCTCTCGTTGGATTATTCCATTCAATACTATCTCCAACATTAATCATCAGGTTTGAGGGAGAAACACTGTCCACGGTGCAGTTATGTTACCTCCGACCAATACCCTGACAATTTCGTCTCTTGTATTCAAGTCGCTTCAGCTTAATGGTGTTAGTGAGTGGAAATATAAACATCTTACGTCGCTGTTGATTGACCATCGAAGAGTCTTATATGAGAAACCTAATCGGCACGTGTCGACACAAATAGCTCCATGTTCCTAATCAAGAGTGTATAGTCTATTCCGTAGTTTCATATAGTCAAAGCTGACCAATTAACATAGGCCTAGCTTTTATCGTTAGAGAGGGATGAAGGGGACGGTCTAACCCCCATCACAGCATCCAAATTGAGCTCAGTTCCGTTTCTAAGTATCTTCAGGACCACTTGATCTCCTGGGACCGTATTCCCTTCAAGATAAGATACCAATTGTTCAAATTCGGTGATGTTGTCTCCGTTTATCCCAACGATAATATCTCCTCCATGCCTCCTACCATACTGATCTGTCGTAGTTCCGCGCAGGTCGGCTCTATCGACAGGCCCTCCTTGCACCAACGTATTTACGACTACACCCTTAACGTCGTCTGTAATGTTTTCCATATTTTCTGCCAAATCTGATGTAAGCGTAGTTCCAGTGAAACCTAAATATGGATGGGTGTAGTTGCCTTTTTCGATTAGTCTTGGTACTATATCTTGAATTAGGTTCATGGGTATTGCAAAACCTAGCCCTTGCGTCAACGCGGCAAAGTTCACTCCCACTACATTCCCTTCCATGTTCAACAGCGGTCCACCAGAGTTGCCCGGATTTATAGCGGCATCAGTTTGGATCACATCTGGGACAGAATAAGGGACTTCTGGTGCAGGAACTAGCCTACCGACCTGACTTACTATACCTGTTGTCATTGTGCCAGCCAAGCCATAAGGATTGCCTATAGCAATTACTTGGTCACCTACTGTTAGCGACGAAGAATTTCCAGGGGGAAGCGGTCTTAGCGGGGCTTCGTCAAGAGTATTATTGTGGGTTTTGATAATTTTTAGAACTGCTATGTCAATATATGGATCTACGGCAATGACATTTGCTCTGAGTCTGTCTCCATTTGTAAATGTAACATCAACAATCTTGGCATCACCGACGACATGATTATTAGTAACAATGTGTCCCTCCTTATCAAAGAGGAACCCCGACCCTAATGTAGTTCTATTCTCCTGTGATGGATCAATAACTACTCCGGTTTGTGGAACTGTCCTAGTGATCTGCACCACAGAATCCTGTGTCTCTTTGAAAATCTTATTCAGGACCCTTGCAGAGGTTGTCGTTAAGGAAGGTTCTGACGGGGAGGAATTATTTCCCGTAGTCAAGTTGGAAATGCCGTTCTCATTCTCCTGTGTCACCTTTGTTTGCATTTTAATACCTAGTGCCTTCTCCCCATATTCGCTAGAATAAGCGGATGTTGTCTGTGTGAAAATAAAATAAAAACATACTGCAAAAGAAAGTAAGACAATCCCAGTTACTATTGAATTTGAAGTCAACATCTGGTTCCTATCAATTTGCTAATCCATATTTATTATCGTTGCTAAATGTGGACGCTGTTGCTACCTTTGTTTAAGCAAATTTGTGGCCTCGATGCTAAGCCTCATGATAATAATTCCACATATAGGATGGCCGTGCGTCACGCTGACGTAGTTATGAAATATAGAATTTTTGGTATGTCCCAGTAGATACGCGACCACACATCGTGCGATCTCGTCCGATGAGAACGTCTTTCTGAAGGCAGTCCGTCAGTACTCTCTTTCTGAAGGCAGTCCTCCAATAAGCCCCTTCCACGGCGCTTAGAGGGTTTGCTAAATCTCTGGGCTAAATCTCTGGCTACTGCTCGATATAATTTGATATCAGATGATACACCATTACATTCATTAGGATATTATTCTCACACAACACATTAGATAATCAGAAACTTTCAGCAGTATTGAATCATCTTAATTAGAAATAGGGATATATCTGACTACGATAAAATAGAAACACTAACTCATAAGTTCAAGGAGACGAGATGTCATCAGTTCAACGATAGGCCACTCTTATAAATCGGAACTTGCGCAATTAAATAAAGTTTCAATGTAATCTTATAAAAATCAACTGCAATCAACCCGCCTAAACCTACCTAAAACATTCAAAATTATATATAGAAAGGATATTAAATGATGATAATACACAATCAGGAAATGAATACTAATGCATCTTTGCCAACAGTATATCCAAGAATAATCAATCATATCGCAATCAGCGTACCTGATCTGAATGAGGCCGTAAATTGGTATACTGAGGTATTAGGGTTCACAGTAGTAAAACAAGCAGTAGAGTTTGTCACTGATGACTCCCTTAAAGGCAGGGCGCTCAAGGACATACATGGACCTAGATTAAAGAAAATGAAAATGGTATGGCTAAGTTCCGCAAATCAAGTTGGCTTTGAAATTCTTGAATACATAGAACCGAGGGCGGAAAGACGCAAAGATAATTTTGAATACTGGAAATCAGGGATCATCCACATTTGCATAACTGACCCGAATATTGAAGAGTTATGCAAAAGGATATCTGAAAGTGGAGGAAAGCAACGTACAGATATATGGGAAATCGTTCCTGATAAAGGGTATAAGATCGTATTTTGTGAAGATCCATTTGGCAACATAATTGAAATTTTCGATCACAGTTACGAACAGATAATAACATCGCTATAAACGAGAACATTTGACGGTAGTCCTGTTTGCTTCCCGCTCATAACTTGTCAAGGATGCTTATGTTTTTGTCTATGATTTTGTCTCTCTGATTACGCGTTAACAAGAAAGAATTGCAACCAAAGGCTGATTGAAGGACAAGGAATATCTTCACTGCATTTTCCACAGTTGGATTTAGTAAACCACAGCATATGGTAAATTAGGCTCATTTCATTTATACCATCTGTGGAAGCCTAGTCAAAGGCGGACGCGAGCGCCAACTCCATGACCTTTCCATTGTCACCAATCTATGTTGTGATCCTGCCCTAAATGACATCTAATTTTACCTTATCAAGAGCAAGTATGCTGGAAGGATAACGGTACCAAGAACTAAGGTAATTAACATGAATGGAAACCCAATCCTAAAGTATCTGTTGAAAGTGATGTGATGTCCAAACTTATCGCTTAGTCCGACTGCAACCACTCCAGCACTAGAGCCTATCAATGTCCCGTTTCCCCCGAGATCTGCACCCAATGCTAAAGCCCACCACAATGGACTAACTTGAGATCCACTTTCGACACCGAAGGCAGATGCAATCGTGGGATCCAAATTAAGGGATTGTATCACTGGAATCATTGTTGCTGTTAGAGGTATGTTGTCTACGAAAGCACTCCCAATCCCCCCCAGCCATATTATCATTATGAAAGTAAGCCACGGATTTCCTCCCGTGACTTCAATCGCTAGATTTGCCAGGGCATTGATCAATCCCGCATTTTCTGCTACCCCCACTATAACAAATAAGCCAGCAAAAAAGAATAAGGTCGGCCAATCGACTTCATGGAGTATTTTTTCAAGATGGACTTTGGTCGCAACCAAGAGAACAGCCGCTCCTCCTATAGCTATTATTGATACTTCTACGTGAGTTAACCCTTGAAGAGAGAATAAAATAATTACACCAAACAATACAATCACCGCTTTTTTGAGCGTATCCTTGTTCTCTATTATAATGGCTTCTTCATCTCTTTCCATGAGTTCTTGTACGCTAGACTGCTTTTCGATGATCTGATCTTCATTGAGCTCCTTTCTAAAAAATATTTTTAACAAAAATAGAGAGAATAAAAAGATAGCAGCTATTGGTAAACCCATATGAATCAGAAAGGTGTTAAAATCAATTCCAGCAGCCGAACCAATTAAAATGTTCGGTGGATCACCGATTAGTGTAGCCGCACCACCAACATTTGATACTAGTACCTGTGCTATAATGAATGGGATCGCTGGTACTTTTAGCGTTCTTGTAATGGATAACGTTACTGGAACCATAAGAAGAATCGTCGTAACGTTATCTATGAACATAGATGCAGCAGCTGTAAATGAGCATAACAGAAGCATTAGTATCCATAAATTACCCTTGCTCAGCTTTCCCGCTTTTATTCCAACCCAGTAAAAGACTCCTGTCTCGCCTAGTACTGCAACAATGATCATCATTCCAAGTAAAAGGCCTATGGTATTGAAATCAATAGATCCAATTATAAAATCAAGAGAGTCTTCTGGACTGATATTACCAAATAAGATAGCCGAAGCAATGGCAATTATGGCCCCCAATATTGCCAGAATACTTCTATGGACAATTTCGAGAGCGAGTAGTACATAAATCGAAAACATTATCAGAGTAACTGAAGCTAGAATGGGAACTATCTGAATGTGGACTAATGATGGTATAGTAAAAATAAGAATTGCGTAACCAGTGATGATGAGAATGCCAATAACATATCTCCTGTCTAACTTCTGATCTGACCTTTGCATTGTTTTATGCTTTCAACAGGAAGACGGATTTAATTAAGTATCCGTTATTTATATGTGAATTTTCCTCGTAGGGCGGGCTATAGACTCCTGGTCATGATCGAAACAGATTGACAGGCCCTTCTTCTTCAGATTCATTCATGTAACCTATGACTGAGTCCACTACATCCCCAGGATCCTTTGTACATGCCGCTATTACAACAATCATTTTGTGATCTAAGTTGCCACTCGGATATAGCTTGATGAACTTTAATTTATCATATTCCAAGACATCCCACTTGTGACGGCCGAGCAGACCTTCAGCGGTTTCTCTCTCAGATATGGTAGCTGACTTTATGTCCAGTACCGATTTAAATCTTTCAATCCTTGACTTGTCTAAGTTAGAATCAGCTTCAATATAAAGTTCTGATATGCGCCCAGTTGGATCAATTACAAACGCAGCATAGATATTCTTGTCGATATCAACTAAATGCTGGACTCTTTCGTATGTCAATGAGGTTCTACGCTCTTACGCCAAATACGTTATGGTACTATTTACATATTTACTAATTCTCACCACCTATATCAGCAGATATTCACATTTTAGTAAGTCAACTATAGCCAGCGCTTACCATTTATCTGTAGTATACATATTTGTAGCATATGTATACTATGCGATCCATTCCTCAAAAGGGCTAATAATGTTTCATACCCTATCCAGTTGAATTACCTGTGGCAAGTGCAATTTTGTCGTTCTTCGAGGTATAAGTTAGTTGGTACAATATTAATTCATGTGGAACTTTTTTGAGATGCATAGTAATGATTATATACTTTTCCTCGTCTTCTCCTTCTAGTGGCTACTTTTGCAGTTAAACATAGGTTTTGGAATAGGTAAGGAGCGCACATACTTAACTAAACTATTCCCTCGTTTTGAACGTATATCGAAGTGCTCCGTTCTGTAGGTGCCCAGTTACACAAAGAGGTTGAGATTTGCTTAAGGATGTCCAAATCAGGTGATAAAAATAGGAAAAAAGAATAAAGGAATAAACGTGATTAAGAATCCGCAATATCAGGATCCGACATTTGTCTTAGACCCACTAAAAGAACTTATGCTAAAGTATTCAAATCTGCAAGCAAATTACAGCACTAGTAATGACGGTGACGGTCACGAAAAATTGGTTAAGAAAGCTCGACATGATTCCAACAGATTTTCGAAAAGTGAACTTCGAAATAAATCAAACCACAGAGTGTCCAAACAAAACCATTCGCCTGTCTACGAATAGGCAAGTTCCAGATTACTGAATTAAGGTTAAGGGTCAATGGCATCGATTTTTTTATACTGTAGATGTCTAAGCATGACAGTCGTCTAAGAGGGTAGGGATAGTCTCCGGCCCGTTCTGGGTCATCCTACCTTAAACAGTAATTTACTCAAATCCTTCAGAGGGTTGTAATGACGAATGTGTTACATTATTAAACCATCATGGTATACTTTAGTCAGAAATGGGAACTGACATGCGCGATTTCGATTGGAACGAAATAATAACTAAATCAGTACAGACTAGTGACGGCAAGCATGTAGGCCACGTGGATGGACTTAGTGAACGAGTCTTTATTGTGAAGGACAAGGTACTTCATGCACGGTATTTTTTAGTTCCCAGGGATAAACTAGAATCGTATGATAATGGGAAGGTTCTACTCAAGATACCCGAAGATGTGTTGAATTCAAAATACAGAAGAGACAGACCAGGTTATTTTGATAGATCAGTTTAAAATAGACAAAAAGTATCTTATCTCCTAACACACAATTCTAACTAAACGTCGATCAGGTTGAATACGACTATGTGTCAGTATAAGGGCCCCACCTGCGAAGACATGAACACAGCACATAAAATTTTGTCATCGCCACGCCTAATAGCATCACAATTTATAGCTTAATCAAAGGGCTTGCTATTTGTTCCATTGAAGTTATTCTTTCTGTTGTGCACCACAGTGTGGGCATCGGTGATGTTACCGTACCTCGATATCATTTCTCATTTGCTTCTGGGTCGGCAGCGAGCGCGGAATCTTTGCAACCTGTGAACAAGCCGGGACGCCCGATACATGGATGGGATGCAGTTTCTTCATCTGCTATTATCTTTTTTTTGTTGTGATTACTATATATGTAGATTTAATCATATTCAATGAACCAGAGCACAACAATTACGTAGATAAAGGAAGTTCATTCAATGGATATTCTAGTTTCATCTAACTATACCGATAGACGAAGCCAGGAAGTATTAGTAGAATTGATGTAAAGAGTTGCGTCAACGGCTACATCCCTGCGTAATATGTCTGGTTCTTTGAGCAGACAGGCAGGCACACATGTTTTCGATTCTGCAGGCAACCGGTTTCATAAAATAGTTTTGTCTCAATCGTCAATTAGATTATCACAAAGAAACCAGTATACAATCTAATTGGCACTGCCGTGGCTATCTACGGACTCACGTTCCACTTCAACTCTACATTTTGTTACTAGTCCGGCAATCACTCCTATGGCTGCTAGCCAAGGTGCCAATGCCACTGTCGCGATTACTCCCGCTGTCCCCCAAGTCACTGGAATGGATATGAGGATTTTGCCCTTTTCATCTTTAACTACTATTCGTTTAACACTTACGTCATGCATCAAATCCTTGACCCTTGACACCAAACCTTCCGAAGGGATATCAAAGATGTCTTTTCTTATCCCTGTCTCGACTCCACAGGCAGGACAGTACCTGGCGTTGACTGGCAGCTCTTCCCCACATTCTCCACATATTGTCATACATCACATCACCTATTCGAAGTGTTATTTGATTGATGCTTTTGTGATGTTGTTGCAGTTTCGGAAACCTTCCACCCACGAGTAGACATAAATACTCAGTTTAAGGTCCAGTCATGGAGATCTGACAATATATGGTCAGAACTGTAAATAACGCAGACAATTGTGACCTATAGTAACCCCCCCCTACCAGTCTGGAGATCCATAGAAAGTCCAGGCACGGCGACTATTGAAGCGGATTATTAAAATGACCAATTATCTGTTTGTTTCTTGTCAAGATACAACATGGACATCTCGTTTCCAAACAAGCGTTTGACTCTGTATGCTTACAAATGGGGCAGGTACATACCCGCTCTTGTTTATTCACTCCCGACACAGTAGTGAGGATACGATTCTGCTCTCTTGCTCTTACCCCAACGTATAACCAATACGCAAATAACGAAATACCAATAGTTACAAAAATCAGGCTAAAAATCACCGAACGCAAGGTCAGAAGTATTATACCAAAGGCGAGTATAGCCATTGCAATGACAAGAATCCAGCGTTCCGGAGGTGACTTTTCATTATAGTTTGATGATTCCTTATCACTGCCACCACCCGTTGAGTTGTCATATCCTAAAGGATTATTGTAGTCTTTGTTGTCATCAGCGTCTGAATCGTTGCTACTCATGAGAATAAAATCGCCTCAATATCGGATGACGCATTTACGCTGTCTTCGCAGTGACAACTCTCTCTTGCTCATTTTCATCTTCCTCCGCATTTTCATTCTGAACCCTTTTGCGTCGTCTCTTTCTAACCTCAGCAAGAATCTTGTTGATCTTTTCCTCAGACAGTTTTGCAATTTTAGAATCACATTCAATTCCTTCCGCGTCTAGCACTTGTTCTGTTACAGAAATAATTTCTGTCTTGTTCACTTTCTCTTCCTCTGTAAGCAAATTCAGACTCAAAAATCTAAAGAATGCAAATTCACTCATTCTCTTTTGACACCTTATCTATAAAGGATTTCCAGACATATATGATTTCGCAGGGTTTGGACTAGCAGGGTATAATTCGAACGCTTGGTGCCACCTGAAAGCAGTGGAATTAGATCTAATGATATTGAGTCGACTGCTACAGTTCGAGTTCTGCTATAAGCAGTAATCGATATCATCACACACCCAGTGATCTAATTGCTAATATGTGGGTGCGTCGATATCTTTTTTTTAATCTGTAATTTCCTGAGGGGGAAACTGAAATAAGATGATAGGGACTTTTACGAAGGAGCGAAGATTATTCGCACCTTATCGAGTGAATATTTACAGATCCAAGCACACTGGTCATTCCAAGCATAGTACCTCGCGTTGGGAAAGATACTAATACTCTGTGAACCAGTTGCATTATAGAATGAACGATCCAGAAAAATCGAAAGATGTTGCCGAGGAACAGCAAAGTTATGATTCTATTAATACCGGCAAAAAACCTGAAATTTCAGATACAACAAGTTTTAAAGATAGGATAGTTAGAAAAGTAACATCGACATTAAATAAACCAGATGAAAATGATGTCTCTCTCACCGAAGCCATTAGGATATCGAATAATATTAAGACAATATTAATGGGCTTGTTTACCTTAATAGGATTCATTGTTCTAGTTTTTGCTATTTTCTCGGCTGCCGTGGGAGTTGAACTGGCGCAGACCGCAACAAGCGTATTTCTGGCAGCCCTTATAGCTGCTATAGTTGGGACATTCGCGCTATTTGGTATAGTGGTATATCAAATTCGTGGTGAGTATAAGGCAAAAGCGGGGTAAACCTAAGGAGGGTATATAAA
>JBAUMZ010000072.1:0-1510 GCA_049578985.1 Nitrososphaeraceae archaeon
TCTACTGGGATTTCCTTTTGGCAATAACATTTTGTTCTAGCGTTGGCAGTACCTTAGAAATACTGTCAAGATACATCTGAACATGCGGTTCTGCAATCCACATTTTTTTCTTCTCGTTCTCGAAAAGGTATCCATATCTCTGAGAACTTCCTACCCTCTCCCGAGATTTGAGTAGGTCCAAGTACTTCGTAGAGATCGTTGATTCATCAAAGCCGTGTTTTCGTGCTATCAAATCGACCACTTGATGAATTCCGGATCCATGTTGAGCTGCTTCCTTGGAACGATAAGCGATATCCCTTGGAATGCCCAATTCTTGTGCGAGCTTTCTGTGTACGTGCTTGCCAAATGCATCCGACACACCCTTGACATTCAAACGCAGATCTATTTTCATGCTTAGTCTAATCAATTTTAAGTCAAGAAAAGGCTCCCGCATTTCAATACTGTGTGCCATGGTAATCTTATCTTCTCTCTCCAGTGTCTCCTTATACAACAGTTGTATGTCTTCATTCATGTAATGACGCAGCCCAGTATATCCTCCACCATCTTTTACTATTTTACTGTACCACGAGTACCCTCCAAATAGCTCATCTGCTGCTTGCCCAGAAAACATTACTTTGATGCCATCTTCATGAGCTAGTTTTACAGCCGCATATACGGGTATAGCAACTTCCACCTGACCTGCATTTGTATGTTCAATTGTACTAATTACCTCAGGGATCATTTCTTCTACTTCATTGTAGGTTAATTCATTGACTCTTAATTTCAAATTCAGTTTCTTTGCAATCTTTCTGGCAAAGGCTATATCACTTGATCCTTCCACCCCACCGGTATAGCATATAACTTCTGGTACCATCTTCTTGGCAAGCCAAGCAATGATTACGCTATCAATTCCTCCTGAGAATATGATGCCTATTCGATCAAAATCTTGAGTGCGCTTTCTCATAGAGGAAACTATAGCCCTTTTATACGCTTTAATTGCTGGGCTCAGCGTCTTATACCGAATCTTTTGATTACTTACAGGGTTCCTTGTAACCTTCTGCTGCTCACCAAATGAACCATCTGGCATAATAATTAAAGCTGATCCTGGATGAATTCTGAGAGTTGGTTCCTTTAAGCCAATCCTCCACAGCGCTTTTCTTTCAGAAGCAAAGGCCACTAATTGCGAATTCTGGCCATAATAGAGTTGTCGGACACCCATAACATCTCTGACCAAAGCAATCTCACCGGTTTCCTCATCTCTTATCACAATTGCATACACTCCGTCCAATTCAGAGACTGTCTTTTTTATGGCACCTTGAAGATCCCTAGTCCTAGCATAATTATCCTCAAAAATATGTGCTATTACCTCGCTGTCAGTTTGAGAAACAAATCTGTGTGATCTTTCAAGTTTGCTCCTTAACTCCTTGTAATTGTAGATTTCACCATTATGCTCTACAATAAACCTACCATCACAACTTCTAAATGGTTGCTGTTCACACGTTCCTCCTACTATCGCTAGTCTAACATGTCC
>JBAUMZ010000073.1:0-1523 GCA_049578985.1 Nitrososphaeraceae archaeon
GGGTTGGATAATTCTTATGATCCATTGGAGGAATTGTATTTCATCACGGCGGTCAGCAATGTATAGCATTTGTTCCTATCTCTACTTCTTCCATTAGAGACCCAATTCTTTCTTCAATAATCATTTGAAGCTCAATGAGTTTATGTTTTGATATGAACCAACGACTCGCCAACTTGTGATATAATCAGTGAAATACGACTGGCAGAGGGAGAGTGTATTGTCACCTAATTGGATTAACGCAATCACGAATCACAATCGCGAATCTATGTCTACGTACTTTATCCTGTGGCGATATAGATTATAGCATCTGAAAATCGTATGTCTGAGATTATACAGTTATTACCCTCTAGTCTGAACTCTTCTGTGTTCACGCTTAAGATGTTCTTGAGTTTCACGACGCGTGGCAAATTTTAACTTACACACTCGACAAATGAGCCGTCTGACCCTTAAACCATTCGAATATTCGGTTCTTCGTGATCGGGAGATACTCTGGTATTCGCTAGCATAAATCAGATCATCAACATCTTCTCTTGTCATAACGGTTAAGCTCTCAGAGTTTCCATCACATTATCGTTAATATATAATCTTTAAGTCTTGCTCATTATTTCTGAGGTTGCCATAAGCTAAAACTATTGTACTATTTAGGAACATGTTACAGAGGAGTAGATAGATGGAATAAGCTTAAATAAATCAGACTATACATATATACGAATGGGTTTGTATCATCGTTACTCAAATAGAGATACATCAGATACAACCCACGACTGTATGACGTGGGTTCGAGTCCCACTCCCGGCGCTAGTTCATCTAATCCATTTAAAACCCAGTACTCCTGTAGCATATTTTCCACTTCGATTGATGGCAGATCTAATTCTATGGCAACATCGACCGTATCCACTTGACCCTCCCCGATTGTTGCTGCTATTGAGTATGCTGCGTTTTTCCTGATTTCTGGTTTGGCACAGCTCTTCTGGGTTTTACCAATGATAAAGAGGTGGGGCAGGATTTGGTATATCGTTGGAATTGGCGGAACAGCTATCCTAGTAAGGGGCAGCAGTAGTAGATCTGCACAACTACTGCTTAATTGGGGCCGTCGTCAACGTCTTCTATCTCTTGTTCAATCTCTTGTTCAACGGCGCTGTGTGACGATTCTCCACTTGAAAACTTCTGTTCCTCCGTGACTGTTTCTCCTTCAGGTGTTATTGTCCTCTCAACTTTATTCAACTCGAGAGCCGGGTCACCGCTATTGTCGTCACGCTCTGAACTTTCCTTTGTTATTTCACGTTTTTTATCTGCTTTATCAGAATTCGGATTTGACTGTATATCCGCCTTTGTTTCACCGTCTTTGATTTATCGTTAATTTGGTTGCACTTTCACGGTCGTCTCCACTAGACCCACTTGTAGCTATTAGATTCATTGGTGCCAGACTGACTGTAGTTTCACCTACTAACATCACTGCTGCTATTGTAACTAGTGCAATACCTCTGGTCTTAATTTGAGTCATATTTCTTCCTACATATGAC
>JBAUMZ010000074.1:0-4364 GCA_049578985.1 Nitrososphaeraceae archaeon
AAGTCACTCTCACCGCGGTGGGCACGAGTTCAGTCATCGTATTGCCAAAGCCAGTAGTAGATGGATTCAACCTAGGAAGGGGTCAAAGGTTAGAATTGATTGTAAGGGATGACGGAATCTATATCCCACTTACAGAACAGCCTGCTGAAAATTTAGAAACTACTGATGATACATCTAAGCGAGAAGAGTAGGAAACCGTAACAGAAGATATATATATATTGCGATAAATCCCCCAGAATCATTGCGAGCGAATGGAATTGGGACTATCCGCACAGAAGGAGCAACAAATATGGATATCAATCCTCCTCAAGGAGTTTCCGTGATAATCCGGAAATATCGATAGGTTTTCTAAAATCCTTTTAAGTTTTGAGCAAATTATCGGTTTTAATAAACCTTGCTATTCCTACAAGTCAGATGAAAATGTGCCTCGTCTCGTCATTTATCTTTTAAGCCCACTTGACTGATGTACTGGGTACTGGGATGGATACATATAGACAGTATTAGTTTAGTGGTATGTAAAAATACCATCGACAAAAATATTATCGATAGTTAATCTGATGACAGAATATGGGAGATCCATTCCAGCTTTCTTAGGTCTCTGCATATCACTTATAGACACACCCAAGATTGCTAATATTATGGTTGAGTCACCATGAGGAGTATGCAACTAATATCATGGATGAGTCGTGGTACTTCAAGATAATTTATTGTATTCAATTATGTTCCGTTATTGGAAAATATCTTTTGTATTTGCGAGTAACCATTCTACAGCCCTTTTTTGAAGCTTGCCTTTATGAAGATGGCCTTCGACAAGTTCGATTGTTCCTTGTACTATCCTAGTACCCTTAGTTACATCATGAATGTACTGTAGTATAGAAACGATTGGAATTTCTCCTTCTGCAAGCATCAATCCCTCGCCGGAGGCATAAGCCCCCCTACCATCATTAATATGCAGTTGTATTAAAGAGTCCCCATAGAGATCAATGCACCGACTCCATGAAGGCGCAGGTAGGCCGTAAATATGCCTATCTAAATCAGCCACCTCATTTCCATTGCCATACGATAAATAATTCGAATATATGCTGTAGTGGGAAAGATCGAAAGTTATTTTTATTCCAAATTTATTAAGTCTGATCATCTCAAATGGATGGAACATATTTATCGTTGAATAGTTTCGTCCATTTGTAAAGCACTTAGGAAAAACGTTTTCTAGTGTGAGCACAGCAAAGCTCTCAAAATAACTTCTGTTTTTTTCATAGAAATTAAGAAGGTATTCTTCAGCCTTTTCAAGGTATTTGAATTTCAACTCCTTACTCAAATACGGAATTTCTTCTAGGCTAATCACACTTGGAAGATGGTATACTATCACAACTTTATTCTTAAACCCGCATTCATCGTACACTAATTCTGCTTCCCTCAGGGTGGAAAGTATTAAATTACTAGCTCTTTCATAGGATCGCTCATCATTTAGGCCCAGTCTATCATTTCTAGGTATCGGTGCATGGTAAGTAATGTACTCTATCTCTTTCTGAGAACAAAAGTTAGATATTATGCTTGCCCGTTTTCTCAAAATCGATCCTTGTACGTCTGCTGAATCCTGGTGTATCTCGTGGCCCCTAATTCTGTAATCATGGGCGTCTTTGATGAATGATATGATCTCACAGATATCAGATAGAGCCTTCTGATCATGAGAGGATTTTAATTGTAAGATAATCATTTATTTTCAATATCTTTTAACTTCAATACTAAGCCTTGCCTCTGCTACCGTGTACCAGCAGAGTTTGCATGGCTAGTATTGGCCCAGACCTAACGATAGCCTATTTCGAGTTTAACGGGTGGAGTACAATCTTTACAAAACTTAGTATCAAGGCCGTATTCTTTTTTGCACTTTGAACACACTTTTACTTTCTCCTTATTTATTGGGTCCCAATCAAATTCCTCTCCACAATCACTACATACATGCTGGTTATGCAATATCGCTGAACTACAATTATTACACCAGAAAACTGGTCGGCCTAATAATTTTGAAACTACGCTATATGTTACTGCTACTGCGCCAAGTTTGACATCGTCACTTTTAGGAACAGTGTTAGGAACCGATTTGCCCATATAAGGACGATAACCGATCACAATTTAAACATTTAATGAAAATTCAATGGTAGCCACGCCACTACATAGTTCTAGCTATTAGACAATATTTCCTGACTTGTTTATTCATGACCGCTGAATTTTTCAGGATCCAAACCTAATATACGGCCAAACCATAAATATGTAGAGAATATCCTACAGCAATGACAGATACAATCATAATAGAAGACCCCCAGTATTGGTATGCCTTCAACCGAATAAGATTCGGCTAAATGTTGCCGAGTTTGCAGCATAGGCGAAGATATAAGGTGTGTGCAGACAGTCGAAGAAATGAACCAGACAGACTGCATTCTTGTCACGTATGTGAAGCAAGATGGCAAGGGAGCACCGAGTAGAGGAAAGGTTGCTGTAAATATTATTGTCAAGCAGGCATTCGAGTGTGCTGAGATGAACCCAGCCTCGAAGTTCCATTGATAAAAAAAAGTTACTGACGAAAGTAGTTTTACTTTTCTAAAGAACCTTTTTCATCGAAGATTAATTATCACAATCTAGTATCTTTATTCGGTTCCAAATTTTACTTATCAAAATATGGGATCGCTAAATATAGTATAGAGTTGCTCATGTTTAAATGCACGAAAGGAGCTCATGCTGGCTTAGAGGTAATCATGCAATATCTGCACATCTGAGTCTCTCAATCTTTTTGGTACTAATTTTAGTAATCCAAAATCTTACTCTTCTGCCCCCCCCGGTAGCGGGTAGTACATCTAATATTGTAAAGAAAAACATACCAATAATCATGCCTGGAAATGAGAAATCAGAGTTCGTTAATTCCACCCCTGAAACAGCAACCTTTTCTGGAATACAAAATACTCCTGATACTTTAAGTTCAACTCTGCCTATCATTTCAAATCCTGACAATAAAGTGGTATTACAAAACGCCGCTGCGGATCAATATATTGTCTTGTTGAATAAAGAATCCATGAAATTGGGATCGGCAGCCGGATTGGGAGAAACTGGTTATATGCAGGCATTGAAATCAGAATACGAAAGCAAAGGAGCAGAGGTTACCCATGTTTACGATAATCTCAACGGGTATGTTATCAAACCAACATCAGAGATTAATAGTACAGACTTAATCAAGGAATTACGTGACGATCCAAGAGTAGCATACGTTGAAGCTGACCAGCGAGTTCACGCATTCTTACAAACTCTTCCTACAGGAGTTGATAGAGCTGATGGAGACCTCAGCTATCTGAGCTCTGGTAATGGTGAAGGTTCAGCGGATGTTGATATTGCTATACTGGATACCGGAATTGATTTAACACATCCGGACTTGAACGTTTATCAGGCAAGAACCTTTGTGGCTGGAACATCCTCAGCATTGGATGATAACGGACATGGCACGATGGTTGCAGGCGTTTCCGCGGCAAAGGATAATTCAATTGGAGTTGTGGGGATGGCCCCCGGAGCTAGACTCTGGGCAGTAAAGGTTCTTGATAAGACGGGAACAGGCTTGATTTCAGATATCATCAAAGGCATAGATTACCTTGTGGGACACGCAGATGAGGTGGATGTTGCCAATATGAGCTTTGGCTGTGAATGTAGTTCAAACGCTCTTAATTCTGCAATAAATACTGCAGTCGCATCCGGCATCACTTTTGCAGCAGCTGCTGGTAATAATAATAAAGATGCGAGTTCATTCTCACCTGCGAACAATCCCAGTGTTATAGCCGTATCGGCTATAGTTGATACAGACGGCAAATGTGGTGCCAAAGGGCCATCGACCAATTTTGGCTCTGATGATAGGCTTGCAAGCTTTAGTAACTATGGGAATGTTGTAGATATCGCGGCACCCGGCGTGTCAATATTGACTACTAGCTTGAATGGGGGCTTTGCCAAATTTAGTGGAACCAGTGCAGCTGCCCCGCATGTGGCGGGGGGAGCGGCAGCGTATAAGGCTCTTCACCCAGGCGCGACCCCTGCGGAGGTCAGGTCTGCACTTGACGCAATTTCTATAAAGCCATCGACTGTCTGTAATGGAGACAGTCATGGGTACTTTAGTGGCGATAAAGATACAGTCCGCGAGCCTTTGTTATCAATAAAGGATCTTCAAGCTGACGATACTCTTCCAAACCAACCACCTACTGCGGACTCTAAATCAGTTACTACCACCATGAACACACCAGTAGATGTAACTCTGTCAGGACAAGATCCTGAAGGTGGACCTTTAACATTTAGCATAGTAGATCAACCAACACATGGCACTCTGGGCAGCA
>JBAUMZ010000075.1:0-4798 GCA_049578985.1 Nitrososphaeraceae archaeon
TGGAGTTTAATGATCGGTTCTACAAAAACATAAAGTGATAATGATCTCAATTATAGCTGATTACAAATACCTTCAATGTATATGTATATATGTCTCACAGATATTACAGTTGATAAATTGGTCGTTGACCAGAATAGATTATATGATAAATTATGTGCATTTGGCAAGATTACGATTCCAATTTGACTACACTAATAGTGTACATCATGGGCATATAGGATGATATTTATCATTTCCGACTTTAGGCATAGTACAATATTTGAAAGGACATCATTCCCCCATTATCTGAAGTATCACATTTCGTTCTCTTTTGCCAATATCCATCTCCAGAAAGACTATCTGTTGCCAGGTTCCTAACATTAGAGTACTGTCCTTGAATGGAATAGTCAGACTTGGACCAATCAAAGATGCTCTCACATGAGAGTGTCCATTACCATCATGCCACATATTTTCATGCTGATATTCCATGTTTCTTGGCACTATTCTAGACAACATACGAGGAAAATCTTGTCTTAATCCTGGTTCATATTCGATTGTTGTTACAGCCGCAGTTGAACCTGAAACAAAAATAGTAATGATACCATCTTTAAGTTTTGACTGAATGAGTATTTTGGAAGTTTCTGGAGTGATATCAATCATATCTCCCTCACCTTTAGATCTTAAAAAAATAGTTCTAGTTACTATTTGCATTTATTTACTTCATATATTGTTTCCGTAATAATCTTTACCATCATACTACAAGGAGTAAATTTTAGATTATATTTTGAAGTAGTATAAAAAACATTTCATATTAAGTTAGTAAATCAGATTTCAATTATGATTCAAATTCGAACTGAAATTTTAGATAATGATTTAACATTAAATATCACAATTAATTGCATCTATAGTAAATTAATTATAAAGATTGGGATCGTATTGTTAGAAATAACAGATCAATTCAAATAGAAAGTGTAAAGTAAGAGAGGGTTTTTGCGTTTTCATCTTAATTCAATCTAGAGAGTCTAGTATCTTATTTTTTAAGATCTTTTAGATATTTCATTTTTATCAATTTCTTTACTTTACTTGCAGAGTATCCATATAGATCTAGCCCTCTTATCCTTGAAACTGCTAAATCAGAGCCTATAGAAATTGCGAAGTTATCTAGCCAATGGCTTTCAACTTTGTACTCTTTCATGGTACGTCCTTGATCTTTTATCATAGAATAAATATTTTGTGCAGCAATTTTTCCATGTTGTTCTGCAAAATATGCTGTTGTTGGTACTGGATATCCTTTATTATTAAGTATAAGTGCGGCATCACCTAGTATAAAGACATTTTTTCGTCCCTCTGCTTGTAAAAATTTATTGACTACTACTCTCCCATTGTAACCTGTTTTGAGGCCAACTTGTTGAGGAAGAGGTAAAGCAGTAACACCCCCTGCCCAAATAAGCATTGTAGTTCTTATAGTTCTACCATTTCTAAGGCATACTAGGTCTGATTTGACCTCCGTAATATAATACTCGTTGCCTAGTAATAATTCAACGTTTAAAGCCTCAAGATATGCTCGTACCCAATTTTTGGTATGAGTAGGAAAACCAACTAATAAATCTGGAGATATCAGTATAACCTTAATATTATTATATTGTTGATTCTTCTTTTTAATTAATGATGCAATTTCACCAGCAACTTCAACTCCAGTCGCTCCCCCTCCTCCGATGATTATGTTTATATTTTCTGTTGCATCAATCATATCTTTCGATGATAGTCTTTCAGCAATCTTTTTTGCATTTTCTACACTATTGAATTGAAATGAATGTTCTCTAAGTCCTGGAATATTAGGCAAGAACGGCCTGCTACCCAACGATAGAACTAAGAAATCGTATCCTAACCTATAAGAAGGATTAGTAGTAAAAACCAGTTTTTTATCTAGATCGACATCAACGATATGGGCTTGAATAAAATTAATTTTCTTACCCTGAATAATATCTTTATAATAAATAATTGAGAATCCGCGTTTCGATAAGATTTCTGGCAAGCTTGGTAGTAGTGTATGATATATATTTTTATCAATTAACTGAATCTTTGGATAATTCTCTTTAAATAGTTGTTCCAACCCCAGAGCAGTTTGGATACCAGCATATCCACCACCAGCAATTAAAATATGCATACTGTCACTTGCTAATGACATTAATTAATGATATTTAAATAACATACTCTCTCTTATGTAAATGATATCATTCAATTTGTTATGATATATTTTAGTTGATACTCAAATAGCTCTTTGTCATGTGATAGATTCCTGAGGTGCAGAGATATCTTTGCACTATTTTCTGGTGAAGAGCAAAGGAAATGAGGTTTAACACATTACGCAGACCAGATTGATAAGACGGATGTAGACACTGATCTATTAATTAATTTGGATATGATTGGATTCTCTTCACAAGGAGGTAATAATTTCATAATAGAGTATGATAATGGGAATGTTGTACAAGATAATGACAAATTTTCGCAAGCTATTGCCAACCTTATCAAGGAAGACGTTGCTCTACAGTACAATAATAATCTAAACATAACTCTAAGTATATTACAAAATACTAATTATCTTCCCTTTGAAGCTCTAGGTTATACAGTTATAGGTTTTCATGATGATGATGCAATAACGAATCCAAATCATCATAAAAGCAGCTGATATCCCAGATACTCTAGATATGAGTACCTAGCCTCTGTAACTAAATTGGCCTTGGCTACAATTTTGAGTCTTGATGAATTGATAATGAATAATAACTTTGATGCGCCTTCATTCTTAATCAAGTTTCAGTGACTCCTGATCTTTTATAGATCATCATATTCCGTACACTATAATGAATAACAAGATATTTCAGTCCGATTTCTATATTTTGCCTTCAGAACAACGTAGTTCGAGGAAAAAAATTTCTCTATTGAATTGGCGAGGGTAATGTCACAGTCTATCCTAAAGGTTGAACTGCAGGAAATATGTAAGGCCTATGGATTTGCAGCTCATTGGCGGCTATTGCTAGTGATGTGATAGTATTTCAGTATTTAGCAGACCACAGCATTCCATTACAACAATTTACATCCAATTAATTAGAAATTTAGGAATGTAGTATTTGTGAGAACTTTATTGTCTTCAAATGTGTTGTTGTCCTGATCCTCATTGTTTATTGCTTCCTCCTCAAAGGATGGATTGACTATTATATTTGAATACACCGAATTATCGGATGCTCCATCATTCAGTAATATTGCTGAATCATTTACATTTTGTATCGTATTATCAAATATTGAATTATTGGAAGAGTCGTGTTTTAAGTAGATACCATTTCCACAATTATCTACTGTATTATTATAAACCTTGGTATCGTGTGATTGTGATACAAAAATGCATTGTTTTTCATTATGAACATAATTGTTTCTTGCGATTGAGTTGGTCATATTCCTACTAAACATAATTCCGGAACCAGCACTATTGGAAACAGTATTGTTTTCTATTAATACATTATAACAATCCAACGAACAAATTATACCCATGGCCCCGTGATCATGTACTGTATTATTCCTAATTATCATATCATGCGTTCCCGTATGCGGATCAAATCCGTACATAAAATTATGATGAACATGATTATCCTCAAGAACCATATTACCCATCCCTACTGAATAAAATCCAAATCTGTTATGATGTATGTGATTACCTTTTAAAATACTAGTTCCTTGTTGTTGGAGTGCTCCAGTTCCATTAGCAACAACAATATTACCGTCATTATCATCTCCACTATCTTCATAATAACTGATTCCAGAACAGCCACCACCACACTCATAACCAAGATATGCAATCTCTGAGTTTGTTATGTTCGTTGTACCTGTTGCATCATCTTCAACTCGTATATACGGTCTTGGAATCGCATCTATGCCTGTATGCTCGTATTCCCTCCCTGGAAGTATATCATATTCAAACCTTATGTACCCGTTCACAGCAGGATCCCATGAGGTAATCTTAACCGAATCAATATTCAAGCTGCCGTGTACTCTTATAGCATAAACAGATCCGTCTCCATCTTCCCTATCGCCATTAGTATCATCTCCGCTATCGCTACTCGTTTCGCCTGCAAACATCTTTAGCCATTTAGTATCCTCCTCGTCAATTACGAGCTTTGCGTCATGTTCAATGACAATTCCTGCATTAAGTAACCAAACACCATCTGGAGTCTCTCTATCTAAAATATTTTTGTCATTTATTTGATTGTAAATATCTGTGAGAGTTGAAGTTTTGCAAGTTATCGATATTATTCTCTCAGAACTATCAAAACTGATACAACTATTGCTTTCGGAAGGAAGTGAATTTGAAATCGAAGCAAGAACTGATGTACTACATAATGATAATGTAAAGGCTACTACTGCTATCAGTACCACAATAGCTGAAGTCATTTTTGATTTTTTGATATTACATAATCATTTTGATATGATATATTTATATGGGTTACAGAAGATTTTAAAATGAAATATCTTTCAAAAAATAGTGAGGGAACCACGTATATTCTATAAGTGCATATAAGCAGACGGAGAAGGAGCTATATTTCAATGGCCAATATCCAATCCAATTTTGCAATTGCCATTACAAGTATGGTAATAGTCTGTATCGTCCTAATAGGATTTCCACTAGCTTACATATTAGTAAATTCTTTTAGAATGAGAAGAAAAACAGATCTCCCATCCCGATAATAATTATCTGGAACACCCTTATAATTTATCCATGTAAATGATTATCTTGTTGGCAGTCAAGCGCGATGGTCTAGCACATTAT
>JBAUMZ010000076.1:0-10000 GCA_049578985.1 Nitrososphaeraceae archaeon
ATGGTTTTAACTTGTTAACTGATTCTGTGACAATAGGATTTAACCTTTCATAACGACAAATTAGCGCCTTACTATGATAGGTTAATACCAAAGCTCCTATTAGCCGGCTAGGTTGTTTCATGTGGGGCGGGGGGATGTGGGGCGTATAAGTATTTCTACTCTTGAAGAACTCCTTATAAATAGTAGCTGCGATGACTACTCTGTCACTATGAATGGAAAGAAGGAAAAGGTCGCAAGAGAAAAACCATGGTTTAGCTTAGAGCCTTCATAGTAATAGAATCCTATTGCGAATGTGATTCCCACACATATGACAAATGAATTAACAAATAATGATGATTGGAATAAAATAAATAAGCTGGATATTGCAAACGGCTTAAAGGAGATACTAGTCAATAATCAGTTTACCGTAGAAAAACTATGCAGACTATCAGCAGAAGATTTGTCTATTGCTCTTGGCATCGATGATTCTATTGCAAGAATAATAATAGATGCAGCTAAGAAACTATGTGATGAGAGATCGGAAGAACTATGATCAAAATACTTGTACAGGAAGCAAGCTATACCTTGCTGCGAAAGAAATAATTGCAAGAATTGCTATTTCAAAAAATTAGTAGTAGCAGGTCTCCAAAAGTGCAGACATTCTTCCGAGTACAACCATCGGTGATAGTGAGTGTTTCTTAATAAAGTGAATATGGCAATGGGTACGAAGATGGATTTAGTGCAGGTTGTCAATCAGTAGAGGGTAATACAAATGATAGCTGTGAATTAATAATTAAAGGGCATGACGTTTACTGCCGTGATCGTCCAGATGATCAAGCTTGCACGGAATTCTTACATGATCCTAGCAATAACTGACGTCAACGATATCAATATTCATGTGTCTAGTTTACTCCTTGGCAGCCGCCGCAGCCGTACTAGGCTTTCATACTAGTCGAGAATTTAAAGCGCATGGATATATTAGAATTTTATCATGAGGGCTATGTAGAAACCAGCATAATAAAGATGAAATTTGTTAGTCTATGCATGTTATAGGCATGCATCTGAACGATAGTTCTCTATTCTGTGTTCTTAATATTAGCCTTGATGTAACATATTCTCCAAATATCCTCTTGACACATATTTCGAATTACGAAGCGATGTAGAAGTGAACCAGTTTATCGACCTTCATAAAAGATACAATCAATTTTATGAAAGTGAAGATGATCGTGATCAAGAATCTGTTAGATGAATTATTCAAAATATTGAGAGACATCACTTTAGCAATTACATCAATTTGCATTACTTTCGTTCTGCTATATGAGATAGATTATACTAAATATAGGTTCTCGGAATATCTTGTGAAGGCGAATTAGATTTATGCAAACCATCTTCCAAGGGGATTGGTATAATATGAGTGTAGAGGAATACATTACAAATACACGTAATCGAACAGGCATCATCTGGATTGGCCGTTTGTATGCGACTCCGATGAATGATTTAATGGGCATCTTCAATGTAACAAATACTCGGACTAGAGCATGTCACATTACCTCTCCGCATCAATGGGATGCCTTTATTAGTTCATGTTATTCACTTGAATGTGAAAATGCAGGCGAAAACTGGATGTCGATAAATGGTAGGAAGATCCTTTTTAGGGATTATATGTCAAGAGTTGCAGCTGATCCGAGTTTTTTCGCATATAATGAATCAAAATTTGAAGATAGGATTTTCTGCACTGTATACGATACCCAAAAACGAAGTAGATTAATTGTTGATGGCTCCCATAGAGCAAATGCACTTACTCTCGAATGTGATAAGGGTTTAAAAAATATGCCATCCGTCACTATCAATGAATGCTATGGAGACAGAGTTGATGTCATATTCCCTTGCGATATACGTCAACTCCCCGGCCATGAGAGAGGCTAACGCTTAATATATCAAATAAGTAAGTATAGAGTTTCATTGTAAAGGTGCCAGAACGAATATCCGATGAAATATTGATACACTTCAATAAGTATACAACTATTCTGCCTGAGGATCTGAATGAATATACTAAGATGAACTTCCAAGATGCGAGTTTAAAGCTTGATGAGATACTAAAAAAACATACTCAAATTTTGACAGAAATGGCAAAGCTTAATAAAAAAAGACTTCCTTCTGGAAGAGAAAGCATTAGAGATATCATTAAGATGAGTTTTGCTCATCGAAATCAGCCACAAAATCAGGTATGTTTCTTGTATGGACATTGGACAATGTGCAAAGAATCGCTGCTGTTTTTAACAAAGTATATAATATCTGCAACAGAGAAGGCCATAAAGGAATATACCCGCTATTCTAGTCCTCATGAGGATTTGAATTCTAGGAGTGAGTTACGGAACAGGAGAATCGCTTTTGCAAATTGGATAAAGTATCATCAGAATCTTCAAGGTCTAATTCAAAATGTTATACAAATGTTAAAAGAATATGAGTATATTTTTAGTAATCTCTGCAAAGAGATTGATCCTAGGCTCACATATAATGACCAGAGTTTTCATCAATCAACCACACAAAGCTTTGAGTTCCTTGGTGCAGTAGAAGAGCTACTCTTGCGTGGAGAATATGGGCGGGAGGCAGGTTTCCCCTTACTGAGATCTGGATTAGAGATTATGATAAGAGAAATGGTATTCGATACTACAAATAGCCTTAAACATAAAAATAAGACTGTAGAAATCAGGGATAATGAATATCTTGGAGTCGAAAACATTTGTGGAGCTGCTTCACAATTAGGAATGGAAAAATTATCATATTGCAATATTGTGAGTAGATTATACAAATGGGAAAGCATAGTCTCTCACAGAGGCCTGAATGTATCTTATTATATACTGTGGTATGTCCTCAATATCACCAGACATGAATTCGGTTCTGTATTTTGGAGACATAACAAAGACAGAAATGTTATTGAATGTTTTGATAAGATTCGTGATAGACTAGAGACTATGGGCATTATTACCATATCTTGAATCACGTAATTCTGTGATCCATGAGACTTAGGGTCTGATCTTCGAGGATATTATTCCTGACTTTTATAATATATTAGGAGCCATCATAGCTATCATTGGAATAGTCATAATATTCTATGTTCCAAGGAAAGGAGAAGAGCCATTATGGCATAAAACATAATCACAAGCGGTCTAGTATTAGCAATCCAAGTGGTCTGTGTATAGGACGGTAGCAGATAGTAAGACCAAACTACCATTTTCTTTTTTCAAGAATTAAGTATTATGTTGAATACTTGAATACTTGAATAACTGGACCTTTGTATTGTAGTCAATGCTATAGCTGGCCGACTTTCTGTGATGATACTAATCTTTCCGACTTTTTCCTAAGTTGCATTTCAACTGGATTTTCCCTAAAGAATTGTGTCATCGGGTTGACGGGATTTTTTGCCATTTGTAGGAGCAAAGCTCAGAGAGCTTCTAATTTTACTTAATCAGGAAAATAAGTTATAGTAGAAGATAATTCTTTTCGAAATCGGTTCCATTTGACGCAAGTAATAAATATAAAGTCTTATCCAGCCGGCTATTGGCTACTATTATTACTGTCTTAACATCTTCCGGTAGTTTTGTCGAACGACTATTACTTGTCGAGTAATTCTTATTAAAGTAAATACATTCGAATACGGTTTATATGTGAAAAATGGGAGCATAATAAAAATGTGTGCTTGGCATCAAAATTTCACTAGTGAAATTTTATCACTTTCACGCACACTCGTTTCCTAAGAACGTCTATCATGCTGATTAGCACGTCATTTCTTGGTATGGTTGTTGCTTTTGGATTCCTCTTCAGCAGATGAAGTTTCAGGAATACTTTTTCCCGAATATTTATTCGAGGACGCCGGAATTGCTTCTGGCGCCTTTTCATGAAATACAAGAGGACTGTCTCCTACCAAACCAGCAGACGTAGATATATCTGAGATAGTATTCATATCGTTGGATTGAAGCATGGCATAAAGAAAACAGGTATAGAAAAATTCGTTAGAAACTTGTTGAATAGCGTTGATTCTGAAATTCAGATGATGCATGGAAAGCATGTTAAGTTGTTTAATACGGCTGACATAAGTCAACAATTAATAGAAGTTCTGAAAGACCAGACCGTTGATCCTAAGTTACTGAAGGTAACTCCCAATACAATTAGGAATTTTGATATGGGAATACGAATGGGTATTGCCAAAGCTCATTTCGAGCACACAGCCAAAAGGTCTGAAAGTCCACGTGATTTTGCTATACACAACCTAGAACAATTCTTTTCTTTAGGCTCAAACACCTTACTTACTAATACAAGATTTCGCTCATATCGAAGATACTTTTTCTATATTATAGCTTCATATGTAAACGAAGATGCATCTAAGAGAATCAATGAATTTCTAAGATCAATTAGGAAAAAAGAACAATATGCATTGGGACAACAAATGTCAAAGCTCAACTCGAAAGTACGAAAATTGTACACAGAAGGCAAACCAATTATAGCTAGTACTATTGACAATCATAAAGATATTTATGACCTATGCTCTTCGTGTGTTGAGAAATACTTAAAAATTCTTTACGGTATAAAAGAGGCATCTAATGGTACAATAAGAGATTTTGAAGATTTAAAGAATACTCCAATATATAAAATTAAAAAGAAGCTTGAGAATAGTGACCGAAATTACTCATTGCTTCTAAAATCATTTAGTACTATTATTTGGAATGCAGATAAACATACTGGTACTATAAAGTATCCTGATAAGAAAAAGATTGAGTTTATATCTAATGAGGGCAAGAAATGGAAAAGTTATTCTTCATTTATCCATTTGACAAAAGAATTATGTGCTACTGTTTTTCTTCTTTCACGATATCTTCAAGCAATATTATTGGTAGCACTAAAGAGATCCGCTGCTGTAAAAGTATATAAGTAAAAATAAAATCCTGCAGATGGTAACGGTAGTTAGGCTATTCAGACTATCTTGGAATTGGCAGAAATTTAATCTTCAACTATAATGCCAGTGCAATTACTATTCCAAACAATACTGGATGTAACGTACCTTTAGGACTTTTTGTCATAGTGATAGCCCGCATAAATACTATTTATGTAGCCCCTTCAAGGTTTGCACTTGTGGACTTAGGATCATACTGAATCTACATTCACAAAATGACATTGTACTAATATCTACCTACAGACAGACTTTAACTTAGAGCATTTATCCAGGGTTATTCCACTAACTTTAATACAATGACATTTGTATACTAAACTATGACATCAAGAATAACCACAACACTACTGGCAATAGTGATTACAATGGGCGGGGGTTTCTCCTTTTTCATAAGTGATGCAGCCGCTCAGATGACAGGTGGTGCCATGATGGATAATGATGATGGCTTAATGAGGGGCATGGGTCCTGGCGGGATTGCGGGCAACCAGAGTGCTATGATGCAAATTATGGACGCAGGTGAGAATGTTACGGGTTCAATTAATCTGCATTCTATCATAAGCAACGCAATAGCGTCACAGGTAAAGACAAGTCTTGGTGAGGCCGCATCAATAGCTGAAGGTGCTGTTGGCAATAATTCTCATGCCGTAGCTGCCCATATTAGCGAAGCAAATGGATATTTGGTATATACTGTTTGGGTTTTTGGACCAGATATGAACATTAATAGAGTAGTCGTCGACCCTGGAGACGGCCAAGTTCTATCAAACATGCCGATATCAATGCAACAAATGATGGGCATGGGTCCTGGCATGATGGGCATGGGTCCTGGCATGATGGGCATGGGTCCTGGCATGATGGATGATGAATCTATGAGGGGCATGGGTCCTGGCATGATGGATGATGAATCTATGAGGGGCATGGGTCCTGGCATGATGGATGATGAATCTATGATGCGGTAAACAATTACATTACAGTTGGAGATTTTCTTCCTCTTTTTGTTTTACTGATCTTGATAAAATTGTTCGATATGCTAAGGCAGACCTTCAGGATAACGATTATGAAGGCAACGGATTATACTAATCCATAGTTTTTGCTATAGTATTGATTGTGTATTTAGGAATAACCTTAATGAAATTTATGCCATTTTCATTAAGGTTGGCATAATGATTCATTAAGGTTCCTTATATGTACTGACTGTTTCTACTATTCGCTCTAGTCTATCTGAAAAGACAGCTATCACAGTATAGTGCCCATCTCTTCTAGTTTCTTCATGTGCCGGTTCCAGGGCCGGACTGGCCCCCTGGGTCTATCACCAAAACAGTCTGTCCAAGCTCTCCAGGTAGACTAATTAATGTTGCATTATCCGTCATAATTGTGTATGTCAAAGATAAACCCTATAAATATAATAAATAGATAAGGACGTATCCCCATTCAATACTTCGACATCTTATCCCCAACTCCAACACCACTAGATGGTCCGGGGAGGCGACTGGAATTGTGCAAACTGCAAAGGCGCTGACGTATATATCCCACATTCTGCGAATCTACTGTTAGCTATGCTACCGGAGATATCCATCTAATGACGAATCCTTATGATGATTCTATTTCAGTCATTGAAATATACTGATATTGATATACACATCAACCATCCTTCTGATTGACATCGTAGTTGGTATGTGGTCCAACGAATGCATGCACTTCGTGACAAAAGACTTCGCTAATAGCTCTTATTACTTCACCTGCAACTGAATCGTTTGCGAATGATAAGCAAATGAATGGATTACCAAAATCCCCAATTGGGTTTCTGTTCACATCGACACTACGCACACGATCGATATCTTGAGAAAAAATTCCTTTATGCACTGCACCATCCGGTAGTTTCGTCAACACCTTCTGAAACGCCAGGGTCACCTTATGCGTGTGTATGTGTGTATGCATGTGTATGGGTGTTCCAGACAGTATTCATTTAACTATGGCACTATAATGGCATTCATGCCGATCGGTACTCCTATGCCACTCAATTCGAATGGGTTAATAGCCGCAATTCCGCCGAATGGTTCCAATATCTCTACACCAAATATGTTTGGATTGAATCCCAGTACTGTGGGGGGTGTTCCAGACAGTACTCCTTGCGACCCAAGTGCCACCAGATCAGGATCGATTGGTGCAGCAATACCAAAAGTGAGCGGGATTGCACTGACGCTATTAGAGGTTGTAAGTGCTGTTGTACCTATGAGCATTACTGTCATCGTTGCTATTATGAACATATGCCTGCCGTTCATTTGGCAGCAAGAATGAGAATAGTTTTTATCTGTATTGCGTAGAAACAGGCTCTCAGTAATATCTAATATATTTTCTATTGGAATCATCTTGTTGAAAGCAGATGTAAGGGTCGTTAGCTTGCTACACTCAAGGTCGGCTCCCTGACAGGCTTCATCCACAGACCAATTTTCTAAATTGTCTACACTCACACAAGTATAGTTGCAAATCCAGCTGATACTTAGCTATTACATGACCATCTTGAGCTGATAGAATCCGTAAAGGGATATTGGGATCTAACTGTATTTCACTCCATGCCTTTGTATCAAGCGAGTTTTGAAGATAAAAAATTGTAGAAGAAGTATGTGACTTAAATACTAATCAAATGTTGCCAAGTACAAATAATTCATGTAACCAAGTTTAACCTACTTGTTAGCTATGCACGGTAAAGGGTTCAAGTTTACTTGTACCTCCATAATTGTGATAGTACTTGTTGCGGTATCAACTTCGCACTCCTCGGAGGTACTATCTAATATTGCGGCCGTAGTTTATGCATATTCTAATACTCAGGTTCAATCACTTGATAATGACTGTGGGATAGGAGACACAGACAATACAAATTGCGCTAATAATGGACCTCTAATTCAGGGTGATGGTTCGGCTAGTTCACCAGTAGTGTCACAGTCTGCTGGAAGAGAGCAAGGTTATCGAGGACCTCCCGGACCTCAAGGACCATCAGGACCACAAGGAGAACAGGGACCACCAGGACCCAAGGGTGATTCCGAAGTATCTCCATTCGGTAATTTGCGGGTTATTAGCAGAGTCATATATCCTATAGGATATCAGCCTATTTACGATTCTGCAGACTTTGCCGAAACCGTGAGTGGACAGTATTATGATGCAGATCCCTCCAACTTCGTAGGCTCTGACATAGGTACAAATGTTAAAGTTGGAATCGGAGAATATATGGTGACTGAAAACACACCTGATCCACAATTCGATGTGTTTTACTCATCTGATTGCAGCGGAACAATGAGACAGGGAGAAACAAAGGAATGTACTATAACGAACCTATTCAGAAATTTGGTTATTATAAAGGAATTCGAGAATCATAGTCCGGGGGACACCGGTACTTCTCCCTCTTCATTTACTATACAGGTTGAAGGAAATAATCCCGATCCCGCCTCATTCCCAGGCTCTGATAAGGGTACTCGTACAACGCTAGGAGTTGGAGAATATAGGGTTACAGAATTAGATCCAGGTCCAAGAATTGAGACAACATTTAGTGCAGACTGTAATGGCGTCATACAACCTGACGACCAAAAGACATGTAAAATACTAAATGTGCTTACTCCGTAAATCAATGAATACATGAGCGGACGTGGCCACAGGGGCAAGTGATGTTGTCAACTACAATCTTTTCGTGTTCTTTTAACAATTTAGACAATCGTTCTCGATTAACCTGATAATCTTCAAATGGCTCTCCTTTCAAATCTGGGTATTTGGTTTCTATAAAATCTATCCAATGAATATAGATCTCTTGTTTTAATTCTTCCCTCCAATCTAGTTCGAATGCCAATTTGCTAATACATTGATGTAAAATTTCTTTTTCAGTATTAGACAATTCTGATTTTCTTCTATCATGAGCTTGTACTTCATCAACCTCACCGATAGTTTTTTGAATTTTGATTAGCCTTGAATAAATAGGATCGTACATGCGTTTAGATATTTCATTCTCCAGCTCTTTTATCCCATCTTCAGTTAAGAAAGATAAGAAATTATTAAAGTCATTCCAAAATTGTAGACCTAATTTTGCTCCATGAAGGACTCCTTTAATCTGTTGTAAATCATCTGGCAGTTTGATATATCTTTTTACCATCTCCCGTGCAGTTCGTTCCCTTCCTCCAGAGATAAACTTCCGAAATAGTCCTCCCGCTGGGCTACTGTTTGAAAGGGTTTCAAGTGAAGCAATCAGGGTTTGTTGGTTTTCAATGTTGTCTGCTAGGACAATCTTTCTGTCTTTCAAATCAAGCATATTATCAACAATTTTTATAATTTCATTCTTCTCAGTTAACCCGAAATCAGAAAAGTCCTTTCTATAGTACCAAGGAGAATGAGGAAGATCAAATTTTTTACAGCCATCTTGTAATCTTGCTATTTTGTCTAAAAGACTGGGTAGAGTACGATAATTTACCTCTTGTACTGTATCGTTTAGACTTAGTTTAGTACGGTAATTAGGCCTTGCTAAAGCATAGAGTTTGTTAATTGGCACTCCAACAAGGCGTTCATCTCTAAGTGCATGCGCAATCTTTTTTTGTCGTTCAATTATTCCATCAATTTCAGTAGAGCAGCTATTGAAATCTTGGTTAATTTTGGTAGCATTGCCGGAATGAGCCTTATAATCAAGAATACTGGCAAGTTTTTTATAGAGGGAAAAACGTTCTTTGCCGTCGTACAATGGTGCAATATATCTTGACAGTCCTATTTTGTCAAGGCGTTGATAAACAACATCTAGTGCATCCCGCTTTTCGCAAACAAGAAGAACTTTCTCATCGTTGGCTAAAGCATTGGAAATTATGTTAACAATCACTTGGGGTTTTCCTGTTCCTGGAGGACCTCTTACTACAATGCATTCAGAAGACATGGAAGCTAATACAACGATATCTTGGCTGGATTCGCTCGCTAAAGGCAAGAAACGAACTTTTTAGGCAGAAGGTTAGATTACATGTTTTCGTCTCTCAGTTTAAAAATAATAATGGTATGCGTTTAAAGCTAGGACGATTAGTACAAGAAAAAGTAAATATGATCTTAAGAAAC
>JBAUMZ010000077.1:0-15381 GCA_049578985.1 Nitrososphaeraceae archaeon
CTATACTTCGGTCACTGCTTACGCCACACATACGACAGAAAATCTCCATTTCTTGTGCCACTATCTCCTATTCTCGCTAATTTGTATAAGGATTCCCAAGACCTTTTCCCCAAGATCATTCGTCGAGCGCTATTTTTAAAGATTTATTTGTAGTCTTATGGATAAAATGTGTAATATAGTACGTTCCAACATAACATATCTTGATTCTTTCACCAGATCTATGGTATTGTGCTATTACATAGCTTTATCTCAGAAAATGGATGGTTTCGACAGAACCGATAATTTAACTGACCTCTTATACCATGTGGGGCCAGTGGTTTATGAACCATATTTGACGTGGCTTTTGGTCCCATATGAAGCATATCGTTTGTGCAGTTTTGACACTTTACGGTCTAAGCAAATTAGCCTTATTATGACTTAGTTTACCTTCTGATTCCATTTTATCTACTTCATCCGCAAAGTCGTAAAGGTGATCAATAGCTTTACAGTAATCATGCTCTTCTCTGGCTTTTTCTAAATGCTCATCTAAGCGCTTCCTAGTCTCATCAGAAACCCTAGGTAGTCTATCGTCCTCATCGAATATTTTTTCTTTTAAATTGTCAACCACATGACATAGGCTATGAATCAACTTATCCAATGCATCATGTTTGCCTAATTCTAACAATTGATTCGTGGTACGAGCCGAAAAATCTTCTACGGCATAGCCAGTGCTATATAGGTCATCCTTGCGTTCAATACGCATTACTCTATCTATGTCAAAGTTACCCTCCAGCAGATCACGATAAGTTTTCTTATTCTTCATGTTCAGAGTATTATCGACAATAGGTATATCGAGAATACCTGCTATTTCATTAGCCCTGTCCGACTCCTTTAAGACGCTTATTAGTTTCTTTGACAAATGAATATACTGAGTTATCAATTTTAATACACTCTCTTCATATTCTGTTTTATCTAACAAAATCAGATCAGTTTTTCTAGATGCAACGAAATCGTTGTCAGAGGGGACAGGATCATCTTTTAGTTTGGCCGGCCAGACATCCACAATATATACGTCTAGTGCGGGAATACTACTCATTTTTTCTTCGTTCCCTTCCAAAGTTTCACACCGTTGTTTACTAATCTCATCTTTCCAGTAAACCCTATGCCTATCGATCAGCTCCCGTAGAGGCGTGTTACTCAGGAGACCACCATCCCAAAAAGTGCGCTTCTTTTCAGATTGTTTATCTTCCAATACAGCATGTCTGTGGAGTGCAGGTAAGGAAAATGTGGTACTTAGCTGGTCCCATTCTATGCCGTTCGGATATTCAAAAATGTGAGGACGATCCGGTACATGATCATAGAAATTTGATTATCGATCATTTTACAAAGCATGCTATCCCCTTTGATAAGAGATCGAGTCAACATGTAAAGCAGACATTTGACGAGATACAAACACTCGTTCAAGTAACTAAAGACGATACTGTACTTGATGTGGCCTCTGGCACTGGTTCACTTGCTGTTGAATTTGCAAAAATATGTGATAAAGTAGTTGGAATAGACTTAACTCCTGCAATGATTAAAAAAGCCAAAAAGCTTCAGGAAATGAATGCATTGGATAACTTAAGGTGGGATACAGGGGACGTGACACAGACATTGCCTTATACTTCAAATTCGTTTTCAATCGTCATTACCACATTTAGTTTTCATCACATGTTGGATCCCCTTTCAGTCCTCATGGAAATGAATCGAGTTTGTAGTATCGAAGGAAAAATCATAGTAGCGGATATAACTCCAAATCCTGATAAAGCATCTACGTATAATCAGCTACAACATCTTAAGGATCCATCGCATGTGAAATTTCTTACCATTTCTGAATTTGATGATCTATTTCAGAAAGCAGGAATCCCAATTTTCAAACGAGGATCTTATAGGATAAAAACTGGACTCGAAGATCAACTTCAGATTTCTGATCCTACAAGTATAGATAATCGTGTAGACTGGAAAGTTCTGAAACTACAACGGTATGATACTTTTTTGAATCAATTAAGCTACAAACTAATAGAGTTGCTAACTTTTTTAACGGTTAAACACCATGTAGATTCAGAGCACCGCGTATTCTCGACTTGTCACTTATGTATTGCGTAAAGTTATGTAAATTTTAACAACTCCTACATGAGTTAATGGGAAGTGACGCCTTCCAGTTAATCGTCATATTAGAACTATTAAGGTCCACACACACTACGGCTTGGGCCTCTAATACTCCAGATATGACCCGGCGAGTAGGATGTAAACCAATATTAAATCAAAAATCATTTAAGAATACATAATACAATTCTATAGGTATGAAAAAGGATGTCAACGAAATCAGTGATATTATAATATCTTGCCTCATGAAAAATGCACGCATGTCCTCTCAGCAAATATGTACCGAATTAGAATCAAGAGGCTTTAAAAGGTCAGCAAGAGCGGTTCTAGAAAGAATGAGAAGTTTGGAAGAGGAAGGCAGGATCGGAGGCTATACCCTTAAACCAGTTAACAAGAACTTTGAGCAGGTTGTTGTCAGACTTATACTTATATCATTTAAGACATCGCCATTTTTTAATGAGCGCGTAGCGTTGTTCACGAGCTATTTGCAGACTGCCCCTTTTGTTGCTTTTGCTGCTAGAACAAGAGGCGACTACGATTGGATAAACGTAAAGATTTTCCCCAACACAAAAATTGCAAATCAGGAGAGTGACAGTTATCGAACCATGTTTGGAGACATTATCGAAAAATATACCGCGTTCGATCTGAGCATAGTCAGACCTCCGGCGTTTGTTCAGGCGACTAACTATCCTGCAGAAGAATTCTATGATTTTCTGCAGAGTTGGATTAAAGAAAAATAGTTCAGTTTAGGAATTTATCAACCATCTTAATTTCCGAAAACGAAGTTTAGATTTCTATAAAGGCAAAGACATTAATAGTTTATGGTATTTCTATACATATATTCATGCTAAATCAGAACAGCGCTATAATTACCAAGTTAAGGAATGATAGTATCTCTTTTATAGTAACGCTGAACCTGATGGGAGAGGTCATTTACGAACATTATAGGAATATTGCTAAAGGTGAAAGGACTAACGAGAAGATTACAAAGAGCATTAGGAGAATAATAAACGCCACCAGCCTGCTGAATTTTGATGATATAAAATTCCTCATGTATGAAGAAGATGGCCAGAAATTCATTTTAGCCAATTTCGTGGAAACCAGCATAATAATAGGTCTTAACAAGGATGCATCATCATCCGATCTACTTGATATCTTGGACGAGATTGTTAAACAGAATTAGAAAAGAGAATCTTTTGATTTGTGAATAGATGATCACAGATGCGCCCTTAGCTCTGAAATGATCCTGAGGTTTCGGTCTATCATTGAATGAATTTCTAGCCTAAATTCCATCAGTGTACTATTGATCTTCACACGCTTATCTTCATATAACTTCTCGTTGCTCTCCTCTATCAAGCCGTCAATCCTGGAGAGCAAAATTCTGAGAGAAAGCAATGTTTTCTTTAGCAATTTTATCTGTTTATTAATTTCATAATGGTCCTGACTTGACACAGGGATGGTAATCTCTCCATCATCGTCTTGGGTAGCTTCACAATGTCTTTTTTCATATCTAGCAATTTCTCTTACCTGTCTAAGGGACAGATTCTTGATAACGATTTCGCTTGCCATTATCCTTTGTCGTTCTTCATTTAAAGATGTGAGTTCTAATGCGTGAGATAACTTCAATCTATCTTCAGATATCTGCTCCAAGATCTCGCTGGGCAATTTTAGAATCTGGATTCTGGCTGAAACGTATTGTTCGCTCTTTGATATAACTTTTGCCAGTCTTGACACACCTCCCCACCCGTATTCCAGGATATACTTTCGGAAGGCCTCGGCTTCCTCAATTGGGTCCATCGTCATTCTCTGCATATTTTCGACGAGTTGGATTTCAAAAGCGTCTCTATCTGAAAAGGAGACAACTCTAGCCGGAATTCTCTTCCAGCGTAAGAATTTGCACGCATAGTACCTCCTATGTCCTGCAACGATTTCAAACCCACCTTTTATGGGTCTAACGGTTATTGGTTGAATTAGTCCATGTTCTCGTATACTAGATGCTAATTCCTTTATGTTTTCAGAAGGAATAGATGAATTACATAACCTAACTGATATTAAAGCTGGTCTAATACTTCGAATATCTATTAATTCGTCAATAATTTCTTTATTTTTTATCAATGCAGAAGATAAAGTCGCAAGTATTATTTAAGTAGAATGATGCATTCTGAATTTTTTCGATTAGAATTATAACATTTTCTGATTATCCATATCAGAATTTGACAGAGATTTCAACATTTTCTGATTATCCATATCAGAATTTGACAGCGAATAAATCCACTTCCATAGAGGGCAGATTAAAATTTAATATAGTCGCATCTAAATTGATGTTAGTGCTTTATTCAGGCCATTCATATTCATATTTGGAACATCTTTGGAAAGGAATTGTTAAAGTCGATCACAGTTTGATTAGCTCAGTACCTCAAGGTCATGAATATGGCGATTATACGGTCATTACAATTAATGATTTAAGATATGGCATTAAGGATAATGCACAATTTGATAACCCTAACGGACTTGTCGATTTTCCAAATGAGATTGTCTTTTTTATTAAGGGCAATGAATTTCTAGAGCGGATGCAGTGCACAGCACTTAAAGGATACAAAGATGCAAGGATGAAGAAACTATTCAGGTCGTCTTATGATGTTCAGCAAACTCTTGCTTGTAAGGGCTTTATCCTTGAACCGACTAAAGAAGGAGATCCTTTAGATGACAATGTTGACGCATGTCTGGCTTTGTTCCAATTTGATAATGAATACTGTCAAGATGTATCTTTTGAACGTCTAGGAATAGTCGCCTTTGCGTCGGGCTCTCAGACATCAAACATGACAATGAGAGATCCTCGCAAGTCAGTAACAACCACGTTTGTAGCTTCAAATGAAAAGCCGCTTGTTGCGTATGTCTACTTGATGGGTAAGACATTGAAAGTTTATTGCGATAATTCAGGTCCAAAAACCTATGAAATAAAAGAAAAGACGAGATCAGATAAACAGACATCTGTTGCGACCAAGGACTCGCCACTAGACGTTCTTAAAATGAGACTGGCCTCGGGAGAAATAACTATAGATGAGTATGAAAGATTGAGAAGTATAATCTTAGAGGATGACAATTACTCATCAAACTGGGTATAGGTACGCCGTTCTCGCAAACTAATAGCAATATAAAAAAAGTGAGTTATGGGTTACGGGGTATGGGCGTTAACTTCTCACTATCCACCTACTACTAAAATTCTTTATACTCTAAGTACTTTCCGTCCATTACGATCCGAAGACGAGGTTCACCGTGACTTCCAGTCACCCTCTCCATTTTTAGGGAAAAATCGATTGCGCTCATAATTCCATCTCCTCCACGACCAATTTCGTCGGCAAATAATTCATTAAACATCTCCCTCATAGCGTCTCCGTAAAGGGCTATCGCTTCTAGTATCCTATATTTGAAAGGATCTGTCTCTGATGGATAATTTGTTCTTAATGGGTATCTGAAAAAGGCTTTTTTAGTTTCTGAGTCCAATTCAAGAGCTTGTGAGATCTTTTCAACATCACTAAATGCAAGTTTATGCTGACCGTGTAGGGCTGCAGCAACAAACATCGGATCTTTTCCAACGGATTGTGCTAATTTTGTGTAAGTCATTCCCTTCTGTTTCATTTTTTCTCTGACTCTTGCCAACGCTTCTGCTGTTTCCTCTTGCGATGCCATAACTTCAGTTTTTGCCATATCCAACGTTATCAGAGCATTCTCATTAGTATTTTTATCACGGAGCTGCTTAAATATACAATCCAAAATACCGAACGGCAAAATTGCATAGTGTTATTAACTAAGAATTAATGGAACCATAATGGTGTACAATACTGAAGATAGTTGTTTGGTAAGGAATGCGATTGGCAATACAATCCCACTAACGCGTTCGGATCGCTTCTACCCGGCGCCGGGTAAATTCTAATGTAAAAATGCAACGGCTCTCCCTCCACCCATGATCTTTGGGCGGAGAATTAAATCCATCTATAATCTTTTAATACTCATCCACCTTTTTATTTTAACAAATGGATTTTACTACTAATTCATCAATTTCAGTGTTAAAATGTACCTCTTGGGGGATATGTGGAGTTACTTATCATGATAACATATAATAACATCTGGTTTTCGGTAATTTTGGCTAGTATCCTGATGCTGGGGATATCGATTGTGCAACATTACTCGTTCGCACAAGAAACCTCTGATTATTTTGAGTTAAGTTGTTCTAATATAACTAGCCAGGTGAACCAGCTATTAGTATCAAAAGGCCCCGTTCAGCGTAATATGATTGATTTGAAGAATATGACATTTCTGATGGGTCTATATAACGGGAAATGTGGTTAACATAGTTCAGAGTATTGTTCACACCATTTAATCATTTGATCTTTTACAGTGAGCATTGGGCGCATAATCATTACAAATTTATGGTCGTATCGGCGCTTTGGTTGATCTTTATTAGCAATATCCTGCCTAATGGATCTAATGTATGGCGGGAATCTACAAGTTTGAGTAGTTTTTTTAATAAAGCAACTGCAAAGTCTTATTGGAACGTCAATTCTACGCTTGAAACAAACGAAAGTGAGGAGACTTTAGGTAAGATTATTGGCGAATGTTATCTCGACCCTCTGTGTTTCAGATTACCAGTTCCAGAAAACAAGACCAAGTAGTCGGCTGCGTTAAGTACTGACATGGAGATTAGCATGTTATTCACTGTGCTTAAACTCAGAGATCGACCGACAATAAAAATACCCATTTAAACCTGAATCCTCGAATTAACTATATCAATGTAGTAAAGGATCGCTATCTAATGAGTGGAAATATCGATAGAGATAAAGATATTTTAGATGCATTGCCAAATCTTATGGATTCAAAATCTTTTGACACAAAGATGTCACCTTCTGCCACAAATCCTTCAGGATCTGCAGCTGGATCTGCGAAACCTCCAATTACAAATACCGCCACTGCAACATCAACACCCCCGACATCTCCCGGAAATGAACAGGTTACCATCCATGGGGAAGCACCACTCCCTCCTCCTCCTCGCTTACTAGCAGGCATTTTTGGACTTCCCGATACCCTGAAGACCCTTAGCGCTCTAGGTGTTGCCAAATGCAAAGTAAATCCTGCTCAAGGTATCTTGATGGGATGGCAGGCCATGGCATATCTGGCATTTGCAGCTGCCTTCGCGTTTATAATCATGGCGGCCGTATCAGCAGATCTATCACCGGGGCTTGGACGGTTCCTCATGTGGGTTGTGTTTCCTGGTACTGCGCTTGTAGCTGTAATTATATTTGGTGCCAATTTGGTAACAGGAGATTACATGACTGCAGGCATATCATTAATGTCAAGACAGGCAAAATGGAGAGAAGTATTCTATCAATGGAGCATCACTCATTCAGGTCATTGGATAGCCGGAGTACTAATAGGATGGATGATAATTATTGGGGCTAATCTATTTGCAGGACCTGGTCTTGGGCCTCTATTTTCAGGCTTTCTAGTTGGCGTTGGAGAGACGAAAGTACTGACGTTAACTTGGGATGAGCTTTTCTGGCGTGCAATTTTCGCCAACTGGATGGTTACTATGGCGGTTTGGGGAGCTTTCAGAACACAGGAGGTAATAGCCAAGATTTTGTTGATTTCTTTTCCCCTAGGAACGTTTTTTGCAACTGGCTTTGAACATAGCATTGTCAACCACTGGGTTTTATCCGCAGCAATCTTTCAAGGAGCAGACTTTACATGGGGACAAGCTTGGTGGAATAATTTAGTTCCTGTAACTTTGGGCAATATCCTCGGTGCCACCTTCTTCATGGGTATGGTTTACTGGTATACTGGGGGTATGCAGACTTGGCTATCTCCAGAAAAGTGGAGACAACCTCATGGCATATACAAGGATCTTGCAAGAGCTTTGAAGGATACCATCTCCCTAATGATCGTCTTTACTGCAGTAATACCTGCTGCAATTGGAGCAATCCTATTATTCGGGATTGAACCTGCAATGGGGATTTTGCCTGGTACCAACAATCCAAATTGGATAGAACCGATTATCGCTATTGGGTGGTTTGTAGGCATATCTCTAATAGTTAAATGGTTCCTATGGCCAAGAAGACCATGGTACAAAATACCAGCAACCTAAACGATATCCACATCTTTTTATTACATCTACTAAATCACTAGAAAGATTACGAACTACTTTTCGCTCTATCGAATCCCATCCAATATTCCATCTATTCATTCGCTTCTATTTCAGAAGTTTTTGTTATTACCCTAATTCTACATATTGAGAGATACTCATCAAATAGATGACTGATGGCCTTCGTAACTGGATCATAGGCGAGCACAACATCTCTGGCCTTCGACTTACTGGCGTCTTCCCTACAAACCATGTATAGAGACATCTGCAACGTGTGATAAAAGCATCTGAGAAATTTTCCTAGTTTCCCTTGCTTTGGAGTTGCCAATGTTTTAAAGGTTCACGTTCTTAGTTGTGGCGCTACTGTAAACCGAACAATCCTCAGAGATTATAATAAACCCTTAAATTGTATCTTTTCGCATAAATGTAGATGAGGAATACAAAAATGTGGAAATTTGGTCTCCTAGGATTGATAATGCTAGTAATTCTCGTTACTAATCAGGAATACGTTCCCACATATGGTCAGCTGGATGGTAACCAGACAGGTAACCAAACTGGTAACCAGACTATCGAGACTCCAACGCAACAAGAATTTGAAGAGGGGGAAGAGATTGGGGCAGAGGAAACATTGTAATTGTAATTGTTGCTAACTAGAGGTATATTCAGACAAAAAGAGCTTTACTTTCATAGCTCTAACAGATCTAAGATACGGACTAACATTATATCCTAGAGCCTTTTGTCACTATCACTTAGTTTCCTTATGTAGACGCTTAGAATGTTTACTTGGATTTGCCTTCTCAGAATGATAACCCATCCGCATACCACTGGCACCTTCGTCTTGTGGAGGATTTGCCTTCTCAGAATGATAACCCATGCGCATATCGCCACCACCTGATTCCTCTGAACGAGCTTTTTCTGAATGATAACCCATCCGCATACCACTGGCACCTCCGTCTTGTGGAGGATTTGCCTTCTCAGAATGATAACCCATGCGCATATCGCCACCACCTGATTCCTCTGAACGAGCTTTTTCTGAATGATGACCCATGCGCATACCAGCATCATCGCGATCGCGATTCTCTTTTCCCTTTTGCTTCCGCTTTTTTTCGCTGTCCGATTCCATGTTATATACTATATGTTTCATTAACTTAAGTATATAGAGAACAAATCCAATAATTATTTCAAGGCGATATTTGTACTAATTGTGACGAATTTCTGTGAAATGAAATCTTTTTATTATTTCTGTTGACTGCTAGTGAAAATACCCCTTGCTATAGTCCAATATCTAAGCTCGATGATGAAATTTGCGTGATCTACAATTCAAACCATTCCCATCGCTATTTTCGGAATCCTTATCTTACAACGATAGTTGCACTCAAAGGATCCTGTAGTAGCCAAGCCCAAGAAAAAGTGTAATTCCAGTTGGTTTCATGGACAGGCAGTTTTAGAACTCCAAGTACTGAATTCAAACGTGGTTTCCATTCATCCATCTCCACCCCCCCCTTTTTCACACACATAGGTTCCTAATAGAAAATTCATCATTTCTGTCCCATCATTTGCGATAGTGCTACAATGTTTTTAAACAATAGGTCACGATTAGTTGTCCTAATCCTAAACCCATCTGTGGAATGTTTATGGTTAGGATTTAAAGCGACAGTATAAGCAATCCATGGTATGGAGGTCGTCCCAGCTACTCCTCTTCTTTGTAAGTTAGGAGTTTCGGTTTTCTTTTATACTTCTATCCAGAGGATGTTATGCACGTTACACTAGATACGAAAGAGGAAGAAAATTAACTGATTCTCTTACTTCCATTCCCACACTTTAGAAGAGCAGTTTCCCTCTTCGTCCACTTCATACTCGAAGACACCGACCAAGTTGTTGAAGGATGATAGCTTCCCTCCTGGAGGTGCACGAAAGAACAATGACCCACGAAAGCTTATCTTTCCAGGACCTGTAAACCTTCCTATTCCTTGCCCTGTCCATGTTGCCATCCCTTTACCATCTCTAGTTGTTACTACTCCCTGTCCTTCTCCATACATTACTCCATCTTCTTCTCCTTGTCTCATAACGGAACAATAGGTTCCCATATCAGTCCCATCTTCCCCTTTGTATCTTCCACTCACTGTGAAAGATGTTTCTATCTTAGGACCATCGGCATCTAATACCCTTTGTCCTGTTATTTTACCTCTGTCCTCAACAATTAATTCGCCTAATGCCATAACTGACATAAGCAATATGGGTTGTATTTTAACTCACCTAATTAGGACATGGCGCCGTCCGTGCTACGCCATGGTCACATTCCAAAAAATCAATTAGCTAAAGTATCTGTTGAAGCTGAAGCCTAAGTAATTAATATGCGAATCTGTTCTTTGCACCTTGATGGAAGAAATAGAAGAGGGATCAAAACCCAGACCTAGAACCTCTTATATTACATTTGTGAAAGAGGCGGCCGCAGTACACAGAAGTACTACCGACTCCGAACCTAACAACATAACGTCAAATACAAGGTAGGCGGCTAATATTTAGCTGGATTCCGAGGCTGTTCTTTCGCACAAATGGGGCCAAAAATCGTGCTAAGGGTATGTCAACCCTGCTTTCATATTTATTATCCATATAGGAACATAGACAAGAGATCTAATCAGGATCTCAAAATCATGACGTCTAGGAACAATCCGCATTTTTTGTTCCTCTGTTTTGCCTTTAGCCTTTTTTTCTTGTAAATGAGTTCCATTCTATTTCTTGGAATAATGTCCCTTAAAGTTGCCTTTTCAGCATCAATCAATGATAGTTTACTATCGATAACGTTAATCGAATAATCTCCAGTAGGTTGTAATTTAAGATTCATGGGTTCGATATTTCTTAAATCAGTAACGATCTGGTTTCTTTCTGCGAAGTCACTATGTGCTAAATCTGTATTTCTTTTGGAATGGAAAGGATTGAAGCTATGCTGCTGCGCGTGCCATAGCTCAGATACCGACTGCCACCTCCCTTACTAGATCCTCGTGCTCTAAGAGTGGAACAGTTGAAGAAATATATGATTTCACTTGAAATAGTTGCTCCCCATCGTAGCGGGATAAAAATTAAAGAATGAAGGTAGCCTAGGCTGTGATTGAGTCAGGAGATGTCGGTTCTGGTCCATCTGCTCCTTGTTCTGACGTTGCCCTTACTGAGATAACAGAATAAGTAACCGAGACCAGCTGGGTATCCCAGCCTGCATTATTACCGTTTGTACGTTGTACCTCTTCGGCAGATGTTGGGTCAGGGTGTTGGAGGTGGGCCTAGCTTCAACATATGGTTCAGGGTTTTGCTGCCTTGCTTGTTCTTGGTAAAGTCATCACCCTGCTTCATCGTGCCTATTTGTGCTACTTTAGTAGTAAACGGATTTCCGCCGGGGTTCACACATTGAACCTCAGCTGTGACCGAATCAGCCTTTGCTGTTATTGTCGCAATCGAGCCCTGATGTCGTATAGCAACCTTTCCGCTTATCGTAATGCTATGGTCGGGATTTCCCGTAACCCTTTGCTGGCCAACAAAACGGAAATCCCCTTTGGGGACAGTAGTCAAAACTTGTGCCATGGCAGAGGACGGTGCTAGCGTTAACGGTATTGTTCATAATGAAGATATCTTGTGGAGAACCAAATGATGAAGCATACTCCTCCTATTCTAAGAACGAGGCTCCAAAAAATGGCTGCTGCAGTTGGAAAATTAGGAAATAACCAACCATGATCCCATACACCATAAAATCCTATTGGATTGTAGTAATATTTGATCCACTCTACTATACTAGTAGTAGGAACATGATTGTCGGTCCATAGCAAGTTTCCTCGTAATATTCTTTCTACTCCCCAGATTGGTGAATCCATAACGGCTGTTGAGATTAAAAATACTATCAAGAAATACCCTATTCTAAGGGGTTTAAGGAAGAACATAAAAAGCACAGGAATAAAATGACCTATTATATTCCATACCTGATAGATTTGATTTCCTCCAAATATCTCGCCTATTGACTTGCAATTAATTGGAATGCCTTTGACCGGACAGTAGACCACTGGATCTAAGAGATCAAACCATACTGCATAGCTAAAAGATACTAATACAATTATAGTAATTCTCTTCCTAGTCCATACAGTATGCCATTTACTCGATGATGTCAAACCTGATTATCAGAGAAGAGTAATAATAATGGTAACATTCAATATTCCTAATTCCTAATTCGGAATCAAAGAGGATCCATTTTCTCATAAAGGAGTGATTCTTATCGATTCAATCATTGAAGTAACATTGTTTAGATTCTTGTTGAAATTTTCACTTGATGATATATATGTGATAGAGATTGTTTGATTATCGTCAAGAACAGATGATACGAACATTCCTTTATTTGCACCGAGAGTATTATCAAGTGGAGTGGTAAATACTATTGAACCTGCGGGAGACCTATCAATCTCATATAATCCAAATGTCTTATTTTCTATCTTCAGTCCAGGTCCAAGTCCAAACCTCTCACGCAATATTAATGGATAATATTTTAGAAATCCATCTTCAAACTCTTCTCTTGTAAGGTCAGAACTAGACAACTCAATTGAAACTATAGATACTGCATCAGGCAACTTGAACCAGCTGCTTGGTTGGTCAAATTGTGTGTCAGGTTTTTTATATTCTACCTGCCAGTCTGATGGATAGTGGAGTGTGTAATTACTCTGTGGATCAGAGTACATTGCATAGCCAAGTCCCTGTTGCTCTACTTCTTCAGTCACTTGCTCTAACGCCTGTTCATTTACAAATCCCATCGAGCCTGAGCTAGTCCATATTCCTACTAAGAAGATTACCACAATAATGCTCAGAAAAGAAGATTTGTTCATCCAGACGTCCAATTAATACACATAAGAAATAAGAACATTTGTACTGCGATCTCACCGATCATGATTTGACTGTTAGTTGTCCTTTTCTTGTTTGTGATTATGCTGCAAGTGAATACGAAATTAGTAAGACATGGTCAACACATAGTGCAAAAGCACGAACAACTTATTAGTCTGCAGATACCAATTTCTACTATGTTCAGGAATGCAACACTCAGTCTTATAAGAAACAAATATTGCATTCATATTTAGGACCTTCCTAAATTTCACGATAGACTATAAATTTACGGCCATTGAAACCATACTGCCAAGGGCTAGACAGTCATCAAATGATCGTGCTCCAACTATAGAAGAGATTCGCAAGGTTGTTGATTATCCAGATCGACGAATAAAACCCATAATTTACTTAATGGTTTCTTCTGGCATTCGCCTTGGCGCATGGGATTACCTAAAGTGGAAACATGTAAAGCCGATAACTAACGATGAGGGAAAGGTCATTGCCGCTAGGCTAGACGTTTATGCGGGCGATGTTGAGCAATACTACACCTTCGTAACTTCTGAGGCCTACAACGCGCTCAAAGAATGGATGGACTTTAGAGCTTCTTACGGGGAAAGGATAGACGATAATTCTTGGCTTATGCGTGACTTGTGGCAAACAACAAACATGAACTATGGTGCAAGATGGGGATTAGCTACCAGTCCCAAGAAGCTGAAGAGTAGCGGCATCAAGAGGTTGCTTGAGAGAGCTGTATGGGAACAAGGAATCCGTAAGCCTTTGACGGAAGGAACACGGCGACATGAGTGGAAAATAGTACACGGATATCGCAAATTCTACAAATCTAGAGCAGAGCAAATCATGAAGCCCATAAACGTAGAAATAACTATGGGTCATGTATATTACAAACCAACAGAACATGAAGTCTTGGATGATTACATTAAGACTATTTCAATGTATTAATGGTAACAATTCAGTCCTACAGAAGCAGGTGGAAGAATTGGCTGAAAAAACCACCAGCAATGATTTTCTTTTGAAAGCTAAATTGCAGGAAAAAGATGATGTATTAGCTACACTTTCAGATCAAGTCATGAAACTTATGGCAGAAGTACAGGAGCTTAAGCAGAAAAAAAATTAGGCAACTTTTCGTATCAGATTAAATCAACCGATATTGTCAATTAATTTATCTGCAGCTGAAAGTTGATTTTCAAATGCTGTCTGATTTCTATTGGTCATTTCAATAAAATCGCCGCGTAGCTACACCCCCTATAATTCATTTTGTATTAGCATAAGAAAGAGTATAACAAATTGATTTTTTAGTGTAACAAACAGGCAGCTAACAATTAGATAATTTGTTTAGATAATTTGTTTAGTTCCTTAATTATAGTTTGAATAAATGAGTATGACATAACGGTAATGACTATAACAGCAGAAGGTGGACAACGAATAATATCGAGTCTACTAAGCTCTGATCAATTAGAAGGTACCAGCTACTCCAACACTTCAGTGGATTAGCTTTGAAGCTTCAAATGACAAGCTTATAGTACAGTAAGTAGACAGAACGTAGGTCTGGAGGTAAAGTAGGTAAGAAGTGGAAAAGGATGAGGTAACCACCTAAGAATCCAATACCCAAAGGCGTACACCTGGCACCATACCCTTCTAACCTTACTATGGCCTCAGAAACCTCAAAAACTTCAGATTGTAATTAGAATTCTAAATTGAGGTAACTGATGAATATAAGGTACAGCAGACTTGCATAGATTATAGAGAATATTAGGGCATCGTATATTCTGATACCCAAGACCTATCCATTTTCTAGCTTTTGAATTACAAGGTAAATTTGTACACAAGCATGGAGATCAAGAAGGTGGAAGAGACCAAGCACATAATGTTCTTACTATGGCTATTATATGCTCTATGTGGTGTGGATGGCTTTCCCAAGCAAAAGCAAGAGATAATAGATATTCACAAGAATGGGTGGACAGTTTCAAGAAGGCAATAACTGATGCATTTGAAATCGGGCAAGATTATGTGAATGAAAAAAATTAGGATTTAAAAAATTGGCTGGTGATATAATGAATGATAGTAAAGAGTACATTTTTCTCTCCCATAGTCGAAGAGATAAGGAATTAGCAGCATAGCAACCTCGTAATCTGTGAAGATAAAGGGCAATAAATACACCTACAACAACCCCCGCAAGTAAAGCAATAAAGTTTGGAATGTCCCATTATGGTATTTCACTGGTTTGGTTATTGCTGACCCTACTGTTG
>JBAUMZ010000078.1:0-13147 GCA_049578985.1 Nitrososphaeraceae archaeon
TGTCAGCCGGAGAAATACACTATGAAGCGATAAGAGAAGGCCTACTTACTGACGAGGACATTGATTGTTTCATCAAGAAAATAATCCCATGCACTGATCTAGCCAATCGCGTCTTGCAGGAATTAGAATAAAAAATCTATTGGGACTGGTAATAACCAGTTAGAAGATATGTTCTGGCTAGTCCGAGCCCATTCCTCAAGCAATGTATTTCACTCAAGAAGTCAGCTCATATACCCGTGCCACAAAATATCAAAGGTAGGACGACCATGAGAGGGGGTTGGATAGGATAGAAGCGGGCCGCCCTACCAAGCGACATGCCCAGTTAAGATGCTTATAATTCGCATTTTAGCATAAAAGGCATCCTGAACTTGGTTATAAAAGGCATCCTGAATATGGTTTCACTTTTAACACGAGAGGTTCAATGGGTCATCTGCATTTTATGAGCTAGAATGCCAGGTCATTTTTTTAGTCGTTACCTCAGCCGTCAGCCGTGGGTCTCATCGGCCATTCTCACGCCTTATGATAGAATTGATGGCACCATGGGAGCAATATTTACTTAAGCCATTTTCGTAAATAGACTAGAGATTCATTATTGAGATAATTACGCATAGGCCTTTTCTTTCGCATATGAGAAATGATCTCATCCATATCTGATAGTGCAGATTCATCCTGGACCTAGGATCCTAGAGGATAATCGACTCTATACTCTGCCCTGTTCGGAATCGCAGAAGACAACATAATAGGTATCAAAAATTTTCTGAATCTTTGATTTTTCTCGTGCCTTTTACGCGTCTAATAAACTTTTTAGAAATTAAACGTAATCTTATGTTACACATGTTCTTAACCCTTAAATATTATGTACTTTTCTTCTGTGTGAAACATGAAAACAGAATTAGCACTAACTTTAGCGGCTATTTTAGCAATAGGTGCACTAGTACCTGGGCTTTCCGTAACTCCACAGTCAGTTTTTGCAGGCGGCGATGATGGTGATGGCGGATCATCTTCATCTTCATCGGCAGCGGCATCATCATCCAGCGGCGATGATGGTGATGGCGGATCATCTTCATCGGCAGCGGCATCATCATCCAGAGGCGATGATGGTGACGGTCATGATCGTGACGGTCATGATCGTGACGGTCATGATCGTGAAGGCGGTTCTTCATCGGCAGCGGCATCATCAAGTGATGGCGGTTCTGCAGCAGCAGCAGCAGCTTCATCCGGCGGCGACGACCATGACGACCGCCACAAGAGTAAACATAATGACGACCATGACGACCGCCACAAGAGTAAACATAAAGACCATGACAAGTGCGATAAAAGAGACCATGACAAGCGCGACCATGACAAGTGCGATAAAAGAGACCATGACAACAACGATGGCGGTTCGGCAGCAGCAGCAGCAGCAGCAGCAGCAGGCAATGCAGCAGCAGCAGCAGCAGCAGCAGGCAATGCAGCAGCAGCAGCAGCAGCAGGCAACTAGTTACATCAACCTAAATAACAGGAAATTTTTTTTCTTTTTTTCTTTTCTTTCCTTATGCTTCATCTTAAGAAACATCTTACGAGAATCTTGTTTTCGAACATCAATAGTTAGCAATAATTACTATTAACTAATGAATGTGACATAGTCTAATGAACAATATCGAGTTAAATAGATAGTATAGTTCCTGCTGCACATTGTCTGCAAACGTAGATAAGCAATCGATGGTTGATTTGATTGTCAAATGAAGAAGGAAGTTGTTTTAGCTGTAGGTATAATAGTAACGGCACTGTGCATGAATTTGATTCAGAACAGTGATGATTTATTTGCAAAGAAATATGCAAAGAGTCAAGCAACGACTCAGGCCAGCAATTGTGGAAATAATGAATTGCGTGACGTGAATACCTCACCACATAAGGGAAGCAGCAGCACTTCATGCCAGAATATTGATTCTCAGATCCAAGGAGACGATAATAGCGTTGCATTGGCAGAGGTTCACAATGTTCCCTAATCTTGTATCGGTCCTTATCTTTAAGGCATCGGCTTTAGAGTCAACTTCATCTATCGAGTGATAATAATAGAGTCTGACGTGTCGGTAAACCCAGGTAACTTGGGAGGACCACTGATCAACCTCAATATTGGCATTTGCATTAGGAAGACCTAAAGGAGAGAAAAATTTTTGGTCATTGCAAGAAAGACTTCAACGAGAAACCATGTAGGGATTTATACTAGTATTTGACTGGTAATTCAATTTCCTTTTTTTGCCGAAAGCAAATACATCTAAATTAGACAGTTAGGATGATGAGGGCAATAATTCCTATAAAACAAAAAAAAGGTGACGATTGGTAGTCGTCACTAAGAGGTGTTCTTAATTAATTGCTTGCTGCTGCTGCTGCTGCTGCACTGCCTCCAGATGCTGCTGCTGCTGCTGCACTGTCCCCAGATGCTGCTGCTGCTGCTGCCGAACCGCCATCATCACAGTCATCATCATGATGATCGCAGTCATCGCCGCCTGCGAAGACTGCTTGAGGATATCCTACTGTAGCCGTGGCAAGAAGCACCGCCAAAAGACCTATTGTAATGAATCCAACGAATATAGTTTTGTTCATTATGTTATGTCTAGTAGTATCTGGTATAGTTACTTTATTTATATAAGTGATAGAACATTATTACATATGCATAGCTGGTAACGTACATCCACGGAGGCATGCATATGCCTGGTAACGACCATTCACGATTTATTCTTAGGCGGCAGGCGATGCACAACGACAACTCCGAGGTAAACAAATTGTCTCAACCACCGGGTGTCCCACCGTTTTGTGTTAGTTCAAGATTCAATTTAATCTAAAACATGGTCCCCTGCGTAAGAAATTAACTCAATGAGCATCTATTTCGAAATACTCCAGAAGCAAGACTGCTCTGCAGCCAAAACAATCGTGTTCAGTGTTCAAAATCGATTTAATATAGCGGACAGAATTTCTGGCCAGTTCGGCTCACCTTTAGCACGTTCGGGCTCAAACCATGGGTATTACCAGATCCACCAATAGATGTGGATGAGGAATTCACAGATTTAAATATGTAAGATAATGATTCGCACGTCCAAAAAAAATTTGAAATCTTCAGCCACCATTATTAATTTAAAATTGGTGACAGAGGTGATTTCTGATTCCGCATTGGTTACTCTAGTCAGCTACTGCAACTACCGCTGCGGATGATCTCCAGAGGCAGCTGATGATGATGAGGATGATGATGAGGATGCAGCCGAGGATCCCCCTGAAGCTGCTGCAGCCGCTGCCGCTGAATCCGAAGCTGCGGCAGCAGAAGCTGCAGAATTACCGGATGCTGCTGAAGCTGCAGAAGAACCCCCACCACTTGAAGCGGAAGAGGCTGCAGACCCTGATGCTGCTGATGCTGCAGCAGCGGATGAGTCGTGTCCATCATCATTATTGTTGTGTTCACCGCCATCGTCGTTGTCGTGGTGTTTCTTAATTACATCAAAGGAGGTGCTTACGGTTTTTGTATCATACCCATTCTTTGATACTTTGACTTTGACATCATATTCTCCAGTTTCGGCATCGTCGTTAATCTTCACTTTAAATTTAGCTTCTCCGTCATCATCAGTTCCATCTTTTGCACTTGTCGAATCGCTATCAGGTGGATATACTGTTAGTTTAACGTCTGCATCTGAGACTCTCTTATCAGTATCGTCATTTCTTACAGTAACGGTTATGTCCTGGGTGTCACCACGCTTGATCGGATCTTCATCAATATCAACATCTACGTCAAATTCCTTATCGGCAGCAAACACAGAAGAAATCCCTCCAACCGACAAGCTAGGGGTAGCCATCAGGCCCACAACTAAAATTAAGCAAATGAAAATTGTTGGCACATATTTTGCAGTGGTCTTCTTTTCTGTTATTTGTCTATCAAATTTACGAATAGATATCATGTGTATGATCGTATTTACAAATAGTTTGTCATAAGTTATATTGAGGTAATTGCCATAATAATCGTACATCATTAACGTCCAGATTTTTTCTCACTATTTTGCTCTAGCAATTGCACTTACCTATTATGCACTTCAAGAGGTCATAGGTCATGTTTTCATCCATTCATAAGAACCTAAAGCCCAAGCGCGGAAGGTCATTTCGGAATATATCCACGATGAAATTTCCTTTTTTGTGTTCAAACTACCATGATTCTAGTGATATGGTGTAGTATTTTGAAGGTTTAGAACAGCATTCAGAAAGAATTCATGAATAGGATGACTGTGACACAACAGATTTCTAATTTGTCGGGGGGGGAAGTTGACTTTTAGCTGTGTTTTGGTAATTGCTTCTCAATTGATTTAATTTCATTTAAAGCATTTCCACCACTAACTAACTTGTTGGCAGATAACGCTGCATTTTTATGCGCACTAGCACTGAAACAAACGTCTTACCTGATATATTTAAACGCCTACCTATTCGAAAAAACAACAGATATTAATGAAGTACGTCATGGATGTTTTCTACACGAATGTTGAAGAGAGGATACATAGTATTGCTGGTAGGCGTTGCTCTAGTTGTTATAGGAATAATCATAACAGCGGCATATGGCGTAGGCATTGCGAGCGTTATTCTAAACGAGAATATCATCCTCTCAAATGTTTTGGTCGAACCTTCTGGGTCTGTGAATCGCACTCTAGAAATAACTGATTTAGAGCGACCAGTTTCGGTAGCATTACATGTTGAGGCCAATAATAGCGCGGATAATCCAGTTGTGGAACAGACAGTATTTAGCCCCATTGGATTCATAATAACTAAAAACAAGTTTGATGTAGGTGGTCAAAACGATTTTTTTACTTCGTTTAAACCGGAGACAGATGGAATCTATACACTTTCTCTATATAATTTGGGTGCTGACCAAGTCAAAATTCAGGGTATCTTCGGCTACTTACCTATTAAAGAGAGTAACGGTGAGCTAAGCGTCGTCCCTTTCACTGGATTAATATCTGGAGCATTGTTATTTATCATTGGAATAGGAACACTGGTTGCTGGGGCAGTAATTACCGTATTAGATAGAAGAGGAGACAGAAAGAGAAGATCTCTTCTGGGTTAGGCTCGATAATCAGTTCGGAGGTACCCGCCCTCGACATCTATTGTGATTCTTTCAAATGAGTTATGTTGCAGTACCATAAGATCTGCAAACTGAGAAGGATTGATTATTTCCGAATATTTCTAACCCAATTATTGTTCTTGGACCTGGTTTGCTAAAATATTCAGTGGCGTTTAATGCATAAACTTCCTTCTGCAGTGCTTGCAGATTTGTCTTTTCAGCATTCTTCTTCAATATCTTTGATTCTTATAATGTTCTGTGACTCTGCTAACATGAGAATTAGTTTACTATATCTACATTAAGCAAATCGAAACAGATTCATAAATCAGATATGTTTTCTATTAGAAAGCGAGTATTTTAGTTTTTTTACGTGTGCATGTCAGATACCATCAAATGCATTCTTGTTCTGTTAGAAATAACGGGAAAGAGCCGGGTGTCATGTTACTGTCTTTAGGATATCGTAGGGAATACATGATACCTGTTTCATTTGGCCTACAGGGATTAATGATAGCTGCATATAGCACAAGATCCACTTACAAGGATAAAACAAGGATTAAGTCGTAGTTATAACTCAAGTCAAGCGGTCAATAAAAATAAACCCTATGACAGTATAAATGTGTCTTCTAATAAGGAACTAGCTTTCAATACTTCACAAGCGCTCAGATATACAAAAACTATTATCTATTCTATTCACATGATTGAGTTTCCTTCTATAGAATTCGCCGATTTCTTACTTAGGTGCAATATTTCGATCAGCTTTATAATGTCAATTTCAGATTTCCTTAATATGACACGATTGAACAGTCGTTTCTTATTAAGGAACAACAATTCGAAGTTAATAACAGGAATTCTCATGGGATTGCTGGTTGTGTCGGGAGTCGTTACGGTGACCTGTGGATCAAATCATTTGCCATTTGCAGTTGCGAATGCGCAATTAGAAGAGTCAGGGAGACCAGGAGAACAACAAATGGCATCAGCAGAGCAATTACATGACAGTGTACAGTCGGCAGATGTACCTTCTACTGCTGCTCCAAACGGTGGATTGGCTCTAAAGCTAGATCAAGCTCACTTTATACCCCTATCACCATTGAGCGATAGTCCAGGAAATCAGGTAAAGATGCTTCTAGATTACTCAGTACAGGATCCCACTTTTTTGGCTGAAGATACGATCAATGCAGTAATGGAGGTGTATTCCGAAAATCAAACATTGTTAAGAACTTCATCACTATCAGAACCAATACCAGTTGATGATTCAGGGGGAGAAGTTCAACTTGCTACGACTTTCGACGACCCATCACTTCACAGTGTAATAGTAAGAGCTTTGCTTACCGATGGGGAAAAGTTATTGCCACTGGCAGCTCCAATAGAGGAGATTATTGGTCTCGGCGAAATAAGAAATGGAGGTTCAGATGAAGATCTTCCCTAAATAGAATACATTACATCAGAATAGAAATATTCTGTATTTCTATCTGTATATTTTGTATATTCGTATCTCCTCATCCAGCGGCAGCATAATACTAATGACCTTCTCTATTTGGAAGGCGAATGGATGCTGTCTGTATTTTAAGGCGGTCAGAAATTCTTTCTGCTACTATTGATGGAATAGCAATATGGTGCACTTGCCCGATAGTAATCGGTCCGGAGGTACATGCCTTCGACATCTATTGGCACAAAGATACAGAATTCCGATCTCAATTGGGTCAATCATTTCCTTTTAACAACCAAAAAAATGCCAAGAATAATGGGTGGTAGTTGATCCAACGGGTTCTGTCCTTAAAACGTAATAGCTGACTCCTAATGAAACGATCTCGGCTGTTTGAAAAAAGTCTTTGGCCTACTAGAGGAACCACTAGATGACTAGCGCTACGATAAGGCTAACACAATAGCCCTTCCCTTTTTCTCAATCCGTATTTTATCATGTATCAGTGTGTCTCGAAACTTGGATATGGGCAAGTAGATTCATTTAGTATTTTGGGGGAGTCAATATTGAGAAATATAGGGCAAAAACTTGGTCGATCCCACAAGTGGAGACAGCAGACTGATAAGGGTACTGAGAACTACTAGAAAAAAAGATCAGAAGGTTAGTTGGGGAATCTAGATATCCCATCTTTAGTCCTCATCCTGTGTCCATATTTGCTGCTATGCATAAAGAATAAGTTAATATTACTAACGGTTAGATGTATGGAATTGATGTTGTTATGGAATTATATGTCATATAACTATGTTAAGCAATACGAGTATGGAAAGAGGTTGAAATTTATTTAGAATGCCATCTTCTAATGGTTTACAGGACATTAGAATGGGGTTTCAGGGATTACGGACTTTGTTTCAGACATATCTTTCAAAGGTCGACCCTGCACTAATAAATGATCTACTTGTTAGAGAACAATCTTTGAAGGATGGATCAAAAGATAAGGCGGCTCCTACCTTCAGTCGATCAGATCCTTTCTACTTCGTTGAAATCTTAACAAGCGAAAGTACTGATCCAGAAAAAATGAGAAGTCTCATATATACGAAGACTGGCCTGCTTCCTTCGATAAGCGACAATGGAACTCGGTATCTTGCAAATATGAGACTCAGCTTAGAGTTACTAAGGGACCTGTGCGATGCAGAGGAGGGGATACTCAAGATCGCCGGAGATTATACTGGAGCGGTAACTGGGAGATGAGGCCAGATTAATATGACTAGTCTTGTAAGGCCAGAGTCTCTGTGTGTGTATGTGATTGATACGTGGTTTAAAATAAACTAACAAAAATAGTTAGCAAACTACGGCTCCAGATTCATTCAATGCGAAACCCATTAAAAAAATAAGGGCGGAGAAGTTGAAAGGTTTTCCCAGTTGGCTCCTTTAACGATCAATTCGATGCTGCTGCTGCGGCTGATGCACCACCAGCGGCTGCTGCCGCTGCTGCTGCTCCACCTGCCGCTGCTGCTGCTGCAGAACTACCACCATCATTGTTATGATGATGTTTGTGATGTTTTCTCTTTGCCATTGCGTCCTGCGGATCTGCCGCTACTGCTGCTGTGACTAATAATATTGCGATTACACCTATTGCCACCAAGGCTGTGCTTTGATACCGATTCATAAGTACATATATCAACAGTATTCTAATATTCTTACTTTAGTAAGCTAACATTCCTAACATTATTATGACGGATGATTACGATTTTTGTTCATATATAACATTCTGTAAAAGGATTATAGAAAAGATTTAACAACTGGCATGTGAGATGCTAGTTCAAGTTGTACTAACATAAATCCAAAAGCTATTGCAACATATCATTTATTTTAAATGATACAAAGGGCAGTACCCATGGTACCTTCTCTTGTGACCATGTGATAGAAGATCACGATGAAGTCTGGTTTCACATGAACAAGTGAGGCGCAGTGACCTCCTAGGAGGGGTTCAGCGGTTATCTTAAATACCCCACAATGCCATATAAAAAATGAGATAAAATGTCCGGCGGTGTAGTTAATTGGGAATCTATAGTACATAAGAATGTTAGGTCGAAGGAGGGTGAAGGAGCAGGGAATGTGGATGCAGTTTTTGGAGATGTTGTAGTGATTACTTCACAAGGTGATCGCGCTGAATATAAAATACCTAAATCCGAGGTAGAGGGGTACAATGGAGCAGAAGTATCATTAAAACTCACCATGGCTGAAATGGAGAAGTACAGATCTCCATTGAAGTGAAATAGGAGTAAAATAACAGTCTGGTACTGATGACGGCAGTCCAGAACCAAGCAGGCCATGAATAGACATTAGGAATACAAATCCAAAATGTTCTTACGAATTTAGTGCGGCTAGCTAGAATACATCATCATCATCATCATCATCATGACATAAAGCAACCTGAACTACGTGGTCCTTGAATTGAGTAATCTAATTATCCTGACCAAGTCCTCAATTTCCTTCTGGTCAAGCGTATCCACAGTCTCGATCTTTCTTTTGATGATCTCTTTCGTTTCATCTACCACGCTACTAGATCTCTTCGAAACCATCTTTTCTTTAGTCTTCAACGATACAAGCGTTGATCCCAACAGTCCGACAAATGTCCAGAGAAATCCAATAGCTGCAAACATCATTATCCCTGCCACAATTTTGCCATAATCAGTTACTGGATAATATTCTCCGTATGCCACAGTAGTGATTGTCTCCATTGACCACCAGAAAGCATCATTCAGATTTGAAATATTTGCACCGGGTGCTCCTACTTCTGTAATGTAAATACCCAGAGCTCCGAAAATGATACTTATGGTAGAGAGAGTCGCAAGTATTAGCAATTCACCACCCTTGATGTAAGACCACAGATTGTATAGGCGGATCAGTCTGAAAATTGCGATGAAGCGAATGTATACAAGTATTCCTGAGGATGCAATCTCCGGAGATCCTGTGACAAAGAGCGGTAACATCGCAGGAAGTTCGTACCAATGTTTCAACATGAAACCTTTAGTGTTCTTGGAATGACGCAGTCTTTTGACATAGTCAATTACCAGGACAGATACAGAGCCAAGGTCAATAACTCTGAGGATCCATTTCTCTGACTCAGTTAAAGGGAACAGATAATCCGCGAAGACAACGAGCACAGAGGCGATAATCAACATGGAGACAAGGAGATCCCACCTCCAATCCTCTGCCTTTATGGTGGTTGTTCTTTGCTTGTTGTTTAATTTTGACATGATTGGATTCTTCATTCTTTGCATTTAAGCCAAATGGAATGACTTGTTCGACGCTGATTCCACCAGCAATTGCAGCTGACTAGACGACAGGATTATTGACATTGGAAATCTTGTTTGAGAAGATTACTGCTATGTAGGCAGCAAAATCAGAGCTCGTGAATATCACAAAGCCGAACCTAGATTTGACCACTCAGGAAAGTCTGCATCTATCCGGTGGTGGATTTCAAGCTGATACGAAAACATAATTTTCACTAAAATCTTCCAAAATGCCTTTATTCAAGTACTAAGAACTATCGGAGCAGATCTTGGTGCAATCGGGAACAAAAACTAGGCCTCTTGGCGTTACGATTATAGCTATTCTGGCCATTATTGGCGGCATACTACTAGTGTTTGGTGGGCTTTCCTTGCTGGTATTTGGAGCATTTTTTTCTGCAGTTACATTTGAAGATCAACAACAACTGCAGCCACAGGAAGCGTCAGAGCTGCAGCCACTGACGCAATTCTTTGGCGGCTTTGGAATAGCCATTGGTGCCATCATACTCGCAGTTGGTGTCGGATATTTGGTTGTATCTTATGGATTACTGAAAGGGAATGGATGGGCACGTATGGTCGCAGTAGTATTGACTATCGTGGCAATAGTGGTACAACTTGCAGGTGTTATTTCAAGTAGTGTTCTAAGCCAATCTTTACCAAGCGATTTAGAGGCTCTTGCTTCCGGGATCTTTGCTCATATAATTGGTATCGCAATCAATGGTGTGATTCTGTACTACCTTTATCGTCCAAATGTTAAAGCATACTTTGCTAAAGCCTGAACCTACTAAAAGATTGGATGCGAGGAGCCGTAGATATATTACACCTCCATCCTTTTGTTATCGTTATTCAAATGTTCTACGAACTCTGTTGCAGGCAGCAAGCATTTTTACATATACATACACCATGTCTAGACCGCCAACATTTCTTCCATTATAGATTGACCCGCTAAAAGAATTATAACGCACCCCTACAATAGACGTTGTAATAAAACTGGCTCCCACAGCTATTGCAATTAATAATAAAACTGTTGTGAATAGTGGCCAAATTTTCATTAATTTGCATGATTATATTCTGATATTTAACCGGTGAGATCAGATTTCGATTCGCATGTGTACTAACTCATAAATTGTTGACTATAATTCCTTCAGAATCTAGGCAAAATTGGCAACCTCACAATTAAAACACACAGAAATAGTGTACAAGTATCAGATCTTAGATTAAAAAAGCTCTCCTATTTTGGTAAGCGTAATGCATGCATCAATGCAACTAATTTAAGCACAAAAAGCTAACAATTCTAAACTCCAGTCACACTGTTCGACCTTAAACATCAAAAAAATTATTGGAATGGGGATCACCATTTACCGATTTGGTTGTCTCCTGTACAAGCCAGAACCCGCGCCCCATCAATGAAATTCCTTCCTGTCTACTACCACAGGAAGTTCCTTAACTCATGAAGTATTAGGTTCTGGTTAAGTCTGCTTCATTGTACTTTTGGTACAGCACTCGGAATTGCGCACAACACACATATAAAATATTACTTTTACAAGCAACCCCTGTCGGTATTACCGTGCCGATTCCAAGAGCGAAATTAAGTTGATCACCATCCCCCTCATAGCCAAGGGCTAGGACTACTAAAAAGAGATCAGGATGCATCGTAATTCTTGAGACCACTAGCTGGTAGAGATAGCGTTATGACAAACTAAAAGCTAACCCGTCTATGGTCAGTGAATATTCTGTTGTTTTTTTGGCAAGTCTTGAATTACATGTCCTACTTCACGCACTTCGATCGCTGAGAGGACCTTTCCGGATTGTACGAGATCTGATGACCTTTCATTGATTTCAATTATTTGACTGATATGATAGGTTCTCTAAGTAGAGATCGCATTGCGTGTCGTTAGATGACAATAAGACAGAATGTTATCTCAAATACTACTCACAGGTCGGTTAACCTAGAGGAGGTATTATATAGGCAACGGGTTTCGTGTCATAGTAACACATTCTCGCCTTTAAATTAGTCATTCCTTGGGTTTATAAACCGACCAGGCCGTATATGCTATTCCATTACTACATATTTCCTGCCTTCCAATAACTCACATAGTAACAGTTTCTTGTAGTCGATATCATGAAGCCTCCTCCAATAGCAGAGGTACGTTGAACTAAGTAACTTACCAGTGGTAAGTAACTTGTTCTTCCTAACAATGTTATACTGAAAGCCTTAGGATTTTTTTTGTAGCAATATATTTATATAAAAAGATATGGAAGAGATTTTGACTTACATCCATAGCAGATTCTACAAGTGCAATTCTCTGAAGTTCAATTCTCTTCACATTGATTTCTATATAAATTCTCCCGCTATGCACCGAATTTTTCATCTTCTGATTACATGTACGATGAATTTAACACCTTCTATAATTTATGAGCTAAGCGTACTATATTTATTCGAGACCATGTGGGAATTTTGGGAAGACCACTCTTTGTTTCTAGTAGAAAGAATACTTATAAGATCACATAGTTAGAATTGGATTGACAGCTATATACTATAGGTAGAGACATACTAACCTAACTATGAGTACTAACGGAAGGTTCACATAAATATCTGGTTTTCTTGTTCTGTTTGAATGTATTATGAAATACAGAAGTAGAACAGAAATTGTTGGTCTTATCCTAGAGGCCGCAAATGGAGGAGGAGCCACAAAGACAAAAATAATGTACAAGGCATTTTTATCATTCGCTCAGCTCCGAGAATACCTTACAATGCTGCAGGAGAGTAAACTTATAGAACATGAAAGCGGGAATCAGACATACAGAACAACAGAGAAAGGAATGTGTTTGCTGCAAATCTATGAAAAGATGTATGAATTAGCACCACCACTTGCAACCACAGAAAGCAATACCAGAATCCTTAGCAGTATCGAGGGAGGTCACTAGGAATGAATCAAGAAAATAAAAGAGACAGGCCAAGGTCTGCAGCAGTTATCGCGGTTGCTTTAATGCTGTCAGTAAGCGGGCTAGCTATTGGACACACTTCACTCAATGCGTATGCGACAAAGCCAGGCAATAGTAACGACAACTCTCTTGTACTGCCTCAGAATATGGGCACTGCACCATTAGATATGGAAGGCACAGGATTTGCGGCGGCGGCGGCATCAACTAACGCAGCATGTGGACAAGTCGTAAGTGGACAAGTAAATCTAACTGCAAATCTTAACTGCAGTGGAGATGGTATCATAGTAGATGGTCCAAATACAGTAATTAACATGAATGGATTCTCAATCACAGGACCTGGAAAGGACAGCTCTAAAGTTGGGATTATGGTATCCAATGTTGATAATGTAGTAGTACATGGACCTGGTTCAATCA
>JBAUMZ010000079.1:0-2269 GCA_049578985.1 Nitrososphaeraceae archaeon
GTGAATTACTAATTGAGGGAGAGGAACATTATTGTCCTTGGCATCCAGATATCGCAGCATGTGTAGAATTCTTACATAACGCTACCAATAAACTGCCTGCTTTGAGTGGAACCTGTGCGGGAATGGGTGATCCTCGTCCAAACGTCATCTGCCCCCAAGAAAGCAATCCTGAAGGATACTGTCTCATTCATAATGATCCAGCCTTTTGTAAAACAATTGGAGACCTCTGCGATGCAGATGGTTTTGTGAAGCCTGAGTATCCATATTGTACAGCTGATTAAAAGCTCCTAATCAAGAATTGGAGCTTGAACTAGCTAGAGTAACGAGTAGTAGGCTTTATGCATGGTAATATCATAAGAAGAATTACATGCTCATTTATCTTTAATCCAATCCAATCGGTTCCAACCAATTTATGCATTTACAAGTATCCATTACTAATACTCCAATGCTCGTCATCTCCTCTAATGCTTTATCATATGTTTGTGATGTAGCATCATTTACTAATACTATCCTGAAATCTCGTTCACTTGCTTCATATATTGTTGTTCTAGGACAATTGGGAAAATTACATCCGGTAATAACTACCGTATTAACGCATAAACTGTGCAGATGATCTTCCAGTGGCGTACCATAGAAAGCTCCCCATCTTGGTTTGTACGTTATCCATTCCATATCGCCAGTTTGCTGAAGATGACCTGATAATAAGAGATTCGAGTCTAGTGTTATATCAGATGCTGGTTTCAATTCGTCCATGATCTCAGCACCCCTGCTTCCAGTAATGACAATTTGTTTTCCACTCTTAACAAGCCCTCTGCGACATAAATCAACATTAGATCCATCCTGATGATATAGTCTTATCGCATGGATTATTGGATAACCAAGCTTTCTGTACTTTTGAGCTAGCTGTTGTATTTTAGGTACAGACTGAATTGTACCAGGTATTTCAGCAGTAGCAGCAGGTAAAATAAAATCACGTTGCATATCAATAATTATTAAAGCTGAATGTTTATTGTTAGTCGTGCATAATATCCCTTAATGTATCTACTGATGATAATAAGGTATAATGCGGATTGATAACCACCGCCTAGAAAGTAAATGTTGTTCCAACTGCACTTTGAATGAATTTGTCTGGTGTGCGCTTATACAAACTTAGGCGGTCCAGTTCCTAGCGCCGCAGCTATCACAAACTTCGACTAACTCTAGATGAACATATTGTTTATTACCACAATTAGCGCAGGTTAATAGCTACTTGTTCATTTCATCTCAAAGTAATAGAGTTATGTATGTATATCTGCTTTATATCATTTGAAATTCTAATGTTTGAAATATCCTGCGACCTATCATGAAAACGGGCGGCATGTGTATTTGAACTCATTTTGAGTTTTATTCGAAAACATACGAAAACACTGAAAACATACGAAAACACTATCATGTGTGATTCAAAAGAGAATTTATGGAAAAATTTGTTCGCTTGAAACGTAGATCGTAAATATGAAAAGCATAATAGTATTAGCTATTGGCAATAGCTCCAGAGAAAGAAAAGCTAGTGGTACAGCTTTACAGAGAAAATAAGTCATACCGGGAGATAGCTAAAATTGCTAGAATTTCTGTTCGAGATATCAAGCCAATTCTGCAGAAATACGGAGCTGACAACTTATCTAAATCCTCAGATATTGACTATAGCGTTGAAGATACAGCGGCTACCGTTGTGCCAAACTCCACTAAAGCTTACGAAATGTTTTCGGAAGGGAAAAGTCCTTTACAGGTTTCTATATCTCTAAACCTCAGAGCATCAGAAGTGCAGCTTCTTTATAAAGAATATTGGGAGCTTCGTAGAATGCATATTCTTGCAAAGACGTATGACGAGGTAGGCGATAATGGAATATCAAGTCTGCTCCAATTACACAGATCATGTAAAGTACAACACATCGGTAATGAACAAGTTATAGAATACCTAGGAATATATGGAAATGATCTTGCATTGGTCAAACATCAATATGATGAGGTAGACGTTGGCTTGCAAGGCCTCTTATCTCAAAAATATCGAACCGAGAAAGAGCTTCAGGATTTGAATGCCAGCATAGGATATTCGTTTGATATGTTGAAGTCTATTCAGGCTCAATGTGCAGAAGCTGAAAAGGTAAGAAACGAACTTTTTAGGCAGAAGGTTAGATTACATGTTTTCGTCTCTCAGTTTAAAAATAATAATGGTATGCGTTTAAAGCTAGGACGATTAGTACAAGAAAAAGTAAATATGATCTTAAGAAAC
>JBAUMZ010000080.1:0-2644 GCA_049578985.1 Nitrososphaeraceae archaeon
ATAAAAGTTATGTGGATAATAATACATCTAGCCAGAGAACACACGAAGATCTTATTAGAAATTGCAGTACCTTTCGTGATATACTATCAGCAGAAGTGGCATTTTCCTGTGATTACTCGATGCTGTACCAAGAATCTTTGTAATCAATCTTCCTGAAGCCGATACCGCAAGAACATTTTGTGCAGAAATTATCAATAGAGTATTTAGATACAGAAAAAATAGCTTCACTCTTCAACCAAAGATTGCCTTTGTCTTTGATGAAGCTCAAGAATTTATTCCATATGATAAGAAAAAAGAGGATGGAACAGAATATTCTAGCAGAGCTGTAGAAAAATTACTTAGACACGGACGTAAGTACAACTTACATGGATGGATTTCTACACAAAGAATTGCTCATCTCAATACAAATGCTCTTCAGCAGCTTCACAGTTATTTTGTAAGTACAATGCCAAGACCATATGACAGACAACTGATATCAGACACATTTGCTATTGATGATGCATTTATGGATAGAACGTTGACATTTCAAAATGGAGACTGGCTTATGGCGAGCTTCAAAGCAACAAATACACAAAATGTTCCTGTATTCTTTCATGCCATCAAAAATGAATCATTTATAGTTGATCACGATAAGAAATAATTTGAATTTATTATATGGAATAACAGTAATGTCAAGTTCGGTCACATTGAGTTTTCTGGCATCAATTCAAACCCTTTTTGTATTAGTTAAACCTACGAAATAATCATGGATTTGCATACCATTATCAAAAAAGCATATATTGAATGGAAACAGAATCCAAGTCACGCTGTAGACGAGCTTGAAGTAATATCAAAGTACAGCTACATGTTTAATCCCAAGAATATTGATAATCTAACCGCAGCGAATTATAAATCATTTCTAAATTTTAGAAACAATAAACACTGGACTGGCCTAGAAAGACAAGGATCAAAAATAACCCAAGATATGCAAAAATTCAAGAACACTTTGAAGCTATTGCTAGATGAAACAATTCCGATTGATCAAAGGATCAGACGAATCCGAGATAAAAATAGTCCTAACTTCTAGCTCAGAATCGTCAGAATCTCGGATAAGACATATTGGACGCTTGCTAATTAATGCGGATTCAACAACTTTGTCGCCAACTTTTTTATTTCGTATAATAAGCTTGCTTAGATCAAAACACCATTTATCGTAGAGACGACGAAGAATGATAGACCGATTACGCCAATTAATTTGCAGAAGCTTATCCTGGAAAAATTCTAATCTTTTGCGCAATAAGAGCAGCTGCTCAGTTTGCAAGGTCGTATTTTGAACATACGATTTAGAAGTTGTCGATAAGGTAAATGGGGAACCCGTGGGTGCGTCACTACCCCAATGTGACCGATGTAATTCACCAGTCACCGCTTGCTCGCAGAAATACCTGGATCTCAGTAATTCGATGATGATTTTTCTATTCAATCCCACTCTAATATTAATAACATATATCTGAGCTACAAAACTAGCCTAATGCAGTTAAACATTCAGCTGATCTTCTGTATATTAGAGAATGAAAGTTGGCATTCCAGTAACAATAGTTTTAGTAGTAGCATCTATGCTAATTACAGCAGGTCCTGTTACAAGCGCAAATATTGTAATGGCAGATGGCTATAAGAAGAACCAGGCAGCATCCCACGCAAATGATTGTGGAAATGGGAGCTTTCCATTTAACGTGCTGTGTCAAAATCTAGAATCTGAAATCCAGGGTGACGGCAATGCTATAAACATTATCGGCTTGCAGAAAGGTGGAGGATCCGAGTTTGATGAATTGCTGAGTGGAATGGATGAGCAACAGCTTCTCTCTGCTTTTGAGTGGTTAAAAATGAATGGATTTGATAAAGAGTGGTTGCAAAATATAGATCAACAACAGTTCTTGTCTGCTTTTGAGTGGTTAAAAGCAAATGGATTTGATAAAGAATTGCTGGGTGGAAGTGACGCAATGAACACAGCTGGATATGGGGGTGGATTTATTTTGATTCTAGTTCTTTTTATATTATTAGTCATTATCGGAGCGGGGTTCGGTGGCGGCTAAATAGATACACTGAACCGGAGCTAACGGCAGAGTTAAATTATTATTCGATACTCTCTTCAACAATGTTTAGTTCAAAAATACTGTGGATATCTGTGATAGTTTCTCCTAACGATATATCGATATATCGATATAACACCAACTGCTGTGTGCAGATCACATTTTCCAAACGGCTATTGGATTAAAGACTCAGATTCTAGCTGGCTTGGATAGCAAACTAAATGAAAATCTTCTATACGTAGCGTTAACAAACAGACATAAATATTCTGGCTATATCTCTCGTTAATTATGGATAAAAAATATTTGTTAAATCCGCTATTGTTCAGTTTCACTAGCATCCATCGTGACTGTAACTGCAATATCTTTACAGAATGCTATGGCTAGCGTCTTGGCTGGGTTTGATATTGACACTGGCAACGTCTAAACATCGAAGGCAGATATAGACGTGACAGAAGCTGCAGAAGCAGGAAATTCAACTATGGCAACGGAAACACAACAGGGGCAGAATTCTTGAGCATTCAGAGCTCGCAGTCTGGTTCATTATCATAAGTTACTAATACTGCCTACATACTTGAATT
>JBAUMZ010000081.1:0-1754 GCA_049578985.1 Nitrososphaeraceae archaeon
GCCGATCCTTTACGACAACTACGGATAAGTTTAGACGAGATGCGCAAATTCGGGATGGTTCATGTCAACGAAAAAGTAGATGCTATGGCTATCAAGATTTCTAAATTGCTCGATGTGAGACACACTGTTAAGAAGGAGTGTGATAACTTTGGGTACTTTGATGATTCAACAATTATGAATCAAATGCCGGAAAAGGGAAATTCAGTCTGTGTAATAGGATATCCACAAAAGGATATCGATTGGAATAAGACTTCATTAAAGAGACTGTGCGGTAAAGTAATAACATGTCCATCCAAAGACGAAGCAAGAGCAATCGACCCAGATGAACGTGTTTCGATAGATAACTGTTTTTGTATTGATCAGCCTGTTGAAATTGGAATGTCTGGAAGTCCAGTCATTTCTGTCAGCGACAATAACTCTGAATGTAAACTGGAGGGAATTTGTAGTATAATAATGGTAAAAAAAGTTGGTAATAATGACGCTGCCGTAACACCATCACAATACATTAGAGATATAATATATCATGGAAGAGATCTAGCCTCATACTTAGACCAAAAAGGATATTAAATGGATGATTTAGGGTGTCAAAGCATAAGCAAAATTATGTTCTAAATGGAATCTGTGAAGCTACTAATTTAGATTACACGAAAGGAAGGTGGGGGCTGGAATGCTTTTTTCATTATTTCTTCTGATGTTTTAGTCTATGGATGAAATAACTAAAGTGTTAATGTCATATCACCAAGACCATCGTTATCATTATCATTGATGTCGTATTAAATCATCCCGAATACAAAGATATACTGGACAAGCATTAGTACCCTATCTTGAAGTTGACGTATCAGGAAGTAAAAGCAAGATTACTCTGGTCAGAATCCAAAGATCTTGAATTTAAGCCGGATTTCAAAGAAAACGACTGGCAACATGACCGAATTTTTGATACAATCATAGCTATGGCTAATAATGAAGGGGGTAACATCATCATTGGGATAGAGGAATCAGAATCAAAATATCAAAGAAGGATAATAGGAACTAATCATTATGTTACTCGACTTGGTGACAAATTGCATCAATTAATCCGTGAATATGTAGATCCTATGGATCTCAGTTTGGATGTTTATCCCATTGAATCTAAAGGTAGAAATAATCCCAAACTTATAGGTTTAGAAGTAAAGAATCAACCAAAAAGATTTTATGCAAAAAGATACTATGGACGATCCACTTCAAAACCCGTCACTTATGCTTTGTTCCTCAGAATCAATGGGCAGACGATTACTACAGACTTCATGACATTTATAAATTTTGTATATGGAAAAGCCACGACGACTGATGATGTTTTAATTACATTTCAATATTTTTATTCTTATTCTCATCATTGTCATTGTCATTGCTAGCATATGCAGTTACAGCTGCAGCTAATCTTGAAGTTCAGCGTCCAATGCGAAGCCATCAGGAATTGAATCTTGTGTTGTTTTTCTATCAATGGACGATCCAATCATTTTGACACAGTATATGGGTTTACTGAGGCATTTTTCATTAAAGTATGAACTGAGCTCATTTTGATATCAGACTGATACAGATAATTACAAGAAATAACATGTTGATGCCACACAATAACACACGATAACAGAAGAGCTAAATCGTTGTAGATACAAAGGATAGATGTATAATGGACAGAAAACAGAAGGAGGCGCTTGTCCTGGCGTTATTAGAAAAGAGAGAGACTTACAGAGATATTGCAAGGAAAGCAGGGGTCT
>JBAUMZ010000082.1:0-5059 GCA_049578985.1 Nitrososphaeraceae archaeon
ATTATTTCCTCCATCGATATACGTCTGGATGGACTTCCTCGTGAGCTTATACCGTTGATGCCACCAGCAATCTCCACCATCTGAGGTATCCAATGGCCTGCGCTAAATAGAGGATCAATCCATTCTACGCATAATACTTTTGGTCTGTACATCTGGTTATTTGTTTTCACTCTGACTGCAGATTTTCCCATTATGTAATCTATGCGCTTACGTAATGATACTACTAATTCGCGACCTTCCTTTATTCTGCCAACATGTTCTGCAATATCCATTATGCTTACCAGAATATCATCAAGATCATGAGGATCAAGAACCAATATATCTGGCCTATATCCCAACATAGAAACGGCACGCTCTATTTCCTTTGTGAATGGTGCACATACTTCACATACACCCTGAGCAATGATTAGATCTGGGGCAGACTGTTTTAGTTTTTTGTCATCAATTGAATAAATATCTTCACCAGTTCGCATTAATTCCACTATTTTCTTATCTATTTCGGTACTACTTAGCTTAGCAGCTTCAAATGACGAGTTGATAATTTTGGGTTTTGTCTTGGCACCTTCTGGAAATTTGCATTCATGTGTAACACCTACTACCTGATCTCCTAATCCAAGTTCATAAAGGATTTCAGTAGAACTAGGCAGAAACGATACGATCCTGGTCATTTCTTCGTATTATGCCTTCCTTTTACAGTTGTGATTATTAATGATTGTTAATTCCTGGAATTACCTTGGAATTGAACTTCTATGGTTAGTACATATGGTTCCGCTGTTGATTAGAGGTATATGACCAAGACACTAATCCGATCAATGATGTATAAGAATCATATTAATGAAAACAAATATGCATTATAACCATAATAAATCGACACATTATCTCATATTATTAGTATCTCAGATTAGGTAGGGTATAAATATTTTCAATACATATAATATCACGTGGGGACAATGTCTTCATCTGAAGAGAATGTCAAGAAATCTGATAGAAACTCAAAAGAGATGGAACAAGCGAACTCAAGGCCAGATTTATCTTCAAGAGTGGTAAATTCATTGTACAAATTCCACGAATCCATGATGAATTGAATCAGTTAAGATAAGAAGAAACTGGCACTATTCCAAGTTCGACTTAAATCAGGATAGTATACGATAATTGAAAGTCTTGAGGACTTGAAAATGAATCGCTAGAACGCCTCTTTTTGATTGTGATATAGGTCTATGACGTAATCGTCCAGCTCCTTCCTATTTAGTCCCTGCATATTACATATAAGAATAGTTTCTGAAGCTTTAAACATTGTTATCATATGTTACCATTGTGTTTCCAAATACTTACCAAGAGCCTCCGACTAATTTCACATGATTTCATCTGTTTTCACTGCTACCAAAATCAAGCTCAAAAATGTATGATAATTAGGAAGCTCTATGACACAACAAACTCAGAATCCTCAGAAACATCAGATGGAATCAAAATATTTGAAAATGAGGTATCTGATACATCTGCGGTAGGATTAAAGAATCTTAAGCCTAGTCTAAACCACCTTTTTCAATACTAATAACAATCGATACCTTAAGGTATGAAGCCGGTAAGTTTGAGTGAGTGTAGGCAATTTAGAAAATTGGTTCAAAAAACATGTTATTCGTAGTGTACTAGCCGGCGCTTCTAATCTTAATAGACTGGAAGTATCAATCATTTAAAAGGACAGATATTTTACTATGTAATGTTGTATTTCAGAGAGCTTGTTCGTATGTTGACATCATCAAAAAAATCTTAATAATTTGAAGAATGTTATTCACCAAAGTATGAATGCATCGCAAAAATAGAGTTATAAGCGTTTGTAGATTTACCAAATACTAACATAGGGCGAGATCATTCCGATATACTAAATCAGCAGAGTCCAATGATTATTAATTGAGCTTTTTATATATCATGGCATTAATAATTAGATAGGCTATCAATAGTCTATTCTACATTCTGTATATATACATGCTACATCGTTAGGATGTGGCTAGAAATATATCATCTGTATAATATAGAAAGAATATTATAAAGTTACAGGTCGTCTGATGTTATACTCGATTGCATGATATTGTACGAACATTTATTGCCATGGACGCATCAAATACAGCTGCTCTAGAGCATCTTCAAAAAGAAATGACATCTAGCATTAGATGGGATTTAAATGTGGTTAAGCCGTTAGAAAAAGACAAATTTCATTTCACAATTCTATTTTTGGGAGAAATACATAAGGATATTATAAAAAGTATTACCGAGAAACTATTGAGAGTCGAATTTGAATCATTTAAGATATTGTACAACAATATCGGGGCATTTCCTAACAAGAACTTTCCCAGAATCATATGGATAGGGATTGACGATGATGGAAAAAGGAAAATGATGAATCTTAGTCATACCATATTATCAAAATTGGATCGGGAAGGACTTAGAATGGACCAGATCTTTGTACCCCATTTAACATTATTTCGTCTAAAAAAACAAGTAAAAATAGATTTTGATAGTCTATCTAATTTAATGGGAAACAGAATCTTTGGTGCTGATACTATGGATAGGTTTCATTTAAAAAAAAGTGACCTTACATTAAAAGGTCCGATTTATTCAAATATACTTACAGTTCATGCAAAATGAGCCAATTGAACTCGGTTCTCCTAAAAGCATTAGAACTATCTAAACCTATGCAAGGAGAGGTAAAAGAAGTATCCTCTGTTGCAAAGGAAGTCAAGGAAAGTATAATCAAACATGCATCCTCCACAAAAATTAAAGATGTAGTCTTAGGAGGATCCTATGCAAAAGGAACTTGGCTTAAAGGTGATGTAGATATTGATATATTCGTCAAAATGAACAGTTCTATAAACGAGGAAGAATTTGAACTACTTGGCAAGCAAATAGGATTGGAATCACTAAAACAATATCAACCGTATCTGAGATATTCTGATCATCCTTACGTTGAGGCATTTGTTCAAGGAATAAGAGTAAATATAGTCCCTTGTTACGATGTTGAAAAGTGGAATTGGATAAGTGCAGCTGATAGATCGCCATTTCATACAGAGTATGTTACAAAGAAGTTGGACGAGGAGAAAAGGGATCAAGTAAGGCTGTTAAAGAAATTTCTAAAATCCTTGGGAATATATGGAGCTCAAATTGCTAAAAATGGTTTTAGTGGATATGTTACAGAAGTATTAATACTTAAGTACGGTTCATTTCAATCTACTTTAGAAGCATTATCTCATATACAAGAGGGAAAAATCATAATCTCGTTGGATCCAATAGATGAGGAGACTGTAAAGAAAACATTTAAGCATTCTGTAATTATATTGGATCCAATAGATCCTAGGAGAAACTTAGGAACTGCAATTTCGGTAGAGAACTTTGGTAAATTTGTATTAGCAGCAAGAGCATTTCTAAAGGAACCATTGATAGAATTCTTCATACGTCAAGAGAGTGGAGGAACTGCCAACGATTTTTCCGAGATATATTCAAATATATTAGTAGTAAGTTTTAACTACAGTGAACGCAGCCCAGATGTGATTTGGGGTCAACTTAAAAAGAGTATGAACGCTATTTCCAAGCAATTGACACTTGAAGGGTTTAATGTTATAAGGAGTATATGCACTACGGACGAGAAGACAGAAGCAGCTTTCATATTTTTGTTAGAATCAATAACTCTACCATCATACATGGTAAAAACTGGTCCAAAGGTTTCGAGGAAATACGATTCTAGTAAATTCATTTCAAAAAATAATAATGTTGCACGATTAATGTGGATTAATAATGAGATGAGAATAGCCACCTTGATAGCTAGAAAGGCTACTAATGCAAGAGATTATGTTAGACTTCTTTTAAATAAACGAATTGATAGTATAGGTATTACTAAGGGTCTTATTCCGGACCTCAGTAATAAAACACAAATTTATACTGCAAATGAAACTAAATCTACACATTTGGTGAAGAAAGCAATTAATGAACTCACTACAATTGAAAAGATATTTTTCTGACAAAATTGATCCGAATTTATCCAATTTTGCAAAGATCGTTTCCTATCCCAATCTAAGTACGCATGAATCTATTAAACGCATTGGAGAGATGCAAGATTTGGGAATAACTGATATCATATTTGAAGGAAGTACTCAGATTGGTAAAGTATCAATCCTGGGCAAAGGTTCAGTCAGTATAGTACTTAAAGCTAGGATCAAAAATAAAACATATGCTTTAAAGATTAGAAGAATGGATGCAAATAGGAGGACGATGTTAAGAGAAGCTTCAGTACACCAAATGGTAAATACAATTGGCATAGGTCCTAAGTTATTTAAATTCTCAGAAAATCTAATTATCATGGAATTTATTGATGGTTTAAGTATTATTGATTGGATCCGACAACACCGTCTTGACAAGTATAGAGTACTAAATATTGTTACTAATATACTAAAACAATGCTTTATTTTGGATATGGCAAATATTAATCATGGAGAATTAAGTAATTTGAATTATCATATAATTGTCTCGTATTCAGATCGTGTTAGCATTATAGATTTTGAAAGTACGAGCTTAAATAAGAACAAATCTAATAATGTAACTTCCGCAAGTCAATCACTATTTATAAGTGGAATGATTTCACATTATATAGATAATATACTAAATCTTTTGTCTAAAGACAGCATTATCGAGAAACTAAGAACATATAAAAGAGATCAGAATGTTACAAATTTTAATTCCTTAATACAAACCCTTTCAAAGAGTGTTTGATATTAGCATAAATTGAATTCTTATCTAATCTTAATTAAGATGGTTATTTAGGCGATACCCGAGGGATTTCATTCTGTCATGCCATACTTAGTAGTCGAGGCGCATCAGATGCTATTGAGTTCTACAAATGCATTTAGAGCTGTTGAAGAATATCGTCTTAATATTCCGGATAGAAAAAGCATCGTAAATGCAGAAATCAAAATTGGTGATTCAGTAGTAATGCCTTCTGATGAATTTCCTTAAGGCAGTTGTCATTCACAGAGGACAATTGGATGAACTGCAGTTATGATGCATATTACAA
>JBAUMZ010000083.1:0-1550 GCA_049578985.1 Nitrososphaeraceae archaeon
AACTTGTCGTAGTAGGTGGGGGATTCAGTGGAATTGAAATAGTGGGAACATTATATTATTTTGCAAGAGACAACAGCGACATTTTACAAGGATATCGATAGCAAAGATGTGAGAGTTGTTCTAATAGAGGGGGGAGGACGAGATCATGAGTGAAGTGGATAGTGAATTGGGAACATTTGCATTGAAATTGACCCAATGTTCTGCAGTTCGAAATTATTATCCCCTTATAAGAAGCATTAGCCAATAATGATTGCTTCAAGACTTTCACTTATTTACCTGCATAGAAATAAATCCAATAATAGGCTTGACTATTATAGTTAATTAATTAAGTATGATATTTCGCAAAAGAAAGGCGGCACCAGTAAATCAATCACCATTATGTGCAGCAGGCAGACACTTACAATGTAATGGTAGGAATTGCGAATGTGAATGTCATCAAATATAACTACTAACTAACTATGTGTTCTATATTTTATTACCGTGTCGTTCGAGTTCGTGGTCAACACTGTGCTCTATACAGTATTTTCTGCCGCAATAAACACACTCTTCTGTAGCCTGAGATTCACAGCCTAACCAACTACACTTCAGCCCACTTGCAGCCATATATTATATTGAATCACTTAATTATTAGTCTAGCTATTAAATTAGACGTAGTAGAGATTATGTCCTCAACCTCATTGTAACTGTATTGTTATAGAGAATGAGTGGTTGTGCAACGTTTTATTCGTATGACTTGCCAAGTTATTCAGTAAATCCATAGTGATATTTTATCACTTTCACGAGTGAAAAGATGTTATCAATCTTAGGGTAAACTTCCAGTAAAACCCTGTCTATGAGGGATTTAAACCTAATATAGAGTTTTTACTCACTATTGTTATGACCGTACCTGTAGGTCATTTGTATAGATGGAGAAGAAGTAGTAATAGCAGTAGTTATGACGGCAGCGATCTATACTGATTATCCTTATAGTTTTTTCTCATGTTTGCTATTCTTGGTTTTTGTATTCGGGTTTTGGGTTTACAACTCTTGGACGGTAGACGGTAGTAGCTCCGGTTCCTTCACGTGTAATATCTAGGACAAGATCTTTACTCATGCGTAGAGCTTTGTTTATTAATCGTGTTGATTTGTCTGCTGTTCTGAAGATTTTCTCTTTCTGGTTTGAAGAGTTAACATCAATTGTAATCCAGAATGTCTTCATTACACCTGTTCCTTGTCCTCTGAAGGTATCCTCTTTATATTCTGGCGCTTCTCTCAGTACGAATTTGAGTCGTTTTGTTTCGTCTTGTGTTATCTTTATCCATTTGCTGTTTTCATCTATCTCTGCGTCTAACGCGTCTAAGAAATCGTTTTCGTTTACATGTCATGTTCGTTTTTGTTTACGTTCCACATTCAACAGAGCCCTAATATTGCTACTATTTCGTAGATAATTCTACTTACAATTTTTGATCAGTTAAATGTAAACTTGAACGGTTAGAGGTATGTCTTATTACCTGGAAGGGAGCAAATAATAGAGTGGTAGCACAATATCGTAGCCATCATCAACTATCTAC